>JAHZJJ010000060.1 GCA_022600975.1 Gammaproteobacteria bacterium
CCCAACGACTGAGCAGCAATACGACGCCAACAGTTTGGAGTGGGCGGCATCTTATTTAGTGGTCCAGCTGCAGATCTGTATAGGGAAGTGCCGGGTGGCCGGCAGTTCTACCTAAACGGTGTTTATAGCTGCAAATCGCTAGCTCTAGCGGGCGCGGTAGGTTATGCGGCCTTTTGACAAATCGTAAGGAGTCAATTCTACTTTGACCTTATCACCAGTCAAAATTCGGATATAATTCTTGCGCATTTTTCCAGAAATGTGCGCGGTCACCACATGACCGTTTTCCAGTTTTACGCGGAATGTGGTGTTTGGTAGGGTGTCGATCACCTCACCTTCCATTTCAATATAATCGTCTTTTGCCATGCGGCAGTAACCTTCAATTTTGTGCTGAGCTTGATCACGGTCGGCCGTTTGGCAAACCCGTGGTGCGACGGCCGAGCATTTTGCACGAAAAGCCACAGTAGGCCAAGCAATAATCCCGATTGATGGCAATATTCCTTTAAATTACGATATTTTGCTCAGTTTAACTTGAGTGACCAGCATTTTCCTTGGCGTAGCTCCAGTGGCCGAAACTGGCTTTTGTAGGCCATTTTTTTGCAATTAGCAATCCAATAGCCCAGATAGACATAACGCAGGCCCAACTGTTGCGCCCAGGCTACTTGATGCATAACTGAGTAGGTGCCAAGACTGCGCCTAGCCTCGTCGGGGTCAAAAAAAGTATAGATTGCAGAAACGCCAACAGTAAGTAAGTCGGTTACTGCCGTGGCAACCAGGCGCCCATGGGTGCGAAATTCAATATACCGGGTGCTTGCCCAATTGGAGTTGAGAAAGCTGCAAAACTGCTCATAGGTTGGGGGATACATTTCACCATCGCTGTGTCGCTGTTCGATATAGCGGGCATAGACAGGGTAGTGCTCATCGCAATTAATCTTATCGACATGCGCTATTGCCAAGTCGTGGTTGCGCCTCCAGCAGCGCCGCTGGTTACGATTGGGTGTAAATAGCTCAACGGGTAGGCGTGCTGGTATGCAAGCGTGACAGTTCGCACACCGTGGCCGGTAGAGATAATTGCCACTGCGTCGAAATCCCATTTCGGATAGACGGCTGTAAAGCCGCTGATCTATGGCTGTTTGTGGGTCGACAAAAACCGTTGTTGCCTGCTGGGTTTCCAGGTAGCCGCAAGGGTGTGGCAGGGTAGTCAACAGATGTACTGAATCAAGCTGTGAATACCTGCTCAACACGAGCTCCCCGTTGTAATAAGTGCCTTTTATGATTGTAGCGCCATCAACGTAAGAAGATGGGCAGGGCTAATGTACAGGGTTCCAGGACAATATCCAGGGGTCTTTGAAGGGCGGAAGCACTAAGCCTGCTTGCAGATAACATTCAAATTCATGCCTGGGTAACTCTATAGCACCAAGACTCAGCAGGTGAGGGCTAGTCACTTGGCAGTCAATAAGCGAGCAACCCCAGGAGCACAGCTGCCCAGCTAAGTAGACCAAGGCCACTTTAGAGGCATTACTGGCGCGGTGGAACATGGATTCAGCAAAGAACACTCGCCCTAGCGACAGCCCATAGAGGCCGCCGACCAAGTCGTCATCCTGCCAGACTTCAATGGAATGCACCAGTTTGAGCTGGTGAAGCCGTATATAGGCCTGTCGCATGTTATCGGTAATCCAACTGCCGGGGCTGTCTTGTTGTACTCGCGGTGCACGGCAAGCATCGATTACCTGTTCGAAAGCTGTGTTAAAAGTGAGCCGAAATAACTTGCGGCGTAACAGCTTGGACAAGCTGCGGCTAATGTGCAATTGATCGGGGAAAATGACACATCGAGGGTTGGGGCTCCACCACAGGATCGGCTGATCATCATTAAACCAGGGGAAAATGCCGTGTTGATAGGCGGCCAGCAGCCAATTAGGGCTCAGGCTGCCCCCCACTGCCAAGAGCCCACTGGGGTGGGCCTGATGAGTGGGTGGGAACGCAATTTGTCGACTGTCGAGCAGGGCGATAGCACCCTGCTCATCAGGTTCGGTGCTCACGAAAGAATGAGCTGAGTAAAGGATTGGATCTCATTCGGTGTCCAGAAATCGTTCAGCATCCAATGCCGCCATGCAGCCAGAGCCTGCCGATGTCACTGCCTGACGGTAGATATGATCGGCTACATCACCAGCAGCAAAAACACCGGGAATGCTGGTTTGGGTCGCATTGCCGTTAACACCGCTGTTAACCACAATATAACCATTGTGCATTTCCAGCTGACCAGAAAAAATATCGGTGTTGGGCTTGTGGCCAATAGCAATAAATACACCAGCTGCAGTCAGCTCTTGGGTAGTGTTGTCCTGCACATTGCGCAGACGCACACCGGTTACCCCCTTGTCATCACCCAGCACTTCATCCAGCGTATGGTGCCAGCAGAGCTTAATATTGCCGTTATCAGCCTTGGCTAGCAGGCGATCCTGAAGGATTTTTTCTGCCCGCAATTCATCGCGACGATGTACTAGAGTGACCTCGCTGGCAATATTGGAGAGATATAACGCCTCTTCAACAGCTGTGTTGCCGCCACCGACAACGATCACTTTTTGATCGCGATAAAAGAAACCATCACAAGTGGCGCAGGCACTAACACCACGGCCTTGAAAGGTCTCCTCAGAAGGTAAACCGAGATACTGAGCCGAAGCGCCAGTAGCAATAATCAATGCGTCGCAAGTGTAGGTGGTGTTACCCTTAAGTACAAACGGGCGCTGCTTCAAGTCAACTTCATGGATGTGGTCAAATAATACCTGAGTGTCGAAGCGTTCGGCGTGTTGCTGCATTTGTACCATCAGATCGGGACCCTGTAGCTCAGCTATACCTCCGGGCCAGTTTTCTACATCAGTGGTAGTGGTAAGCTGGCCGCCCTGTTGCATTCCGCTGATTACAACTGGATTTAGATTTGCACGTGCAGCATAGATGGCGGCAGTATAGCCAGCGGGGCCGGAACCAAGAATAATCAGGCGGTGGTGGTTGCTCATAAAAAACTCACATCAAGTTGTGTAAAACAAATACGGTATCGAAGACGAGACTTTTAGTGTCAGCAACGATTCCTCGGCCAACAATCCATCGGTCGGCGCTATTAAATTCCGATCAATGATAGAGGAAGCCTTCTGTTCAACCAAATAGTTTCCTTTTATTCCTCTGATTAGGGGAAGCTATTCTACAGTTTGCGTATTTTTTGAATTGGACCTGATTGAATAAATAGCATTAGCTTAATGATATAAGTTATTGTTTTAAAAAATTAAATTGCTCTCTAAAGTGATTGTTTATGACTGTTTCTTATGGCAATTTTTGCTCGCCTGTAGTACATAGTCCAATATCCACCGCCATTCCTACCAACCTACTTGAGGTAAGCCATTGAAGGCAGAACAAGCGAGCGAAGAAACCAGGCCCGTAACGGATTCATTGATTGCCCGCCTAATGCGTGAGGGTGCGCTGATAGTGCTCCTGGCCGGGGCCCTTTTACTTGGCGTTAGCATCCTAAGTTACAGCCCACAAGATCCCGGTTGGTCCAGTACCGGCAGCGGCCATGCTATTGGCAATGCCATAGGGCCCACAGGTGCCTGGTTGGCAGATGTTTTCCTATCGTTGTTGGGTTATGTGGCTTATCTATTTCCATTACTGATTGGTTGGCGTGCACTGCGGATACTGCGAGACAAAAGTGCGCGCTTCCACGGCCCCTTATTGGCATTGCGGGTTTTTGGCCTTGCAGTTTTACTGGTGTCTGCCGCGGCGCTGATATCCCTGTGTTTTGATCGGGCCGCATCATCTCTGCCATTTTCCAATGGGGGCATTGTTGGTACGGAGGTGTCAAGTTTTGCCGAACAGCGCTTAGGTTATGTGGGTGCAACTATTTTATTGTTGGCTTTTTGCGCTTTTGGCATAACAGTATTCACTGGTATG
This sequence comes from Gammaproteobacteria bacterium, assembly GCA_022600975.1. GTDB lineage: Bacteria > Pseudomonadota > Gammaproteobacteria > Pseudomonadales > Cellvibrionaceae > Microbulbifer. The sequence goes on from JAHZJJ010000060.1 coordinate 3,934, forward strand.
TCGTGGTCCAAGTTACTGGAAGATATTGGGCGCTGGGTATTGACAGTGTTTAGTTGGCTCGCGAAGCAAGTCGTCCTTGCCTGTCAGCAGCAACGGGAAAAGCAAGCGTCAAAAAAGGTGATGGTTAGCCGTAAAACCGTGGTCGCATCCCAGTTACAAGGCAATACAAAACGTCAGCCACCAAAAATCGCTGCGCAAGTAGCGAACCATCAGCAAAGCCTCAGGGCGCCAAACGGAAAGCAAGGTGAATTGTTTAACAACAAGCCCAGCTCTACTCTGCCTGCTCTTTCATTATTGGACCCTGCCGACAGCAATAAAAAAACCGGTTTTTCACGCAAATCCCTGCAGTCGATGTCGCAGCTGTTGGAGCTGAAGCTAAAGGATTTTGGCGTAATTGCCGAAGTAGTTTCAGTATTGCCTGGGCCGGTAGTGACGCGCTTTGAGATACAGCCGGCGCCGGGGGTCAAGGTCAGTCGTATCACCAACCTGGCAAAAGATTTGGCGCGCTCACTTGCGGTGATCAGCGTGCGAGTAGTGGAGGTGATTCCAGGTAAATCAGTAGTGGGCATTGAAATACCGAATGAGAATCGGCAATTGGTGCGTCTTAGTGAAGTGCTCGGTGCCGAAGTCTACGACAAAGCCGCTTCTGCCCTGACTTTGGCACTGGGCCAGGATATTTCCGGGCAGCCGATTATCACCGACCTTGCAAAAATGCCACATTTGTTGGTTGCCGGTACCACCGGCTCTGGTAAGTCGGTGGGAGTCAATGTGATGCTGCTGAGCTTGCTGTACAAGTCTACTCCAGAGCAGGTAAGGTTAATACTGGTGGACCCGAAGATGCTCGAACTCTCAGTATACGAGGGTATCCCCCATCTGTTGACGCCAGTTATCACCGATATGAATGACGCCGCTAATGGCCTGCGTTGGTGTGTTGGTGAGATGGAGCGACGATATAAGCTGATGGCGACCATGGGCGTGCGCAATTTGGCTGGCTTTAATCGCAAGGTACGCGATGCCGAGGAGGCCGGTGCGCCGTTGCTGGACCCACTCTGGCAACCCGATTCCTTGTCATCAATACCGGAGGCCGAGCAGACGGCGCCGTACCTTGAACATTTGCCCGCATTGGTGGTGGTGATTGACGAATTTGCCGATATGATGATGATCGTCGGCAAAAAAGTCGAAAAGCTGATTGCGCGCATTGCTCAAAAGGCTCGCGCCGCCGGTATTCATCTTTTATTAGCCACTCAGCGCCCATCAGTAGATGTGATTACTGGCCTGATTAAAGCTAATGTGCCGACACGCATTGCCTTTCAAGTGTCTTCCAAAGTTGATTCGCGCACTATCCTCGATCAAGGGGGCGCGGAACAACTGCTTGGGCACGGCGATATGTTATACCTACCACCGGGCAGTGGCGTCGCTGTGCGTGTACACGGAGCCTTTGTCGATGACCATGAAGTGCATCGGGTCGTCGCCAGCTGGCGTCAACAGGGCGAGCCTGACTACATTGATGGCATTGTCGACGAAGCCAACAATAGCATCCCCGTACCGGGTATGGCTGCCGAGGATGAAGAGAAAGACCCTGAAGCCGATGCGCTGTATGACGAAGCGGTAGCTTTTGTTACTCAATCGCGCAAAGCTTCGATTTCATCGGTGCAACGTCAGTTGCGAATTGGTTACAATCGGGCGGCACGCATGATTGAAGCCATGGAATCTGCCGGGGTTGTCTCGGCCCAGGGCACCAATGGCAATCGAGAGGTGTTAGCGCCACGGCCAGTGTCCTGATCTAAAACAGCAATTCCCATTCATCAATACGGAGCTGGAGCCTTGAGCCCAGGAGTGAGAGATATGGCACAGTTACTGAGCCGGTTGTTTGTTGTTATTTTTGTCTTCAGCGCCAACGCTGTCTACGCCGATGCCAGCGAAGCATTGAGCGGGTTACTGCAACCACTGGCATCAATCTCTGGGAATTTCAATCAGGTTTTGAAAGACGAGCGGGGCGAAGTATTGCAACGAAGCAGTGGCCACTTTTTGGTGCAGCGTCCAGGAAAATTACGTTGGTCGACTGATGAACCTTTTCCCCAACTGTTGGTGATAAATAACAATAAGTTGTGGTTGTATGATCCTGATTTAGAACAGGTTACTGTTCGCTCGGTTGATCAAGCTACAGAGGATACACCGGCATTATTACTCAGCGGCAAAGTGGGTGATATTCGCCGGGCCTTTGAGGTTGCCGAAGCGGGAGGAGTTTACAATTTGAAGCCTAAACGAGCGACGGCATCCTTTAAAGCCATGACAATCCGCTTTGGCAAAAAAGGGTTGCCGGTGGAGATGATGGTAAAAGATGCCATGGGCCAAACCACCGAGCTCAGTTTCACTGACTTGACGGCCAACCCCGGGCTCAATGCCGAACAGTTTGAATTTAAGATTCCCAAAGGCACCGATATTATTCGCGATGAGTGATTTATTTCAAACGCAGCCTCAACATCAGCCTCTGGCCGCGCGCATGCGCCCGCAGACACTGACGCACTTTGTCGGTCAAACACATCTGTTGGGCACGGGCAGACCACTAAGCGAAGCAGTGGAGCGTGGACAACTTCATTCGATGGTGCTCTGGGGGCCGCCCGGGGTAGGTAAAACCACCTTTGCCCGGCTTCTGGCTGAGGAATGTGATGCGCATTTTAGTACTTTGTCCGCTGTGCTCGCGGGGGTAAAGGATATTCGTCAAGCGGTGACGGAAGCTCAGCAGCACAGTCGCCAATCTAATCGTCCAACCATTTTGTTTGTGGATGAAGTACACCGCTTTAACAAGGCCCAGCAGGACGCCTTTTTAACTCATGTAGAAGAGGGTGACATAACTTTTGTCGGCGCTACTACGGAAAACCCCGCTTTTGAATTGAATAACGCATTGCTATCCCGTTGCCGTGTCTACCGATTGCGCAACCTCACTCATCCCGAGCTGCAGGGTCTGTTGCAGCGGGCATTAAGTGAAGATGAACAATTGAAGGCGCGCAATCTCAAGATTGACCCGCTGATATTCGATAAAATCACCCATAATGCCGATGGCGATGCCCGCAGTGCCTTAAATCTGCTGGAAATTGCCTGTGACCTCGGGCGTGAAGAAGGCGGTTGTTTCACTGTTGATGAAGCGGTTTTAGATGAAGTTTTGAGTGCCGATGTGCGTCGCTTTGATAAAGGCGGCGACTATTTTTATGATCAAATTTCGGCGCTGCATAAATCCGTACGCGGTTCCGATCCGGACGCCGCACTCTACTGGTTTGCACGGATGATTGATGGTGGCTGCGATCCGCTGTATATCGCTCGCCGGATACTGCGTATGGCCAGTGAGGATATCGGTAACGCCGACCCGCGGGCGTTGCAAATAGCGCTCAACGCTTGGGATGCACAGCAGCGCCTGGGCAGCCCAGAAGGAGAGCTGGCACTCGCTCAGGCGGTGGTTTATTTGGCAGTGGCAGCAAAAAGTAACGCCGTTTACAGCGGTTACAAACGCGCACTGACAGATGTTCGCCGCGACCCCAGTTACGAGGTGCCATTGCATCTACGCAATGCGCCTACCAAACTGGCGAAAGAAATGGCCCATGGCGCAGAATACCGCTACGCCCACGATGAGCCAGAAGGGTTCGCCGCTGGTGAAGAGTATTTCCCAGAAGCCATTTCCGAACGCCGCTATTATCAGCCGACAGAGCGCGGTTTGGAACTTAAAATCAGCGCCAAATTACAACATTTACAAACACTGAATCGCAACAGCTCGCAGCGGCGTTATTCCTCTTCGGATTGAGTGGGTTGGTCCAACACAGACAGGAATCGGAGGCTCGATATGCAATGGCTGGCAATTGCTTGCGGCGGTGCTGTGGGGGCGCTGTTACGTTACGCAATCAGTGTCTGGGCCTATCCGTTGTTTCAGGATAAGTTTCCCCTGGGGACACTGATTGTCAATCTACTCGGAGCTTTTTTAATTGGCATTTGTTATGTGCTAATCACAGAACGCGGTCTGCTCGCACCCGAATGGCGCCTACTATTAATGACTGGGTTATTTGGTGCGCTCACGACCTTTTCCACCTTCTCGCTGGAAACCCTGATGTTGTGGCACAATGGTCAACTTTTCACGGCGCTGGCTTATGTGCTGATCAGTGTTCTGGTATGTTTGCTGGCCACTGGTAGCGCCATTGCATTAGCAACGAAATATTTTTAACAAATCACTCAGAAATGCGGTAATCAAACCATCATGCTCGATCCTAAACTCCTTCGCACCCAACTGAATCAGGTTGCCGCAGCGCTAGCAAAGCGCGATGTGCAACTGGATACAGCCAACCTGGAACGCCTCGAAGAGCGCCGTAAATCTCTGCAGGTAAACACTGAAGCGCTACAAAGCGAACGCAATAGCAAGTCGAAAAACATCGGTCGCGCCAAAGCGAATGGTGAAGATATAGCGCCATTGCTCAAAGAGGTGGAATCCCTCAGCGGCCAGCTCAGCGTAGCCAAGCAAGCTCTTAGTGAACTGCAGCAGACACTGGATGAACAGCTCTCTGCACTGCCAAATCTGCCCGATGAATCGGTACCCGAGGGCGCAAGTGAAGACGATAATGTCGAATTGCGTCGTTGGGGCCAACCGCGCAAATTTGATTTTGCGGTGCGCGACCATGTAGATCTCGGCGCGCAGCTACAGGGGCTAAATTTTGAAATAGCTACCAAACTGACCGGTTCCCGCTTTGTTGTAATGAGTGGCAAAATCGCCCGTCTACACCGCGCCTTGGCACAATTCATGCTGGAGCAACATACAGAGCACCACGGATACCACGAGGTGAATGTGCCGATGGTCGTCAATGGCGATTCCTTGTATGGCACCTCTCAGCTGCCCAAGTTTGCCGATGATTTGTTTAAACTAGAAGACGCCCGCGATTTTTATTTGATCCCCACAGCGGAAGTACCGCTGACGAATCTGTATCGCGATGAAATTGTAGAAGATGCCGACTCATTACCGCACAAATTTGCCAGCCACACCAGTTGTTTTCGCGCTGAGGCCGGTTCTCATGGCCGCGATACTCGCGGCATGATACGCCAACACCAGTTTGAAAAAGTGGAACTGGTATGGTTTACCCGCCCGGATCAATCCGAGCAAGCCTTAGAACAGTTGACCACCGACGCGGAAACGATTTTGCAGCAGCTCGAACTACCGTACCGCACAATGGTGTTATGCGGAGGCGACCTCGGTTTTCACGCACGCAAAACGTATGACCTAGAAGTATGGTTACCCTCTCAAAACAAGTATCGAGAGATTTCATCTTGCTCACTGGTTGGGGACTTTCAGGCACGGCGCATGAAAGCCCGTTGGCGCAATCCGCAAACCGGCAAGCCAGAGTTGCTCCACACATTGAATGGCTCAGGCCTAGCAGTGGGCCGAGCTTTGCTTGCTGTTCTGGAAAATTACCAGCAGAAAGACGGCAGCATTCAGATACCCAAAGTACTTCAGCCCTATATGGGCGGGGCCAAAAGCATCGATGTGGCAGCTACAGAGAAAACTGCCTGACTCGGCTGACATGGAATAAATTTTGCGTTATTTACCTCTCGCCTTTGATCTTCAACAGCGCCCTTGTTTGATCGTTGGGGGCGGTGCGGTGGCTACAAGTAAAGCGCGCTTGTTGGTTAAAGCGGGAGCTCGGTTGATTGTAGTGGCACCCAGTATAGAGACTGAATTGGTACAATTGGTGCGTGATAGCGGCGGCGAAACTTTTCCCGATTACTACCATAAAAAACACCTCAATGGGGTTGACCTAGTAGTTGCTGCTACTTTGGATCAACAGGTCAACGCGGTAATTTCCACTGACGCTCGCTCTTGCAAACTACCGGTCAATGTTGTCGATGCTCCAGAGTTGTGCAGTTTTACTTTTCCGGCAATAGTTGAACGGGGCCCTATTGCAGTTGGTATCAGCAGTGGGGGCAATGCGCCGGTGCTTGCGCGTATGTTGCGCACGCAGATAGAAACACTCTTGCCACCAGGGCTAGGGCCGCTTGCTGAATTTGCCGGGCGCATGCGGCAAAAGGTTACGGCAAAACTACCTCAAATACGGCGCAAAGATTTTTGGCAATGGGTTTTTTCCGGGCCCGTAGCGGCGCTGTTTGAACGGGGGCAGAGTAGGGAGGCTGAGTCGGCGCTGCTGAGCGAACTCGACAACTGGCAACACGAACCATCACCGAGGGGCGAGGTTTATTTGGTTGGTGGTGGCCCCGGTGATCCGGATTTACTGACCTTTCGCGCATTGCGGCTGATGCAGCAAGCCGATGTTGTGCTCTATGATCGGCTGGTTTCGCCCCAGGTACTGGATCTGGTACGCAGAGACGCCGAACGCATTTATGTGGGTAAAAAGCGAGAATTTCACTCGGTCCCCCAAGATGACCTCAATCACTTACTCGTGACGCTTGCCAATGAAGGTAAGAAAGTGCTGCGCTTAAAGGGTGGTGATCCTTTTATATTTGGTCGCGGCGGTGAGGAGATGGATCGCCTTGCGGATGCAAAGATTCCTTTTCAAATTGTGCCTGGAATCACTGCCGCCTCCGGCTGTGCCAGTTACGCAGGCATTCCTTTGACCCACCGAGATCACGCACAATCTGTACGCTTTATCACCGGACACGCGAAACAAGGTAAGTTGGAGTTACCCTGGCGTGAGCTCGCGGGCCCAGCACAAACATTGGTGTTTTACATGGGGCTCGCCAGCCTACCGATAATTTCAGAGCAACTAGTTGCCAAAGGGCTAAACCCTGCGACGCCTGCTGCTCTGGTTGAAAAAGGCACCACGGTGGATCAACGAGTTATCGTTGGAACAATTACTTCACTACCAGCATTGGCGATAACCCATCAATTTGAAGCCCCGGTGCTCACGATAGTTGGCACGGTAGTCAGCTTGCGAAGCAAGTTACGTTGGTACTTGTAAGTTGCATTTTGTTGGCACTTTTAGCCTCCCAGCTTCCCTTCTAACATAATTAAATGATGTTTCGGCCTCAATATTGAGTGTTTCAAAGTAAAAGCTGGCTTATCGACGATACAATGTTTCGGTAAGTTTAATGTATCTATTCGTCAGCTAGTGTGGTTAAGCACCCCAAATTCCGTATAGCTATTATTCAGAGCTGCAGTGCCCAAATTTAAGATTATCTCTTTTGAAGTTTTGCAAGAATTTTTTGGGTTGTTTGCAAATAAGTATGAAGCCCAGCTTTGTTCAGGCACACAGAAGAATAACAATAGCCATTGTAAGCAACTGATATTACACTTGTTGCCCACAATTTATGGGCAATAGGGGTTTACTAATGCGTCTAAAACCAATTGCAGTAGTTGTTGCTGCTGCTCTGGCAACTGGTGGTGCGTTTAGCAAAGAAGTACAAACGAGCGCTAGAAAAAACGAACAGCAGCCCCCAGTTGAGGCCGGCAAACTAGAGAATGTCAGTAACCCTCTATTGTCAACCTGGCCTGGCCCTTATGGTGGTGTGCCAGCATTCGATAAACTGCGTATCGCCGATATGCAGCCTGCGCTGGAAACGGCTATGAAACAAAATCTCGATGAGATTGATAAAATCGCCAATAATCCGGAGCCGCCTACATTTGCCAACACTATTGAGGCTATGGAGCGCAGTAATGCAGCATTAAACCGAATTTTTGTCTACTATGGCATTTTAAGTAACAATCTGTCTTCGCCAGAATTTCGTGCTGTGCAACAGCAAATAGCGCCTAAGCTGGCTGATTTCACTTCAGCGATTACCCATAACAACACATTATTTCAGCGCATAAAAACGGTGTATAGACAGCGCAACCATTCTCAATTGAATGCAGAACAAAAGCGGCTTGTTGAGCTGGAATATGATGAGTTTGCTAGCAATGGTGCAACCTTGACTGGTAAGGATAAGGTTCGCTATGCCGAGATCAATCAACAACTGGCTAAATTACATACAAAATTTGCTAATAATGTATTGGCCGATGAAGAGAACTATGATGTTTTCCTCACTGCCGATCAATTGAGCGGCCTACCTGACTCCTTTGTGGCAACTGCGGCAGCATTGGCAGCAGAAAAAGGTCAAAAGGAAAAGTACGTTATCACGAACACCCGCTCGTCAATAGATCCTTTTTTGACCTATGCGGATGATCGTGCTTTGCGTGAAAAAATCTGGCGCAATTATTATAGCCGTGGAGACAACGGTGGCAAACAAGATAACAATGAGATTATTGCTGAAATTCTAAAGCTACGGGATGAACGCGTCGCGCTTTTGGGTTTTGACAATTACGCTCAGTGGCGCTTGAGTAATCGTATGGCAAAAACCCCCGAGGCCGCTATTGAATTGATGGAAGCCGTGTGGCCAGCGGCAGTAGCGCGGGTTGAAGAAGAGGTTGCAGATATGCAACAAATTGCCGATACGGAGCAGGCCAATATTAAAATTGAACCCTGGGATTATCGCTATTATGCAGAAAAAGTTCGCAAAGCAAAATATGACCTGGACTCCAATGAAGTAAAGCAATATTTGCAACTAGATAAGTTACGTGAAGGCATGTTTTACGTAGCCGGTGAGTTATTTAATTTCGATTTTAAGCCGGTGAAAGCGGGCCAGGTGTCGGTTTTTCATCCGGATGTTAAAGTTTGGGAGGTCACAGATAAAACTACAGGTAAGCATATAGGTTTATGGTATTTAGATCCGTTTGCACGCTCTGGAAAACGCTCGGGTGCCTGGGCCACCGCCTACCGCAATCATGCCACTTTTGCTGGCGAGCAAACTGTGTTGGCGAGCAATAATTCAAATTTTATTAAAGGTGTACCCGGTGAGCCAGTGCTGGTGAGCTGGGATGATGCACAAACTTTCTTTCATGAATTCGGCCACGCACTACATTATTTGTCTTCGAAGGTAACCTATCCAAGCCTTAACGGCGGCCTACGCGATTACACTGAGTTTCAATCCCAGCTACTGGAGCGCTGGTTGAGCACAGACGCGGTGATTAATAAATATCTCGTACACTATAAAACGGGCAAACCAATTCCTGCTAAGCTAATTGCCAAAATTAAACAAGCCGCAAACTTTAATCAAGGTTTTGCGACTACAGAATACTTAGCCTCGGCATTGGTGGACATGAAACTACACACCGCTGACCCTAAAAATTTAGACCCGGATGCCTTTGAGCGTGAAACGCTTAAAGCCTTGGGTATGCCCAGTGAGGTGGTTATGCGTCATCGCACTCCTCAGTTTGGACATATATTTTCTGGAGAAGGCTACTCAGCGGGTTACTATGGTTATTTGTGGGCGGATGTGCTGACTTCCGATGCGGCAGAATCCTTTACGGAAGCGGAAGGCGGCTTTTATGACAAAGCCGTTGCGGATAAATTGGTAAAACATCTGTTTGCGGCGGGTAATTCTGTGGATCCAGCGATAGCTTACCGCGCTTTTCGTGGTCGCGATGCCGACATAGCGGCACTGATGCGTGATCGAGGGTTTCCGGTAGTTGAAAAGCGTACTGAAACTACTCGGGTTGAGAGTAAAAAGCCGTAAACTTAGTGATTGCTTGACTTAGAGTGCGGCACCCCCTCGACAGACGTTTAAGCTAGAAAGGGTGCCCGCAGCCTTTACCGCAAACGGCTTAGATCTTCAAATTGTGCGAATAGTTTGCAGTTTAAAGTGCTTTGGCTAAGGGCAGGTAATGCCAGGAAAGTGAAATGGAGCAGGCTAATAGGTATCAAAATGGCGAATACCAATAGCCAGATCTTCACCTCGGAAACAGCAGCTTGAGTTTCCGAGAAAGGCAAGGCGGCGGAGCTCCAGAAACCAAAGCTCACCGTTAGCACTCGCCTTGAACCCTTAACTGAAAGTAAATTTCCCCATTTTTGTTTTTGTGTGCGCATATTTCCTCCTAATGCGTAAGCGAGATGGGTGATTGCCAAAATGGCGGCAATACTTTAAAGTCTTAAACCAAGAAAATCCTTTTTATATTGAAAGGAACACTTTATTTTGTCAAGAGAAACCTTGTTAAAATGAAAAAAAGTTTACCTTCTGCCGCTGATCGGTTGCTTCAACTGTTGAAGACCCGCGGCCCTCAACAAGCTTCAGAGGCCGGTAAAGCGTTGGGAACAACCGCCGAAGCGGCTCGTCAGCAGTTTGCCAAGCTGGCATCAAACGGCTTGGTAGAATCCTATTGTCAATCGAAAGGCGTGGGGCGGCCAAACCAATATTGGCAGCTTACCGCAGCGGGGCACGGACGCTTTCCGGACACCCATTCAGATTTAACAATGCAGCTACTAGATAGCGTGCGCGAGGCCTTTGGAGAAGAGGGCATTGATCGTCTGGTTGACTCCAGGGAACAGAAGAGCCTTGAAACCTATGGTCAAGAATTGCAGGGTGCCCAGAGCCTGAAAGAGCGCCTTGAGCGACTTGCGGCCTTGCGCACGCGCGAAGGGTATATGGCTGAATTTGAGCAGCAGCAAGATGGCTCTTTTTTGCTAATTGAAAACCATTGTCCGATTTTTACGGCAGCGACATCTTGTCAAGCTTTTTGCCGGGCAGAGTTATCGCTGTTTGAACAGGTCTTACAGGCTAAAGTCGAACGTACAGAGCATACGCTGCATGGGGCACGGCGCTGTGCTTATACCATTAAACCGCTGAATTAATCATTCGATAGTAATCGACAAAACATCAGATTTTTCCTGCAAGTAATGCGGCCACTCTAATTGTCGTTTAATAAACCTCATGGATAACTGCGCCCCGCCTGAAAAGATCGTTATAGACAAAGCGCAGTTTGCAGCACTGAATTTTCTAGGGTTAGCAAGCTAAATCACACCTGTATACAGGTGTGATTTACTTAAGTGGAATTTTTTGTAATAAAAGTCACACTGACATCCCCCCATTCACGGCATAGGGACGACAGTACTTTTGTACTGTTGAGCGCAAGTATGGCTAGTCTTGCGCTCTGCTCTTCAATTCATCGAACCTGAATCATCGCTCGGAGGTTTAGGAGGCGGGCCACCCTCAAAGGCTTGGGCGTTTTGCTGGTCTTCTGGTCGCTGGGCTTTTTTTGCTGCGGGTAAGATCCGCTCAACTCTAGTCAGTTCACCATCATCGCGGGCCACAATATAGAGCCTTATGCTACCGTCTTCCATCCATACCGGCGTAACAGCGAAAATCTCACCGAGGTGAACCGTTTGC
>JAHZJJ010000061.1 GCA_022600975.1 Gammaproteobacteria bacterium
GACTAAAAAGTATTTGGCACTTAAACTAGGGTGATGGGCGTTATTCCAGTGGAGGTTATGCTCCATGTTGGGAGTCGGCCTCGAAGCAACCCGCCAAACTTGCGCAATTTTTCGAGTAAAGACTTTCTAGTGATATTTAACAGGGGTGCGGCTTTGGTTAAGCTAAGCAGTTTTTTTACACCGTTTACTGTACTTTTTAAGATATTCGTAAATAGCATTTTGGGCACGGCAACTTTTATTATTGTAATTGGCAATCTGCATGTTGTTTTGATCTTTGTCGATTACTCGCGCTTTTTTATTGTCACTCCACTGCAATTCCATAATATCCAACACCAATTTCTTATTATGTGAGTCCAATATAGGAAAAGTTACTTCGACGCGATGATCGAGATTACGAGTCATAAGATCTGCTGAAGATAGCCACACCTTTTCATCTCCACCGTTATAAAATACGTAACAACGTGCATGCTCTAAATACTTATCCACTAGGCTAATCACCTCAATATTATCTGACAATCCTGGCCTATCACATAATAAAGAGCACATACTGCGCACAATAACCCTAATCCTCACCCCGGCATTACTTGCTTCATAAAGCTTTGAAATAATTTCTCCATCTACCAGATTGTTACATTTAAAAAACAATGCTGCCGGGGCGCCGGATTCAGCAGCCTTAATTTCACAATCAATCCACTCCAAAATACTATTTCGATTACTTTGAGGGGAAACAGCAATATAATTATAAATCTTTTTGCTATTTTTTTGTTTTTCAAAATTCTTCAGAAGATCAAAAACTTTTGCTACGTCCTTTCCCACTTTATCATCACTTGTAAGCAAGCTAAAATCACAGTATAAACGCGCGGTATTTTCATTAAAATTACCAGTTCCTAAATGACTATAGTAGCGCACCTTTCCATTTTCTTCGCGCAAAATAGCAATTAACTTACAGTGTACCTTAAACCCAGGGACTCCATAGATCACATTTACTCCTGCATCTCGCAGCTCATTAGACCAATGAATATTGGCCAACTCATCAAATCTTGCCTGCAATTCTACTACCGCTGTTACCTGCTTATGGTTTCGTGCGGCATTAATCAATGCGGCAATAACACGGGAGTTTTTTGCAACTCTATATAAATTAATATTAATCTCTTTTACGAAGGGGTCTATGGCTGAAGATGCCAAAAGGTTGGTTATCAAACGAAAATCATGGTAAGGATAGTAAGCCAACTGATCTCCGCGGCTCAACCGAGAAAAAATACTTTCTCCTTCCGGCAGAGTGGGTAGTGGTTTTATTTTTTTATAACAATGCCGGGAAAAATCTACTGGAAACTCCATAAAGTCTTTAGAATTGTGATAACGCCCACCGGGAGTATAGCTATCATAGCGCCCAAATTTTAATTTTTTCTTTATTAGCTCTAGTAAAAATTCAGGCATTGTGCGGTCATATACTAAGCGTACCAATTTGGCTTGCTTGCGTTTTTTTAATGATCTGGTTACTCGAGAGAGAATATTTTGGGTAATCTGCTCACCCAATTCTAGCTCGGCATCCCGGCTAATTTTAAAGGTGAAAGCCTGTGCAGTTTTAATATCAATAACTCTACGAAAAACATCTGTCAAACAAGATCTAATTATATTATCTAGCACGATATAAACTTTTTCACGCTTTCCTTTTCGCGGCGGCAATGAAACAAAACGCGGCAGCTTATCAGTGGGTATTTCTAGCGCCGCAAAACGTCTGCTAGAATCATCTAACTGTAGATCAATTGCAAAATAAGTACTCGCTTCATTGAGTAGCGGCATAGCCTTACGATCGTCAATAAAAAACGGTTCCAGCTCAGGCAACACCTGGCGGTGAAAATATTCTTCGACATAAGCTTGCTGCCTATCTCTAAGCTGGATTTCATTAATTAAATGAATCCCCTCTTTATCAAGATCAGCCATAACCTGGCGATAGGCCACAACAAAACGCTGTTGCAATTCAAACACCCTTTCATTAATCTTGACCAATAGGCTAGAGAAGTGTTGCTTTTTTTTATCGCTTTTAGCAAAGGTTATCAGTCTTCGCACATCTGCTACTTTAACTCGATAAAATTCATCAAGATTACTGGAGAAAATGCCCATAAAGTGTACGCGCTCTATAATGGGTATTTCTTTATCTTCTACCTCCTGAAGAACACGCTCGTTAAATGAAAGCCAGCTGAGTTCTTTTGGGTATATAGGCGTATTTTTTAGCATTAGTTTCCGCACTTGCTTCGCTTCGAGACAATCACCAATTTTGCTTTTGTGGTTCTACAATGAGTATCGAGAACTTATAAGCTTTTTTACTCTATTCATCTATTAACGCATATTTCTACACTAACCTGAAGATTTATTCATAGGATCAACCATGTATGAGCGTTACGCAGCCGTAGATCTTGGCTCCAATAGCTTTCACCTGCTACTTGCAGAGTTCCGTGACCAACGTATGGTGCGGCTGCACACTGATCGCGCCTTGGTACGTTTGGCTGAAGGGCTAGATGCCCAGCGCAATCTTAAGCCAGATTCAATACAAGCTGCCCTTTTGGCGTTGCGACGCTTCCAGCCCGTACTTTCATCAATACCTGCAGACCATATCCGTGTAGTGGGCACTAACACACTGCGTATCGCAAATAATACCGATAATTTCCTCGAAGCCGCAGAGCAGCTTTTGGGTGCGCCTATCGAAATAATCAATGGTATTGAGGAGGCACGCCTCATCTTTAGTGGCGTCATGACCGCCACCAACGGCTCATCGCAGCATAACTGTGTCATCGACATTGGCGGCGGCTCTACTGAGCTGGCTAGAGGCAAAAAAACGCCGGAAATATTACACAGCTTGTTTATGGGCTGTATCAGCTTCAGTCAACGCTTTTTCTCTGAAGGCAAGCTTTCTGCGTCTAATTTTGAACGCGCCCGCCGCGCCGCCAGCAGCGAACTCCAGGGATTGCGGCATTTGGCTCACAACGCACGAGTAATCGGCGCATCGGGAACCATAAAAGCGATAGCGCGCATATTAAACGCTGGTGAACTGGGGGATATAGAGTGGGGTGCTCTCAATCAGCTGGCACTTCAGGTTGCCGCCTGCAAACAGGCCAAAGAGTTGCAGCTACCCGGCCTGGAATGGGAGCGGCTCCCGGTATTTGCTGCTGGTTTAGCTATTTTACACAGTATCTTCAGTGAGCTAAATATTGCTCGAATGCAAATTTCTCCCTGTGCCATTCGCGAAGGTATAGTGCACGATTTGGCGGGCAGGCTCCACGGCGGCGATCGCCGTGCGGACACCGTCGCCATGCTGGTATCCCGCTGGGACATCAATCGCGCCCAAGCTAAGCGGGTCGGTGATACCGCCGACCAATTATTTTGTCAGGTTTGTCCTAAGAGCAATTCAACTGAACAACAGCTTTTGCACTGGGCTGCCGATTTGCATGAAATTGGCCTCGCCCTTTCTCACAGTGGTTTCCGTAAGCTCGGTAGCTACATCATCACCCATGCCGACCTGGCGGGCTTCAGCCGCAGCACCCAGGAAAATCTAGCTTACTTAATACATAATCAGCGTGGCAATATCAAACCGCCAAGAGAACATTATGGCTTCCACCCGCGCCCGGAACTGTTATTGTGTCTGCGTATCGCTTGCATCGTACATCGCGATCAAAGTGATCGCCAACTAAATGGTATGGTACTGAAAGTGGAAGATGCCAGCGATGCTCTGGAAAATCCATTAAATACCCGGCGCTTCACCCTTGAGGCCACCCGCGGCTGGCTAGATAAACATCCAGCGATCGAAGACCTGTTGTTACAGGAAGTACATTTTTGGCAGCGGCAATCCACACCGCTGCAATTGAGATCAGTATGACAACAGCAAACACTATAAAGCTTTCACAACTAAGGCTCAGTAACCACTACGCCAATCTCGGTGTTGCTTTTGGCCACAAAACCACACCCCAGCCTTTTACCAACCCCAAGTTAATCCACGTCAATCCTGCTGTATTAGCACTGCTGGGGATAGACTCACAAGAGGTAAAACCTTGCCAATGGGCAACACTGGGCTGCGGCGCAAAGTTATTACCCGGCAGCCAACCTCTGGCGATGAAATATACTGGTCATCAGTTCGGTATCTACAATCCTGAACTGGGTGATGGCCGCGCCTTACTGCTCGGTGAAATCAACAACAACGGCGAATTATGGGAGCTGCACTTAAAGGGTGCAGGGAAAACCCCCTATTCACGCTTTGGCGATGGGCGCGCCGTATTACGCTCAACAATACGAGAATACCTTGCTGGCGAGGCACTCACGGCGCTTGGCATCAACAGCACCCGAGCGCTGTGCCTGGTTGGCAGTGACGAACCGGTACAGCGGGAAACGATAGAAACTGCCGCTATGTTAATTCGTGTTGCGCGCAGCCATATCCGCTTTGGACACTTTGAATATTTATTTTACACAAGGCAGTTACAAGCCCAACAGGAACTAATCAAATTTACCTGCGCGCGCTTTTTACCAGAAGTAACAGCCCTACCAATAGCCGAGCAGGCAGAACAGCTGCTACGATTTAGCCTGTGCAAAACTGCCGAAATGGTCGCTGGTTGGCAGGCTGTGGGGTTTGCCCACGGTGTATTAAATACTGATAATATGTCAATTATTGGCGATAGCTTCGATTTCGGTCCCTATGGTTTTATCGATGATTATGAACCAGGATTTATCTGCAATCATTCAGATCACAGCGGGCGTTACGCCTTCGATAATCAACCCGGCGTCGTATTATGGAATCTCAATGCTCTGGCGCATGCACTCTCCAATCTGGTTGGCCACGATAAATTGCGCGACTGCCTGGCAGAGTTTAAACCCCTGTTAACCGAAGCTTATTCGGCGCGCATGCGCGCCAAATTGGGATTGCAGACCAAACAGCAAGCTGATCAACCATTGTGCGCCGATTTTCTCGCCCTACTGGCTGCTGGCCGCACCGATTACACCCTGGCTTTTCGCGCTTTGAGCCATTATTGCTGTAACCAATCTGTCGACGCCCTGCGACAACTCCTACCACCCCAACAACACCCGGCACTTGAGGCCTGGCTGCAACAATACAATCAGCGCCTGGCACAGGAGCCCTTCTTTAACAAACAGAGGTCCACCCTGATGCTGGCTCACAACCCCAAATTTATTTTGCGCAACTACCTCGCCCAGCAGGTAATAGAAGCCGCACAGCAAGGTGATTTCCAACCGCTAAAACTATTATTCAAACTGATCTCAAAACCCTTCGACGAACACCCCCAGTATGAATCCTGGGCCGCCGCACCGCCAGAATCTGGTAAACACCTCTCTATTAGCTGTTCATCTTGATCTATTCAGGGTATAAAAGATTTGTCCCGGCTATGCCTGAATGGTTGCAGGACTAGATTGCATAATTCTTGAAGAAAAACAGCCCATTACAGCATAAGCACAGTTTAAAATAAAAGGATATGAATATGCACAAGCTTCTCATTGTTGCCTGTACCTTATTGTTTGCCCAAATGGCACTCGCCGATATCCTCGGCAAATGGAAAACCATTGACGATGAAACGGGCCAACCCCAATCTATTGTTGAAATTTATCAAAAAGACGGAAAATACTTTGGCCGCGTTGTCAAAACACTGAAAAAGTCTGGCAACCCGGTTTGCGAGAAATGCCCCGGCGAGCGCAAAGGCAAAGCCATTCTCAGTATGGATATCATCACTGACATGGTCAAAAAAGGTGATGTTTATGAAAGTGGCCAGATTCTCGACCCCACCAAAGGAAAAATCTATGATTGCAAAGTATGGGAAAAAGACGGCAATCTAATGGTGCGGGGTTATGTGGGGTTTTTCTTCCGTACCCAGACTTGGCTCCGAGCTAATTAACGCTTTCCAGCAGGCAAAAGCCTGCTGGATTCACCCCTGGCTATTTGAGGCATCTCAGCGGCCAAACATTTCCGATAATTTAGCCCCCGGCTGTTCATCTCGCATAAACGTCTCACCCACCAGAAAACTGTTGACGTTATGGGCGCGCATCAGGGCAACATCATCACAATTGTGAATACCACTTTCGGTTACCACAATGCGGTCATCGGGTATATGCACTAATAATTCAAGGGTAGTTTGTAATTGCACATCAAAAGTATGCAGGTTGCGATTGTTAATGCCAATCAAACGGCTAGGCAATACTAAAGCTCGCTCTAGTTGTTGTCGATCGTGCACCTCCAACAATACATCCAACCCGAGCTCCTCCGCCAGCTCAAAGAGAAGGCGCATTTGCCGATCATCGAGGCAATCCACAATTAATAAAATACAGTCGGCACCAATAGCCCGCGCTTCGTAAACCTGATAGGGGTCCAAGGTGAAATCCTTGCGCAATACCGGCAGGCTCACTGCATTTCGCACCTGCTGTAAATACTCATCACTCCCCTGAAAAAAATCGCGGTCAGTGAGTACTGAAAGACAGGTAGCACCACCTTTTTGGTAACTCACCGCAATGTCTGCGGGGATAAAGTGTGCGCGAATAATACCTTTGCTCGGTGAGGCCTTTTTTAATTCGGCGATCACCGCCGCATCACCCTGCATACATTTTTTTTCAATGGCCCGCACAAAACCGCGGCAAGCGGGCTGTGACAGCGCCTGTTGGCGGATTTTAGCGAGGGGAAGCCGCTGTTTGCGTTCGGTAACTTCCTGCTTCTTGCGTTCAATAATCGTTTTTAAAATGGTGGGGATAGACATAACTTCACTCTTTAAAGGCACTGGTAAAAACAGCCAGCTCGCGCATTTTTTCTGCCGCCAGACCGCTGACAATCGCATCTTCGGCCATAGCCACACCCCGCTCTGGAGTATCGGCCACTGCACTGACATAAATCGCCATGCCGGCGTTGAGCGCTATGATATCGGCGGCCTTGCTTCCTTCCAGCGTTTTGCGTGGCCCCAGCGCATCATTAATCAATACCAACGATTCCTCGACACCTGAAACACTCAATCCCTCAAGGCTTTGGCGCTTGATGGCGAATTCTTCCGGCCGCAACTGAAATTCTCTCAATTCGCCATGCTTTAATTCCACAGCCTGGGTATCGGTGGCCAAACTGATTTCATCTAGACCATCGCCACCGTGCACTATCAACGCATGCTCAGAACCCAAGGTTTTAAGCACTTGGGCAAATATATGGCAATAGTCTGGGTGATAAACACCGATCACATGACGCTTCACCCCGGCGGGATTGGTCAATGGACCCAGCAAATTAAAAATAGTCCGCATGCCCAAAGACCTGCGCGGCCCAATAGCATGGCGCATAGCACTGTGATAATCCGGCGCAAACATCCAGCCGATACCCACATGCTCGATACAGCGCGCTACTTGTTGTGGCGTCAACGACAGATGCATCCCCGCACCTTCAAGCAGATCCGCCGCGCCACTGCTAGACGAAATAGCACGATTGCCGTGTTTGGCAACCCGAACACCCGCCGCTGCAGCAACAAAAGCGGCTGCAGTGGATACATTAAATAAATTGGCACCATCGCCACCGGTACCGACAATATCTACGGTATTGGAAAATTCCAATGGCACCTTAACCGCCAGTTCCCGCATAGCCTCGGCGGCGCCAGTAATTTCTGCCGCAGTTTCACCGGCCATGCGCAAAGCCACCAGCAGACCGCCAATCTGTGCATTATCTGCTTCACCGCCCATTATTTGGCTCATGGCAGCGTACATTTCACTGCGATTTAGATGCTCGCCAATGACCAGTCTGGTGATCGCCTGTTGAATATTCATTCTCGTCCTGCCCTTCTCTTTCCCTTCGTTTTACGTATTCGTTGCTCAAGCTTCTTACGTCTGCAAAAAATTACGTAATAAATCGTGACCGTGTTGACTGAGAATGGATTCCGGATGAAATTGCACCCCTTCAATCATCAACTCTCGGTGGCGTAAACCCATAATTTCATCAATTTCACCCTCTTTAGTTTCTGTCCAGGCAGTTATTTGCAAGCACTCTGGCAGGCTGGACTTTTCCACTACTAAAGAGTGATAACGGGTTGCAGTAAGCGGATTAGATAGGCCGTGAAACACGCCCAAATTATTGTGAACTATCGATGAAACTTTGCCGTGCATAACCTTCGCCGCACGTATTATCCGGCCACCAAAAACCTGACCGATACTCTGATGACCCAGGCAAATGCCCAAAATAGGTAATACCCCAGCAAACTGGCGCACCACTTCCATTGAAATACCCGCTTCGTTGGGGGTACAAGGGCCCGGAGAAATAACAATTTTTTCTGGCGCTAGCTTTTCAATATCCTTCACTTTGATTTCATCATTGCGCTTGACCTTCACCTCGGCGCCCAGCTCAGCCAAATATTGCACCACATTCCAAGTAAATGAATCGTAGTTATCAATCATTAGAATCATTTCGTTCCAGCTCCTGAATCATTTATGACTTGCGCTCTGTGCCATGGCTGCAGCGCGCAACAAAGCCTGTGCTTTATTGAGCGTTTCGTCCCATTCCGACTGTGGATCTGAATCCGCTACCAGCCCGGCACCAGCCTGCACATACAACTGCCCATTTTTTATAATTGCAGTACGGATGGCGATAGCGGTATCCATATTTCCGTTCCAGGCCAGATAACCCACCGCACCACCATAGATGCCACGTTTTTCCGGCTCTAACTCATCAATAATTTCCATCGCTCTAATTTTTGGTGCCCCCGATAAAGTACCCGCAGGCAGTGCCGCCCGCAGTGCATCCATACTACCGAGCCCTGTTTTTAATTTCCCAGTGACATTAGAAGTAATATGCATAACATGGGAATAACGCTCTACCACCATCTTTTCACTGACCCGCACACTGCCAGTTTCCGCTACCCGGCCGATATCATTACGCCCCAGGTCAATTAACATCAGGTGTTCAGCAATTTCCTTAGGGTCAGCGAGCAGCTCACGTTCCATGGCACGATCCTGCTCCTCCGTTTTACCCCGCCGCCGAGTGCCTGCTAATGGACGTATGGTGACATCGCCAGCTTCCAGGTGCACTAGAATCTCTGGACTGGAACCCACAACCTGATGATCTTTCAGATCAAAAAAGTACATATAAGGTGATGGGTTAAGGTTGCGCAAAGCGCGATACAAATCCAGCGGGGCACCCTGGTAAGGCGCGGAAAGTCGCTGCGACGGTACTACCTGCATCACATCACCAGCGGCAATATACTCTTTTACCTTAGCTACACCCCGCTTGAAGGCAGCCTCCCCAAAGTTTGACTGAAACAACGATTCCATACCCTCGCCACCATCAAGCTTGAATGAGCAAGCCACAGCCAGTGGTTGCTCCAAACGAGCCACCAATTCATCCAGACGACACTGCGCCTTTTCATAAGCATCTTCATCGGCCGGATTCGCGTGCACAATAAAAATTACTGCATTAGCGAGATTGTCGAACACCACCAACTCATCACTGACCATCAACAAAATGTCCGGGGTACCTAAGGTATCCGTCGGCATACTATGCCGCAGCCGTGGTTCAATATAGCGCACACAATCATAGCCAAAATAACCCACCAGCCCGCCATTAAAACGCGGCGGATACGCCAACTCCGGCACCTTGTAGCGCGCCTGGAAAGCTTCTACAAACGCCAGTGGATCGACGCTTTGGCACTGTTCTATTACTTCGCCATCACGCTCCACAACAATGTCGTGCCCATGTACCTTAAGCAAGGTGCGAGCGGGCAGACCAATAATAGAGTAGCGTCCCCACTTTTCGCCGCCCTGTACCGATTCCAATAGATAGCTATAGCCATCATTAGCGGCCAACTTCATATAAATAGAAAGTGGGGTTTCTATATCGGCCAGCACACTCCGTACCAACGGTATGCGATTGAAACCTCCACGTGCAAATCGCGTGTATTCACTGGGGGTCATAGTGACTCCGGTGTTATGAGATATTTATTTCAACAGAAATGTTTTAAAGACCGCCGCGGGGCATCACAACCCAACGAGCTGTAAATAGATTAGTGGCACCATCGCCAACTGTTAATAGGGAAAGCTGGACACTTCACCAGAATTCTCAGTAGCTTATTCAATAGCAGGCTGGCAAGTTTACAAAACCTATCAAAAATGAACAAGCCCCGCCCGCATTCTCATTTATAGAGTCGCCCTTTCAAACCTCAGCCAGCTGCTCGCGCATCGCTCCAATGGCAGTATTGTAGTCACTGGCATTAAAAATAGCTGAGCCGGCAACAAAACTGTCGGCTCCGGCAATGGCAATTTCACGAATGTTATCTCGGGTGACGCCACCGTCGATTTCAAGACGAATATCCCGGCCTGAAGCAGTTATCAGCCGACGTGCCTCCCTCAGCTTGTCAAGGGTTGCGGGAATAAACTTTTGCCCACCAAAACCGGGATTCACAGACATCAACAGGATCATATCTAGCCGGTCGATTACATATTTAACGCTCTCAAGCCCCAATGCAGGATTAAATACCAGCCCCGCCTTGCAACCAACACTGTGGATTAACTGCAGTGACCGATCCACATGTTTTGAAGCCTCCGGGTGAAAACTAATATAAGTGGCACCAGCATCGGCAAACATGCGAATCATATCGTCCACCGGCTCGACCATCAGATGCACATCAATCGGCGCCTTGACGCCATGTTTGCGCAACGCCCGGCACACCATGGGGCCAATAGTTAAATTGGGCACATAATGGTTATCCATCACATCAAAATGTATCCAATCTGCGCCGGCCGCCAACACTGTATCCACTTCCTCACCGAGACGGGCAAAGTTGGCGGAAAGAATAGAGGGGGCAATTTTAAAATTCGACATCAGGCTTCCTATTGCAGTACCGATTACAAGTGAGTATCAATTTGCTGTAGATGCTGTTGGAGATTATACAGACGCTGCGGTGTTCCAACGTCACACCAGTACCCGGAGTAAGCTTCCGCCTGCAGTAAATTGGTATTGTGAGCAAAGACTTCAGCGAGCCCAAAGCAAGCGCGCGCGCGCGGGTAAGTGCGAAGTACTTCCGGGCGCAGCCAGCTAATACCGGCAATAGTCAAACGCGATGTGGCATTGACAGAAAGCAGCCCGTTATTGATACCGAAATCCCCTTTAGGGTTGTGGGCAGGGTTTGGCACCAGCAACAGCCGTCCGGGGCAATTGGGCGGCAGCGGCCGAGCGACCCAAGCAGTCACATCAAAATCGCACCAGATATCACCATTGATCACTAAGAAGGGCTCCTCACCTAAAAGCGGTAGGGCTCGGAGTATGCCACCGCCAGTTTCAAGCGGGGTCTCTTCTCGAGAATACTGAATATCTAACTGCCAGCGCGACCCATCGCCGAGTCGTTCACGAATCTGCTCACCGAGATGGCTGAGGTTAATCACCACCCGCTTCACGCCGGCGCACATCAGCCGCTTCAGCGTGTGCTCTATCAGTGGCTTACCCGCGACTTGCAAAAGCGGCTTGGGGCAGTGATCCGTGAGCGGGCGCATGCGCTTGCCAAATCCGGCGGCCAACACCATAGCAATGGGAGTGTGGGGCCTGGCCTCGATCATAAAACTACCCGGCCACCAACCTCATCCTGAGGCCAGCCCTCGGCACATCGATAATCGCGATACCAGGCCTGGCGTTCAATCAGGGGCAATAACGTGCCGCGAAACCAATCGGCAAAAGGCATGAGCTCTTTATAATTATCCGCGACCTCTAGGATATAGCGAATAACCAGTGGTAAGTGGAACAAGTAATGCTGTTTGCCATCACGCAAACACAGACGTGGAAACAACCCCAACACCTTTAAGTGCCGCTGCAATCCCATCCAATCGAACCAACGCAAAAAAGTCTGCGATTTCACAGTGGGTAAAATACCAGCTGCTTTCGCACGAGTGGCATAATTGAGCGCCCAGCGCTCCACCTGTGCTCGCGGCCAGCGAATATAACAATCCCGCAATAAAGACACCAGATCATAGGTAATCGGGCCCCACACCGCATCCTGAAAATCTATTAAGGCCGGCTGCTCACCATCACGCAACATTAGATTGCGACTATGAAAATCGCGATGCACCAGCACCTGGGGCTGCTTCTCTGCGCAGTCTAACAACAGTGTAAATGTGTGTTCCAATAGTTGACTGTCCGCAGTGTTTAATTGATACGCCAGCAGAGATTCCGCCAACCACTCCGGCAGCAAGCGCATCTCCCTAAGTAAAAAAGCGCGATCATAAGCCGGAAACAAACCCTCAGCAGAGGGAACTTGCTGCAATCGCAACAACTGATTTAATACCAGGGTATAAAGCGCTTGTGCATTGCTGCTATTGACTTGGCCCAACAACAGCTTGTCACCGAGATCTTCCTGCAATAAAAATCCCTGCTCAATATCTGCGCCGAATACCCTTGGTGTGCACAACCCATGGCGACGCAGATAATCTGCCAACCTCACAAAGCGCCCACAATTGGTCTTCCCTGGCGGTGCATCTACAGCAATCATACTCGGCTCAGTTAAACTGCGAAAATAGCGACGAAAGCCCGCATCACCACAAAGTGGCACCAATTTAAAGCATCCGCTGATCGCGCCCGCGTCAATGGCAGCAACCTCCGGCGGCGCGCCATAAGACTGTAGCGCCTTCGCTGCCCAATGCTGCAATTGCAAGTGTCGTCGATCAACAGTGTTGCTCAAGGGTTTATTCATACGATATTCTTTATTGGTACAGGGCCAACCTGGGAATCGACGGCTAAACTGCTCGGAGCGCTGTTAACGCCTCCTGCGTTCATTGTAACTCCAGGACAGCGATAGATCATCTTTGTGGGCCCAGTATTTCCCTGGACGCCACCATTCGAGTAAAATCAACAGCTAGTTTTGCGCTCTGCCTTGCATCACCGATATTGCAATTTTTTGCTTGCAGCTTCTCGATGATTCAGCCCACGGGCTCGAGATGAGAAATGAATGAATGAATACTATTTTTGAGCATAGGGGATGATTACCTGGTATAACCACTATGCGGATCCTCACTCTAAATATACGGAAGCTGTCATTTGATGCTGGAAGTTCTCCATTGGCGCCGCTTGGTGTCAGCTATCGCCCAGTCAATGCATTCGGGTTCACTAGCGCTCAGTTTAATTGCTGCACTGCCACTCGGGGCAGCTGCCTCTGAAGCAAAAACTGAGCATACAAACCCTTATCAATATCTTGATTGGTTACCCCGCTCACAGCTATCCCCCGCTGAGCGCCGGGCCACTCCCGCGGTCTGTAGCGGTGCATTTGTCGCACCCCAGAGAGATTATCCCGACTCCAATTTGTCCCCGGCACTGGCACCTCTACGCGCCACTGCCGGTAGCTCAGAGTGGCTGGATGATGGCAATGCCGAGCTAAGCGGCGGGGTACATATTACCCAGGGCTATCGCCAATTATTTGCAAATAATATGGTGCTTCAAAAAAATAGTGCCTATCTGCGCGGCGCCATTGAATTACGTGAACCCAATTTGTTGGTGCGCGGCAAAAGTGCGGAGATACTGACAGACAGCAATACGGCTGTGGTGGATAATGCCATTTATGTGGTACACGATGAATATATTCACGGCTCTGCTCGACAAGTCATTCGCGAGGACGACGGCGATCTACTCGTGTCTGCCGGCAACTATACGAGCTGTGAGCCGGGCCATGAATTCTGGCGCCTATCGGGCAGTAAAATTTCTATCGATAATGAAGCGCACCAAGGTTACGCCCACGATATGCGGCTCGAAATTCTTGATGTGCCGGTATTTTATTTCCCCTATCTGCGGTTTCCCGTAGGCGATACTCGCCTGTCTGGTCTGCTGTTCCCAAGCTTCAGCAACAGTACTATCAATGGCATAGATATTTCTGTCCCTTACTATTGGAATATTGCCCCGCAAATGGATGCCACCATAGTGCCACGCTATATTCAGCATCGGGGTATTGACCTGGAAGTAGAAACCCGCCACCTTAGTAACTGGGCCAACAGTGAGCTGCGCCTCGCTCTACTTCCCAATGACAAGGGTGGAAACGATAAAAATGCCCGCGAGCTAATAGATAAAGGCTTCCCCGAAAGCCTAGTGCTGCCCGGCAAAGGAAAGAATCGCTGGCTGATTAATTTAGAGCAACAAGCCTCCACTGGCAGCTTCTGGTATAGCAATATCGATTACACCAAAGTAAGCGATCCCGATTATTTCCGCGATATCAACACCGCCAATCTAAACGTTGCCGCGCAAACCAGCCTCAATCAAATGGTCGAAGCCGGTATCTACAACGATCATTGGCGAGCCAGCATACGAGCGCAAGAATATCAGTTACTACTCAAAGACGAGTTCAATGGATACAGCCAGCTGCCGCGGCTCAATGTCGATGGCGGCTACCGTTGGGGCGACTGGCAGTTGTTATTAAATCATGAGGTTACCCGCTGGTATCACCGTGACTCTGAAACTATCCTCCAGATTAATGATGTCAACGACCCAGCAAGCGTCACCCGGGATACCCGCAATTTTGTCAATGCGGATCGCCGCCGTGTTGATTACCTCTTTCGTTGGGATAAACAGTGGCTGTGGGGCTACCTCAAACCTCAACTGGCTGCTCGCTATTTAAGTTACAGTCTCGACGATACTTTCCTCAACCAATCCTCAACCGACACCCCGGAAGCCTCTGCTGCTCAATTTTCCATCGACAGCGGCCTATTTTTTCAACGCAACAGCACTTTATGGGATAAAAATTTCATCCAAACACTGGAACCACGCCTGTTTGCCCTCACTAGTACCAATGCGCATCAAGAAGATTTTTACAGGATCAGTAATAACCCAAACAATGGTGGTGACAATTTATTATTCGATACTTCATTGTTCACTTTCAGTTACGATCAGCTGTTTCGCAATAGTCGATTTACCGGTAAAGATCGCATCGATGATACAGATCGCGCGGCCCTTGGTCTCACCACACGCATCATCGATCCCGACAGCGGACGCGATCTGCTGAGCGCCAGTGTCGGGCAAATCCACTATTTACAGAATAACGACAGAGCACTGAACGACTTCACCCAAGCCACCCTCAGTTCAGGGGCTAGTAATCGCAATATAAACAACCCGGACTCAGAGCTAGCCGTGCGCCTTGAAAGCCGGCCTACACCCTTTTTGCGCCTCAGCAGTGAATTGATCTACGATGACAGCGAACGCAAAGTCAACCGGGGCAATATAAACTTGCGCTATCTAAATCCGGAATCTTTCCAGCTGTTCAATCTTGGTTATCGCTATCTGCGGAGGGATCTCAATTATCGCTATCTACGGAGAGATCTCAGTCATCGCTATCTACGGAGAGATCTCAGTCATCGCTACCTACCGAGTAATGAAGACGCTGTAGGGATAGATACAGAGAGGGCGATCGATCAAATTGATGCCTCTATGGTGCTGCCCATTAACGCAAGCACCTCCATCCTGGCGCGTGCCAACTATGATTTAACCTTCAAGCGGGAACTAGAATATATAGCCGGGATCGAATACGACAGTTGCTGCTATCGCGCTCGGTTAGTATGGCGTCGCAGTATCCAAAATAATTTGGCAGATTTAATCCCCCCAGAAGATCTGGAGTATGACCAGGGTCTATATTTTGAATTCCAATTGAAGGGATTGGCAGGTTTAGGCACTTCCCTCACGCGTACGCTCAGCCAAGGCATCGCCAACTTTGACCAAAGAGAGCTATTGAAACAGTGATAACCAAGAAGCAACTATTTACTTACGCACGCAGTACCTCACTCGCCATACTCACCTGGGTCGCATCCAGCTTGCCAGCTTGGGCCCAAGTACACGCCCTCGACCGCGTGGTCGCGGTAGTGGATGACGATGTCGTTATGGCCAGCGAGCTTCAACAGCGCCTCGATACTATCAGCGCCCAAATAGCGTCGCAAAATGTCGCACCACCTCCCGTCGACATCCTCCAGCGCCAGGTACTAGAAGAACTGATTGTTGAACGTTTACAACTACAAATGGGGCTGCGCGTTGGAATTGCCATTTCAGATGCTGAGCTTGAGCAGGCCATTGCCCAACTACAGCAAAATATGGGAGTCAACCCAAAAGAATTTTATGCCCGCATGGCCACTGAAGGACTTTCTCCCGGTGCTTTTCGCCAACAAATTCGCGAAGAGCTCATTATTCGCCAAGTAGTACAAGGCGGCGTCAATAGTCGTATTCAGATTACAGATCAGCAAATCAATAACTTCTTACGCTCTAAAGAGGGAGAATTCTGGAAGTCACCTCAGTATCAGCTTGGTCATATTCTTATTGCCACAGGCTCCAATGCCTCAGTTGAAGAAGTTGCCGAGGCCCATAAAAAAGCGAATCAGATTTATCAACAGGCTTCCACTGGTGGCGATTTCCGCGCATTGGCGATCAGCAATTCCTCCGGCCAAAATGCGCTGTCTGGTGGCGATTTGGGTTGGCGCAAAGCCGTCGAGCTTCCCAGTCTGTTTGCCGAAGCTCTGAAAGACCTCGAGGTCAACGCTACCAGCAAACCATTTCGCAGTGGTGCGGGCTTCCACTTGTTAAAAATTCATGCCCAACGCGGCGCTGCCGAACAAGTTGTTGAGCAAACTAAAGTGCGCCATATTCTTATAAAGCCCTCCGCCATTGTCAGTGACGACGACGCCTATAACCTACTAATTGATCTGCGCAAGAAAATTGCCGCAGGCGAAATGAAGTTTGAAGAGCAGGCTCGAGAACATTCAGAAGATATCGGCAGCATGCTACAGGGCGGCGATCTCGGTTGGTCCATGCCCGGCAAGTTTGTGCCGGAATTTACCGCCGCCATGAATAACACCCCGGTGGATGAAATGAGCATGCCATTTCGCAGTGAATTTGGCTGGCATCTGCTACAGGTAGAAGGGCGTCGCAAGCAGGACATGAGTGAACAATTTTTACGCAATCAAGCCGCCAATCTGCTGCGCAAGAGGCGCTTTGAAGAAGAGTTGCTGATCTGGCGGCAGGAAATGCGCGATGCGGCCTATGTGGAAATCAAACTGCCGGAGTCCCAAGACACAGCCGCAGCCACGACCGCAGAAGAGCAATAGGCTACCAATGGTTCCCAGAATAGCCTTGACTCCCGGCGAGCCCGCCGGGATAGGCCCGGAGCTGGCAGTGAAACTGGCTAGCTGCGGAACACCTGCGCAACTAATCACCATCGCCGACCCAACCCTGCTTGCAGACACAGCTGCTAGGCTTGGGCAATCATTGCAATTGTTGCCTTTTGATCCGCAGCAAAGACCCACCGCAACCGCCCCCGGTACCCTGTACATAGACGCCACACCGCTGGCGGCAACCGCCCATCCCGGCAAGCTCAACCCAGCCAATGCAACCTATGTACTGGAAACCCTGCGCCGCGCCAGTAATGGCTGCCTGACGCAACAATTTGACGCCCTGGTAACCGGACCAGTACACAAAGGTGTTATCAATCAAGCCGGTATTTCATTTAGTGGTCATACGGAGTTTTTCGCCCAGCAGGCAGACGTTGCTCAAGTCGTCATGATGTTAGTCGCCGACGATCTGCGAGTGGCGCTGGCAAGTACACACCTGCCCTTAAAAAGCGTGAGCGATGCGCTTAATAACGACAAATTGCAGCAAATCATAAGTATTTTACATCGCGGCCTGCAGGATCTCTTTGCTATCAAGCAGCCGCGTATCAGTGTCTGCGGGCTCAACCCCCACGCCGGTGAAAACGGCCACCTCGGTCGCGAGGAAATTGAAATTATCACCCCAGCATTAGACGCCATGCGCGATTTGGGTATGCAGATCACAGGCCCGCTGCCGGCCGACACCCTGTTCACACCACCACAGCTGGCGCGCTGCGATGCAGTGCTGGCTATGTACCACGATCAAGGCTTGCCGGTATTAAAATACAAGGGATTTGGCCGAGCCGTTAATATCACGCTGGGGCTACCCTTTATTCGCACCTCAGTGGATCATGGCACGGCACTGGACATTGCCGGGCTCGGCAAGGCCGACGACGGCAGCTTAAAAACCGCTCTGGAACAGGCGATCCAGCTGGCACAACGAAAAAACAACAACCTGACAGCAGCTCGTCACTAATTGCCAGAGCATTACTGCAGCTCAAAGCGGATCAACGAAATACTCCGATGAATAACTTCTTTCACCATAAGGCGCGCAAACGTTTCGGCCAGAATTTCTTGGTAGATGCGAATATTATTGAGCGCATAGTCCGCGCCATAGCCCCCAAAGCCGCCCAGCGCCTAGTAGAAATCGGCCCCGGCCAAGGCGCGCTTACCGAATTATTGCTACAACACTGTCCCACACTAACTGCAGTGGAGCTGGATCGCGAGCTGATTCCCATGTTGGAATTCAAATTTCGCCAATACCCGCAACTCAATATCATTCAACAAGATGCACTCAAATTTGATTTTACCCACTTGGCCGAAAAGGAGCAGCCGCTGCGCATAGTCGGCAACCTGCCTTACAATATTTCCACACCCTTGCTATTCCATCTGCTCAAGTTTCGCGGTCAAATTCGGGACATGCACTTTATGCTGCAAAAAGAACTCGTGGACCGCTTAAGCGCAATACCAGGCAGTAAAAGCTATGGTCGCTTAAGTGTGATGGCACAATATTATTGCCGGGTGCAGGGGTTATTTCCGGTGCCGCCACAATCCTTTCACCCGGCGCCCAAAGTAGAATCGGCCATCGTGCGACTGGAACCCTATACGATCCTGCCTTATGCCGCTAAAGATGAAAAACTATTGGCGCAAATTGTTAATGTGGTATTTCAACAGCGGCGTAAAACCCTACGTAATGCCTTAAAGCCACTCTACCCCGAACTCGATCCATCACACTTGCCAATGGCTGGTGAGCGTCGCCCACAGACACTGAGTGTGCAGGAATTTGTGCAACTGGCAGATTTTTGCAGCACCCATGTCAGTGCTGAACCCTCTGCGGCTGTTAATGACAATAACAATACCGGATAGCTTTCATGGCCACCTATGCAATCGGCGATATTCAGGGTTGTCTTGAGCCGCTGCAGCGGCTTTTACTAAAAATCCATTTTCGCAGTGATCGCGACAAACTGTGGCTGGCCGGCGATATGGTCAGCCGCGGCCCCGACAGCCTCGGAACCCTGAGATTTTTATATCAACACCGCAGTCAAATCACCGCCGTATTGGGCAATCACGATTTACATTTACTGGCGCTGGCAAAGGGTATCCGACCGCTCACTGAGCGCGACTGCGATCTAGCACCGGTACTGCGCGCCAAAGATGCCGATCAACTGCTCGATTGGCTTCAAAGCCTACCGCTTATAGTGCATAAGTGTGGTTTCACCATGGTACACGCGGGCATCCCGCCAATTTGGAGCCTCCACAAAGCGCTGAAATTAGCCCGCGAAGTGCATCTGGCACTCATAGAACCGAATCGGGCCAAAGCATTTCTCCGCGCCATGTACGGCAATGAACCTCGATGTTGGCACGACCAACTAATGGGCCTAGAGCGGTTGCGGACTATCGCCAATTACTTTACTCGGATGCGCTTTTGCACCGCAGCTGGTACCCTCGATCTGGTTACCAAACAAGGCCCACTGGCCGCGCATCGAGAATACAAACCATGGTACAGCCACTCCAATCGCAAAACCAAAGATGAAAAAATAATTTTTGGCCACTGGGCGGCACTGGAAGGACAGGCCAACACCCGCAATATTTATGCTCTCGATACCGGCTGCGTTTGGGGTGCCTACCTGACAGCAATGCGCCTGGAAGATGAAACCTTTTTCTGTGCGGATTGCTCAGAATAATTGGCCGTGTTATTAGCTCAAAACCGCTATACCCACTGTCGCAGCTGACCTTCAATCTCTTTCTTATGCCGGACCATACTATGACAATCCAGCTACCCATCGATATGCACACTGTAAAAGGTTTCCTCGCCGACGCTGAAGGAGAAGCCCTCTACTATCGTGCTGGCGAAACCAGCGATCTCGGAGCCTGCCTGGAAGTGGGCAGCTACTGCGGCAAATCAACGATTTATCTGGCCAGCGCATGCAAGTTGATGAACAATATTTTATTCGCAGTAGACCACCATCGCGGTTCTGAAGAACATCAACCAGGAGAGGAATATCACGATAATGCACTGTATGATAGCAACGCGCAATGCATGGATAGTTTTCGCAGCTTTCGCCACAATATACGTGCAGCACAGCTGGATGATTGGGTGGTGCCAATAGTTGCCCCATCTGTCGTTGCCTCCAGACGTTGGAATACGCCACTCGGTATGGTTTTTATAGATGGCGGCCACTCTCTTGAGGCCGCAATGACCGATTACCGCGGTTGGTCGCGCCATATTCTTCCCGGCGGTATACTCGCCATTCACGATATTTTCCCCAATCCCGCCGACGGCGGTCAGGCGCCCTATACCATTTATCAACTGGCACTCAATTCTGGACAGTTCGAGGCCCTAGAAATGGTCAACACGCTGGGTATATTGCGGCGCGTCTAGTAAATTTACCGAAGTAAATAGTGTGCTGGCGGGTGTTATTCCGGTCAGTGCATCCGCTGCCAACAACATGGCTCCAAGCGTCCAGGTTGTTTTTTCCTCTGGCCACACGGCATTATCTCGATACACATAACCGGTCCAGTAACCACCGTCCTCTGCGCGCCAACGGTGTAGACCCCGGTAAAGCTCAACGGCTCGGGTGCGCTCACCCACTGCCAATAGCGCCATTATAAGTTCACAAGTTTCGGCCACAGTCACCCAGGGCTCATCATTCACACAGCGACAACCCAACTCAGCAACCACAAATTGATCCCACTTGGCCTGCAAACGTGCGCGCGCCGCATCCCCGTCAATAACACCGCAAAGAACAGGATAAAACCAATCCATTGAAAACCGCGCTTTGCTTTCCCAAGTGCGATCAAAGCGTTCCGGCTTATCTCGCAGCGCGAGGCCCAATTTATGCCGTGCGAGCTTCCAATGGGGACGCACCAATTTCAAACTGTGGGCAATATGAATGCCACACTCAAGACTTTTATAGATTGAGGCACAGCCCGTAATCAACGCGTCCTCTTCAGCTCTGCCCTGGCTATCTACCGCCCAGTGGATGTCCCCAAATTCTGTCTGCAAAGACAGCACAAACTCCAGTGCGCGCTCAACCGTTGGCCACAAGCGCTGCAAAAACTCCCGATTTCTAGTAACCACAAAGTGCTGCCACACCCCAGTGGCAATATAGGCCACAAAATTGCTTTCGCGGCGTCTTCCATTGTGTACCTCGCCATTTTTATAGGCTGCCCACCAACTACCATCTTTAAGCTGCTGCCCGGCAAGCCAAGTGTAGGCTTTTTCCGCCGCAGTAAACTTACCGACAATGGTCAGCCCCATAGCAGCTTCTACATGATCCCATGGATCAATATGGCCACCTTCAAACCAGCTGATAGCACCATCTGGTGCCTGGTGGGAAAGAATATATTTGGCACTGGTACTCAAAAAGTCTTTAGGGAAAATATCTGCTTCAAACTGACAAATCGGAATCGCAAGATCATTCACGTATTAAGCTCCGTGGAAACTACATGATCGTCAACAGAGGTATTGGTATTTAAAATTGTGGACTTAGCAAAATAAAGTACGATACTTTTTCCCAGCAACGGGTTGAATAGTTTCTCCAACAGCCGCGTGAACAGGGGCTTTTGCATCAGATCCCAGACCAATAGACGATGGTAAGCCTGCAGCAACCGAGATTGTGGGCGTTGCCACAGCAGACATTTTAACCACCAATAGGGCACATGTAAGGCGTGAGCCTTGTGGCTGCTAAAACAATACTGGCCAAGTGCTTCAATACTGAGGCGCAATTGACGCTCGCGAAAAATCCGAACGTGCCCACCTTCTACTTGATAATAAGCCGAGCACAGACGCCAGCAAACCCACTCGGGGAAAAATGTCGGTACACTCGCAGCAAAAATTCCCGACACTTTTTGTACACGGTGAATTTCTTGCAACACCTCGCAGTAATTATCAATATGCTCGAGCACCTCTGAGCAGATAACCACATCAAAACTCTGATCAGCAAAGGGCAGACAGAGCCCGCTGGCAACGCCGAGATGCAGACTTCCCGGTGTGTCTTTGGCTTCAACAAAAGGTTGTGCTCGCTCACGAGTGGTATTGACATCATTGAAATTAAGGTCCACTGCGACCACTTCAACCGCTTGTGTCGTTAAGATGTGAATTGCGTGACGCCCCTCTCCGCAACCCAAATCCAATACCCTCTGACCGGGCTGCAGCCGCAGTAACCGTGGATCAACCGTGATCATCAGGCTGCCTCCGCATCGCTGGCGACCTTGCTACCCGCAGCTGTTTGTTCCAACTGAGAAATGGTATAGGCGCTGTCAGCAGAGGTATTTTTAGTGGTCGATTCCTTTTCCTGCCCCACCGAAGCATCGATAATACGGCGGTAATAGCCCACCAAATGCCCCGCTGCTCGAGCCCAGGAAAATTGTTTTAAAATACGCGCGCGACCCTTTTGGCCCAGGGTTTCACGCAGCACATCGTCCTCGAGCACAGTTTCCAGCGCTTGTGCCAAGGCCCGGCTGTCTCCCGCCGGTACAATCACACCGGCATCACCAACCACTTCCGGCAAAGCACCACCGTCGCTGGAAATAACCGGAACGCCACAGGCCATTGCCTCTCCCGCAGGCAAACCAAAGCCTTCGTACAAAGAGGGGCAAACCACCACCCCGGCGCTGGCATAGTGCTCAACTAATTTACCGTTGGAAATACCCGATACAAATTGCACCGCATCTTTAAGCTGGAGCTCGTGCAACAATTTTTCTGTCGCCCCATCGGACGTCAGCTTGCCAATCACCAACAGTTCCAGCTGTGGAAAACGGCCGCGCAAACTAGCCATTGCACGCAGAAGAAAACGCAATCCTTTTAGCGGTTGATCTGCTGAAGCAGTGGTCATAATACGCAATGGATTGCGCTTTTGCTGTGGTAACGGGCGAAAGACCTCTGTGTCAATACCGTTGTATACCAACTCCAATTGCTCGGGCTTGAGGGCAAACTGCTCAATGCTATCGCGATAAGATTGCATCGAGACAGTCACAATATGAGGTAATTTTTTCACAACCCGTTTTTGCATCGTGAGAAACTGATACCAGCGGCGCACCAGCAGACGATAACCCCAACTCGGTGCGGCATCTATGGCCAACTGGCGGTCCCGGGTTATAGGGTGATGAATAGTAGCAACTACGGGCAGGCAGGATTTTTGAATATCTAGCAGGGCGTAACAAAGAGACTGATTGTCATGCACAATATCGTAGCGGCCACCCTCAGTACGCAGATATTTAACAACTCGACGCCCGAAAGCATAGGGTTCGGCAAAACCACCGGTCAGTTTACTCAACCATTCAACAAAATCTGACCAATGCAATAAATGACGCCAACGCAGAGCAGCCATGGGGTTTTTATGAGCAAACAAATTTAACCCCGGCAATTTGATCAACCGCACCCGCGGGTCCAGTTCCGGGTATGGCTGACCGGAAATCACATCGACTCTATGGCCAGCTTCAACCAGCGCTTTACTGAGGTAATGTAAGTAAACCCCCTGCCCGCCGCAGTAGGGATGACTGCGATAACCAAGTAAACAAATACTAAGTGGCCGCTCGGCCACAGGACCGTCCATTATAGTGCAGAAGGCGGTCATAAAATCCCCGTAATTCGTGTATTGCTGTCACAACAAAGCTTAATTAAAAGAAGGACAAAGCATACACCGGTGCAGAAATGACTACCAGGGCGATTACGCCCATCAGTCCGCCGCACCACTCACCTGAAACACTCTCAGGTAAATTTCAATAAGAAGACGAAAAGTGGTGTGGTCAGCACAATAAACAACCATATTCATCAATACACGGGCAATTCAATATGGGAAAACAACTCCTCCACCTCGGCTCTCGAGCTAGTGCTAGCCGCCTTGTCAACCACGTCACGGGTCAGATGAGAGGCAAATTTCTGGATAAATTCATACATAAAACCTCGCAGAAAAATGCCTTTGCGAAAACCAATCTTGGCAATACTGGGTTTAAATAGCTTACTTGCATCCAGCGCCACCAAATCGCTGTCATCGTCTTCCAAAATAGCCATATCCGCAACAATGCCGACACCCAATCCAAGACGCACGTAAGTCTTGATGACATCTGCATCTGTTGCCGTAAATACTATCTTAGGTGAAAGCCCTTTTTCTAAAAATGCGTCGTCCAACTTTGACCGCCCAGTAAAGCCAAATACATAAGTGACAATGGAATGCTTGGCTACATCCTCCAGAGTCAACTCACTAAGCTGACACAGCGCATGTCCCTGCGGCACCAATATACAGCGATTCCAGCGATATGCAGGCATCATTATCAAGTCGCTAAACAGCTCCAGCGCCTCGGTAGCAATAGCAAAGTCTGCGGTGCCATCGGCTGCCATTTCCGATATCTGCATCGGTGTGCCCTGATGCATGTGCAGTGATACTTCCGGGTAGTTGGTAACAAAGTTCTTGATGATGCCGGGTAGCACATAACGCGCCTGTGTATGCGTAGTGGCAATATCCAAACTGCCGCGCCTATCATTACTAAACTCCTGCGCCACTTGCTTGATATTTTCTACCTTGCGCATGATTTCGCCCGCAGTTTTTAAAATCGCCTCCCCCGCTGGCGTTATCCGCGTGAGGTGCTTGCCGCTGCGGGAAAATATTTCCACACCCAGTTCATCTTCCAACAATCGGATCTGTTTGCTGATACCCGGCTGCGAGGTGTACAGGCTCTGTGCTGTCGCGGATACATTGAGGCCGTGATGCGACACCTCCCAGATATATCGCAACTGCTGCAACTTCATGATTCCTCCTCCCTCACTTTTACTGACAAGTTGTTTTTGATTCCATTAACAAACAGAAAAACAAAAATTGGTTATAAAAACTATCTAAATTTATGCGCGAAAAGCATAGCAGCGAAACCGGTTAAGAGCCAATCAGAAAATTATTTTTTATGCCCTAACTAACGCCGCTCGATATTTACTGGCAGTTTATACTTCCAGGTTGGCGATACCATGGGGGACATGGCCTGTGGTCACATGTTCAGCTGCCGAAGTGCAATGACCCGGCTGATCATCGAAAAAAACATCGGCACCAAACGCTTGCAAAAAATTGCCTTTTGGCAGACCACCGAGAAACATCGACTCATCAATACGAATATTCCACGCTCGTAGCGTTCGAATCACCCGCTCGTGAGCGGGCGCCGAGCGGGCGGTAACCAATGCCGTACGAATTGGGCAACTGCCTTGGTCGAACTCAGACTGAAGCCGCTGCAATGCCTCAAGAAAGCCTCTAAATGGCCCACCCTCCAGCGGTCTCTTGGCCGCAGCCTGCTCAGAAGAGGTAAAAGCGGCCAGCCCCTCGCGCTTGAAAATCTGCTCCGCTTCATCAGAGAAAATAACCGCGTCGCCATCAAAAGCAAAACGTAATAAACCATCTTCCCGCTGGCAGGCGCCACCAGCAATCAGTGTGGCAGCTGCAACACCCTGTTCCAGCCCACGGCGCACATCAGCACCATCAGCAGATAAAAATAAATGGCAGCCAAATGGGTTAATATAACGATAAGGGGGCTCTCCATTGCAAAAGGCTGCACGCACTATATCCAACCCATAATGCTCAATCGAATTAAAAACCCGTAAACCCGTATCTGCACTGTTGCGCGAAAGCAAAATTACCTCTACGCGTTTTTCATCATCGAAATGGTCATTGATAGCTAAGAATTTTTTTACCAATGCAAAAGCCTCGCCTTTAGGCAGCACTTCGTTTTCCCGCTTTATCTGGTAAGCAGAGAAGGCCTCAAGACCTTCTTCTTCGTATACCCGATGGGTTTCACGCAAGTCGAACAGTGCTCGCGAGGAAATTGCAATAATAAGTTTATTTTCTTCAACCTTCATTCAAACCGCCTCTAAAGTGCCTAATCTAGGCTCTTACTCACAACCTCATACAAATCCCGCGAGAGCTCGCCTGCATCCATAATAGATCGCAAAGCGCCACGCATTTGATTGGACTCCTGTGGTCGATACTTCCTCCAACTTGTTAATGGAATAATCAAGCGTGAAGCTATCTGTGGATTTAACTTGTCCATAACCAATACTTGCTCAGCAAGAAAAACAAAACCACTGCCATCGCTGGCATGAAACTGGGTAAAATTGCGCCCTGCAAAACTTCCAATCACCGCCCGTACTTTATTTGGATTGTTCAATTCAAATGCCGGGTGCTCCAATAACTCGCCTACTCTAACTAAAGTTCCATAATACGCACTGCTGCTTTGCACAGTAAACCAGAGTTCAACTACCTGAGTATCGTGCTGCCATCGCTGATAAAATTGCTCTAAATAATCCGCCACGATCATTTCAGGAGCATTGTCCACCAGAGCTGAAAGTGCCCCTAGACTATCAGTCATATTTTCAGCGCGAGTAAATTGCTGCGCAGCCAATTCCAATGCATATGCTTCTTTTGTAACACAAAGATAGGCCAAACAGGTATTTTTCAACTCACGTTCAGCGATGTCATCAGCCACGGGCTTATAGGGCTTTTGCACATTCAAACGCTGATAACATTCCAACAGTTGAGGCTTCAACGCTTGAGCCAGTGCTGTTCGTGCAAATTTGCACGCAGCGTCAATCGCCTCTGAGTCAATCTCTCGGGCATTTTGCGCCAATTCCCGCGAGCTAGGCAGTGTCAGCATTTTGGCAGTAAGTGCCATATCTCGATCACGGTGCTTCAATGCCCAAGCATAAGCCTCGATTAAATCACTGGAAAATGTCAGAGATTCTCCGGCACGAAAACTCATTTGCAATGCTTCAAGCGCGGTTATTGCCAGCCGCCTGCCTGCATCCCAGCGATTAAATGCATCGCTATCGTGCTGCATCAAAAATAATAACTGCTCTGCACTGTAGTCATAATGCAGCTTTACCGGCGCAGAAAAACCGCGCAACAGCGAGGGTATAGGCTTCGCGCGGATGCCGCTAAAGCTAAAACGCTGGGTAGCTTCAGTCATTGCCAATATTCGCTCGGTGCCACCGGTTTGATCCAGAGGCAATTCGCTACCCGTTTGATCTAACAGTCCAACCACCACCGGAATATGTAGCGGTAACTTATCAGGCTGACCTGGCGTTTGTGGGCAGGATTGCTCCACAATCAATGTATAGCTTTCGGATTTAGCATCATACTCATCTCTCACCTCCAACACGGGCGTTCCCGCCTGGCTGTACCAGCGGCGAAACTGCGTTAAATCTACGTTATTGGCATCCTCCATGGACAACAAAAAATCCTCACAGGTTACCGCACAGCCATCGTGGCGCTCAAAATATAAATCGCTGCCACCACGAAAGCCTTCAGCGCCAAGCAGAGTATGCAGCATCCGCACGACTTCTGCGCCTTTCTCATAAACCGTTAAGGTATAAAAGTTGGAAATTTCCATGTACGACTCCGGGCGCACCGGATGAGCCATGGGCCCGGCATCTTCCATAAACTGAGCGGTGCGTAATACAGAGGCGTCTTCAATGCGCTTTAACGTCCGAGAGTTCATATCTGCCGAGAATTCGGTATCTCGAAAAACGGTAAAGCCTTCTTTGAGGCTCAGCTGAAACCAATCCCGGCAGGTGACCCGATTGCCGGACCAGTTGTGAAAATATTCATGTGCCACGATCGATTCAATCCGCTGAAAAGCACTATCCGTCGCCGTTTCTGGGCTCGCCAATACACACGCAGAGTTAAAAATATTCAACCCCTTGTTTTCCATTGCCCCCATATTGAAATGATCGACAGCAACGATCATAAAAATATCCAAATCATATTCTCGTCCGTATATCTGCTCATCCCAACGCATGGCACGCTTAAGAGCCCCTATTGCATAAGCGCACTTCCCAATATTTTTTTCTTCAGTAAATAATTGGAGCTTTACTTCTCGTCCACTGATAGTAACAAAACTATCCTCCACACTTTTAAGATCCCCACCAACCAAAGCAAAAAGATAGGCTGGTTTAGCAAAGGGGTCGTGCCAAGTCACTGATTGACGCCCATCCTCCAAACTACCCCTAGATATTTCATTACCGTTAGCCAACAACACCGGAAACGCCGTCGCGGCAATAATAGTGGTAGTAAAGATAGACATAACATCCGGCCGGTCGGGGTAGAAGGTAATTTTCCTAAAACCTTCCGCCTCGCACTGAGTGCAATACATATTGTTGGACAAATACAAACCTTCGAGAGAAGTGTTATTTTGTGGGTTAATTGTATTGCGAATCTCTACAATAAATTTATGTTTTGTAACCGGAATAGCAACGCCATCGGAAAATCTATCAAATTCGGCCGAAGACAACTC
>JAHZJJ010000062.1 GCA_022600975.1 Gammaproteobacteria bacterium
CTTGACCCGCTCAACATCAATATTCACTGCAGGATCGGTTAAATTCACAATTACCCGACCTTCTCCATCTTCGCCACGGCGAAAATCGACTTCGCGAACCCTAATGCTGGAAGCTTCGTCGAAATGTTCTTCTCCTCCCAGGTGAATACTCTCGTGTACATCTACTTTAGGAACGCTTGCAGAAACAGCTATTTTAGCCCCTACTTCCAAAATCACTTGGTTACCAACCCGCTCACTGGTGTACACCGGCAACTGATCCAGATTAACGATTAAGCGGGTACGGTCTCCCGTGGACACAATCACCGCACTACGTGCGGCGCCTATATCCAAAAGATACTTCTTTTCCGGCAACACACTTTCCACTCCGGTGAAATCCATAATAATGCGTGCGGGCTGCTCAATGGTGTAGCCGGTTGGCTCTGGCGGGATATCACTAAATGTAAGCCGCAATTGCAAGCGGCTGCCAGACAATTCGGAAAACTGAATATCGTTGAGCTGGTTAGCCCAGGACTGTGTTGCCAGGACGCATATTGCCAATCCTGACAACAGCGCTTTCGCACACATTAAACCTTTGGCGAATCGCTTTTTAATCATTTTTAACCGTCCTTCTCTTCCAGGCTCAAAGCCCGTGGTCGTTCAATCCAGCCGTTGCTACCGTCTGGCACAATTTCTAATATATCCACCTGTGACGCCGAAGTTTTAATCACTTTTCCATAATTTCGACCCAGGAAATTACCCTCTGTAATACGATGTATGCCGCCTTCACCATCGTCAATCAGTGCCCATAGCTGACCATTGCGAGATAGCGTGCCCACCATTGATAAACCATCAAAATTAAAACGTTCGAGCACTTCCCGGCGGCGATTGGCATCCGGGGCAACATTTAGTCTACGCCCCACTGGGCGCTGATCTGCTTCAAGTAGCGGGCGGGTAAAGGGGCTACGCAACCCTGCTGCGCTATAAATATAAGGGCTGTAGGGAGTAAAAGTGGGAATGGGTTTGATCTTCCCTTTCGGTTTGTTTTTCACTGCAGCCATTTTCTGCATGAGATCACTGTGGCCGTCGTTAAAACTGCAGCCCATAAAAAGCATCATGGCCATAGCCACTATCAGTAAAAGCGTTTTAGTCACCCCTCTTCTCCCAGCTCTTTATAGCGGTAGGTTTTGGCGTTAACGACCATATTCAACAACGCAGAACCGTTGTTGGGAGCAACAATATCAAAATCATGTAACGTCACAATCCGGGGCATGCCGGCAATACCGCTGATAAAAGAACCGAATTCATGATAGCCACCCTGCACCTCTATGCGAATTGGCAACTCAACGTAATATTCACCGACTTGCTCCTCCTCTAGCCCAATTTTCTGTATCGTCAGCCCACTGCCACGACCGAATTCATCAATATCTTCCAGCAGGCCTGGCACCTCAGTATCTTTGGGC
This sequence comes from Gammaproteobacteria bacterium, assembly GCA_022600975.1. Classification (GTDB taxonomy): domain Bacteria; phylum Pseudomonadota; class Gammaproteobacteria; order Pseudomonadales; family Cellvibrionaceae; genus Microbulbifer. The sequence goes on from JAHZJJ010000062.1 coordinate 1,440, forward strand.
AACTGGTTAAGCAAAACCTCAAACGAGCTTTCCATTGTCTTTAACTGCTCGCGAAAAGCTTCCAGATTGGCTGCACTGAAAGATACTTTTTCAAACTTGCTGAACAGTTCACGCTCTTGATTGACCGCCACCTCTAATTGCTGGTTACGCCCCTGAATCAGAGCAAAGTAACTTAATCCAATCAATACGACTGCAATCAATAGTAGCAGTGTTATTCGCCCAGCCAGTGGCCAGACGCCGGCACGGGAAAAATCGATATCATTGAAATCGAGCTCTCCAGCCTGCTTAAGTACCTCTTGTAACCCCATTCTCAGGAACCCTCATTTTTATTATCTTCTGGCGAAGAGCTTTTATTGCCACTAACATCCACCGTCATGTCAAAAGCGCTGGCCTGCTCACCGAACTCCGGCTTCGCCGTGACTCCAGTCAAGTTTGGCGCCTGAAACCATTCTGATTGATCCAGATTGCGCATAAATGACGACACCCGATGGTTGGACTCTGCAACCCCGGAAAGCTTCACTGATTTTTCATTGTGTTTAAGTTGGGTCAACCATAATCCCTCTGGTGCAGCACGCACCATTTCATCGAAATAACGCACCACTAACGGCCGATTACCCTGCAGTTCATGAATAACTCGCATGCGCTCAACCAACTCCTGCCGCCGTTGTTCCAGCTCCTTGATCTCTTGTACTTTTTTATCCAGCGTCGTAATTTCATTTTGCAGCAGACGGTTGCGCGCTTGCTGACTTTCGAGCATGGCATCTACGCCTTTCATCCACATAAATATAAAAAAACAGGTGGCAATCACAACAAGAAATATAAGTTGCTGCAGCTCTTTTTGCTTCTGCGCACGAAATTCCTGCCGCCAGGGAAGTAAATTAATCTTTGCCACGGTTAAAACTCCCGCTCGCGCATTGCCAAACCAGCGGCAGTCATGAGTGTGGGCGCTTCACTGATCAATGCTCGATGGTCAATATGTGGCGCAATATTCATATCCCGGAAAGGATTTGCCACTAGGGTAGGCTTGTTGAGGTTTTTACTCACCCGCTCGGCCAGACCCTCCATGGCCGCCACCCCGCCACATAGCATGATGTAATCCACATCATTGTAAGCCGTAGAAGAATAAAAAAACTGCAGTGAGCGCGTTACCTGCTGGACTACCGCATCGCAAAATGGCTCCAGTACTTCCAACGGGTAATCCTCCGGCAGACCAATTCCTCCCTGGTGCTTGGCGAGCCTTGCATCCTCCGGAGAAAGGCCATAACGACGTTGTATTTCATCGCTGAGCTGTCGCCCGCCGAACAGCTGTTCTCGAGTATAGACAGTGTGCCCATCGACCATAATGGATAATCCACTCATGGTGGCACCAATATCAATAATGGCAACCACAAGCTGCGCTTGAGGTGGAAACTGACCATTTAACAACGTAAAAGCGCGCTCGATAGCATGGGCCTCAATATCCACAATCAGCGTTTGCAAATCCGCCGCATTCAGTGCCAACTCCCGCTGCTCTATATTCTCTCTGCGACATGCCGCCAGCAATACCTCCACCTGATCCTCATGTTTCTCCACTGGCCCCTGTACTTCAAAATCCAGGTTGACCTCATCTAGCGGATAGGGAATATACTGATCCGCTTCCAGTGCAATCTGCGCTTCCAGTGCTTCGTCTGACAGGCCCGCAGGCAGCGCTAAGGTCTTGGTAATTACTGCTGAACCCGACACCGCCACCACCACCTGGCGCAAGCGGGTTTTCGAGCGCATTACCGCCCTGCGGATGGCATCACTGGTAGCCTTGACATCATTGATATTTTTGTCCACCACCGCATTGGCAGGGAGAGGCTCTGTCGCGTAGCTTTCGACCCGATATTTATCTTCGTGGCGGCTCAGCTCAAGCAGCTTCACCGAGGTGGAGCTAATATCAAGGCCCAGCAAGGATTTTGAACCTTTGTTGAAGAAAGGGAGAAACCCCATTGGTTAGTTTCCATAGGTTATGATTGATTATGATTCTAGCGACCTAAATTATCGTCAGATTCACCTTTTGCATAGGTAACAGCGCACATTCTCCATATAATGGTCGCCGTTTTGAAAAAGACTTAGCAATAGAAGTTCGTAAATGACTAAGAAGAAATCTTCCCTCCTAAACGGCCTGCTGCACTTATTTTGGTTGGCAATGGCTGGCTGTGCCACTACTGTAATGGCTTTTTCCAGCATTTATATCTATCTCAAGCCCGGCTTGCCATCTGTCGAGAGCCTTCGTGACATTCGCCTGCAAACACCACTGAGGGTCTACTCCCAGGATATGCTGCTCATTGGTGAATTCGGCGAGAAACGCCGTCGGCCCATCTCCGTTGAGCAAGCCCCAGAACTTTTTATAAAAGCCATTTTGGCAGCAGAAGATTCTGAATTCTACACCCATAGCGGCGTTTCGATTAGAGGTTTGATGCGCGCAGTACAAGAATTAGCCCAAAGTCGCTCAATTCAGTCCGGCGGCAGCACCCTCACCATGCAGGTGGCCCGTGAGTTCTTCCTCACTCGCGACCAACGCTTTATCCGCAAATTCAAAGAGATATTACTCTCTTTGCAAATTGAGCGAGAGCTCGACAAAAATGAGATTCTCGAACTCTACATCAATAAAATTTTCCTCGGCAACCGCGCCTACGGTTTTCAGGCCGCAGCCAATGTCTACTACGGGTTAGATCTTCACGAATTGAATCTCGCCCAATGGGCCATGCTGGCGGGGACCCCCAAAACGCCCTCCCGCTACAACCCCATTGTCAACCCTTCCCGGGCACTGGTGCGCCGCAACTGGATACTCAAACGCATGCTTGGGTTGGATTACATCAGCCAAAGCCAATACAACGACTCGGTCACCTCTCCAGTAACCGCGGCCTATCATCGTCAAGAATTAGACTTGGATGCCCCAGGCATTGCTGAAATGGCGCGCAAATATGCACTAAAGCTGTATGGCGATGCCGCTTATACCGATGGTTACAAAATCATCACCACTATAGATAGCCAGCTTCAAAACGCCGCACGCCACGCCTTGCAGCGCGGGCTCGAAGACTACGATCAACGCCATGGTTACCGCGGCCCTGAACAGCGCCTGGATAGCGAATTGCTGAACGACAAAGATCAAGTGGTTGATGCACTGCGTAAGCTTCCGGCGCTCGGGGAGTTGGAGCCAGCAGTGATTACCAGGGTTACACCGCAGAGTCTTCAAGCTCTATTGCGCGACCGCCGAGTGGTAGAAATCCCCTGGAAAAATGGCCTCAAGGGACTACGCCCTTACTTAACTGAAGATAAACGAGGCCCCAGTCTAAATGCAGCTGACGAGATGTTTACGCCCGGCGACATTGTTCGTCTGCGCAGAATGACTGTCGATACACACTCCCAGTTTGCAGGCGAACAAGCTCAGCTCGACGACAAAGTTAGATCAGATCCCTTTGCCTATAATCCACAAGCTGCCGCTACAGATAATTCGCCAACCCCGGTGAGCGAAGAGCACTGGCTGCTGGCGCAAGTCCCGAAAGCCCAGGGCGCCCTAGTCTCCCTGGCACCAGAAGATGGTGCTATTCGCGCCCTTATTGGTGGCTACGATTTCCGCTTGAGCCACTTCAATCGCGCCACTCAAGCCACGCGACAGCCGGGCTCCAGCTTTAAGCCTTTTATTTATTCCGCCGCAATAGAAAAAGGATACACCGCCGCGAGTATTTTCAACGATGCACCGATCAATTTTGTACAAACCAGTTGGGAAGAGGAGTGGCGCCCGAAAAATGATGATGGTACCTTTCTTGGCCCAATTCGGCTCCGGGAAGCCCTGTATCGGTCGCGCAACATGGTGACCATTCGCCTGCTGCAAGCACTGGGCGTGGATAATGCACTGAAATTTGTCGAAGGCTTTGGTTTTAAACACAGTAATCTACCCCGCAACCTATCTATTGCCCTCGGCAGCTCAGCGCTGACACCATTGGCAATAGCACGCGGTTATGCGGCCTTTGCCAATGGCGGTTTTCGTATAGAGCCTTACCTGATTAATCGCGTTCTCGATATGCATGGTGAGGTAACCTACCAAGCAGCACCACTCACAGTATGTCGCGACTGCCCTGAATCAGCATTCGAACAGCACTCACAGGAAGGCGAGCCTATCAACCTCTCGGCAACTACAGAAGAAGTACCAACAGATATAGAGGGCCTGGAACCCCTCGAATTGACCACTCAAACCTCCGGGGCCAATACAAAACAGCCCCCAAAAGCCCCGCGGGCAATGTCGACACAGACAGCGTATATCATCCACGATATGTTAAAAGACGTTATTAAACGAGGTACCGGGCGCCGGGCCCGCACCATGAAGCGCGGCGATATCGCCGGCAAAACCGGCACCAACAACGGCCCTCGGGATGCTTGGTTTTCCGGCTACAGCCCTCATTTGACAACCACTGTCTGGGTGGGCTTTGACGATTACAGGCTAATTGGTAAAACCGAATACGGAAGCTCTGTAGCGCTGCCCATTTGGATTGATTATATGTCCACAGCACTTGAGGGGTTGCCTGAAAAACACCTGCCACAGCCGGAGGGTATTGTTTCCATCCGCATCAATCCCCGCAATGGTTTGCGCAGCCGCCAAGGGGGCATTTTTGAAATTTTTCGCAACAACCAGATTCCATGCCAGGAGGCCAGCAATAGGCACTCATCATTCCGTTATACCAATGGCAGCGAATGCGAAAGTGGACAAGAACAACGACATAGCTTACCGGAAGAGCTTTTTTAAATTGATTGTCCCAGGCCCCAGGGCATAACAAATCTACAATTAAAATGCCGCTGATTTAGTTTACATACCTGTGTTCACAGCAAAGGCTATGGCTTATATGGCTACATAAGCCTTGGGCAGTTTAATCTCAGTGTTTCCGCTTATTTCTGCTGGAAGCTGCACGCCCTTTTGCAGGTTTTAAAGAAAAGGTGCTTATAACACCACAAACCTTATTCAATTCCTACGGCAATTCACCACAGTTTATAAAAGAGATGGGGTTTGGTGTGGAATGCAAAAAGATCAGAGCTGTCACCTCGATTAATTGGCAGTTGACCCCACATTACTCGATAAGGAAAAATGTGATGCTTGTTGCTACCCGAACCTCTTTCTCTATTTTGTGTGTGTCACCATATGTTTGACCAACGTCGCGTATTATAAATCCACCCTGCCGTGCACTGCGGATATAATATCGAACTTACTGCTTTTCTCGCGCATAACTCTATCCTAACCCATTCGGTTCCTAACAGTTTATTTGCTTGACGCGACCATACTAAAGCCAAGCTCTGGGCCTTATTTGAATAAAGGGTCATTACTAACAAAAGCTAACTCTTGGTAAACAGGCCTGCTGTCAAACTATCGACAGGCCACCCTAGCACTGATAATAAATTATTTACCCTATAATTTTAAGGGAAAGATAGGGCGCAACGATAAATATAAAAGTAAGCAATTTGTAATTCGCCAAATATTTAAAATAGATAAGCGGAAAATCTCGTTCAGGAATATCAAACATTTTACTATGCAGAGATACAATCGAGGGTCGCATTA
>JAHZJJ010000063.1 GCA_022600975.1 Gammaproteobacteria bacterium
TGGGTGAGATTCCCGGTTGGGTTAAAAAGCTATTGGCAGCCACATAGCCTTTCATGGTGGCGACTGCCAGGTTGTAATAATCCCTGGTATCGTCCTGATAACAATACACACCACAGAAGATATGTTCGTTGCCCGACAAGCTCGGAGCCATCAGTTTTGCACTCAGGAGAAACTTCGGTGACAGGTATTATTGTGAATCAAATATTGGTAATGGATGGGGAAGAATACCATATTATGGTAAATGTTGTTTTGCTACTCCCCTAAATTAGCTAGCGGCGCCTTTCACCCACAGCTCAGCGGAGAAGTGCCCTTTATTGCTCATCAGAATCTTGCGTTAGCGCCAACCATTGATCCAATTTTCGTTCCAGTTGCGAAAGCCCCATAGCTTTGCTGGAGGAGAAAATTTGTATACTGACACTAGCTGCCAACTCCCGCTCCTTCAGCGCTTTTTCCACACTAAAGCGCACATTGTTGGCAGGCCCATTTTTCAGTTTGTCGGCTTTGGTGAGTAGAATATGTACCGGCATTCCAACCTTAGCTGCCCACTCGAGCATCTGTAGGTCAAATACTTTAAGCGGCTGACGAATATCCATCAACAATACCAGCCCCTGAAGACAATTGCGGTTTTCCAAGTAGAATGCTAGGTGGCGCTGCCACTCATCTTTCATTGCCCGTGCTACCTTGGCATAACCATAGCCGGGTAAATCCACCAACCGCTGCTGGGCACTGAGTTGAAAAAAATTAATCAACTGGGTGCGTCCCGGTGTTTTGGAAGTGCGTGCCAGTTTGCCATTGCCGGTAAGCGCGTTAATAGCGCTGGATTTGCCTGCATTGGAACGTCCAGCAAAGGCCACTTCGGCACCTGCATCTTGCGGGCACTCTGCCAAAGTGGGGGCGCTGGTTAAAAATTCAGCTCTGCGGTAGTTGATGCGTTCAATATCAAACTCAGACATCTTTGCTTTCCGGTACACTCAAATGGTTTGCAAGTATATAATGGCGGGCCTTTAACGTCGTTGATTTATTTTACGACGCTCTTGAATGCAACTACTGACTTAGCGCAAGCGGGATGACGGATGAACAGCATTATAAGAAATGCCACACTGGTATTGGGCCTGATAGCGATGGCACCATTCACACAGGCTGCGGGAGATGCCCAAGCGGGGCAAGCCAAAGCCACTGCCTGTGCCGCCTGTCACAACACTGACGGCAACAGTTTGGCATCCACCTTCCCTAAAATCGCTGGCCTGGGTGAGAAGTATCTCTACAAACAGTTGCGTGATATTAAGGACGGCGAACGTTCGGTGCCTGAAATGACTGGGCAACTGGACCATTTCAACGATCAAGACCTGGCTGATATCGCCGCCTTTTTTGCCGCACAGTCGATTCAGCTGTCGGGCTCCGAAGCTTTCTCAGTAATGTTGAACAACGGTGATAATGTGGATGGATTGATGCTCGGGCGTAAGATTTTCCGCTCTGGCAATAAGGAATCTGGTGTACCCGCTTGTATGGGCTGCCACTCCCCCACCGGCAAGGGTAATGAGCCCGCTGGATATCCTCGTCTCTCTGGTCAATACGCTCAATATATCGAAAAACAACTGACTGCTTTCCGAGAAGGGAGCCGCGCTAATGACGGCGTTAACCGAACCATGCGCACCGTTGCCAAACAGCTTTCCAATGCAGAAATCAAAGCCTTGGCCAATTATGTGGCCGGATTGACCGATGCTGGCAGTGAGTCTAAGTAACCCAAAGCTCAATCCCTGCCAGCGCTACTGTACCGTGAACAACAGGTTTTGGATTACAGAAGGGAACTTAAATAACCTGTGTTGTCTACAACCACCAGCCCTGGGCATATCGTTAGCTTGAGGGGAACCGATTATTAATGTTGGAGAATAAGTTATGAAAGTTGCTGTTGCCCTGTTTGCGATGTTTCTCAGCCTGGCAGTTTATGCCCAAAGCGGCAGTAGCCAGTTTAAAGCTGGCCAGTATTATCAGTTGCTGCCGACAGCTATTGCTCAGAATGACGACAGCAAAATTGAAGTCACCGAGTTGTTTTGGTATGGCTGTGGCCACTGTTATACTTTTGCCCCATCCTTGAAAAAATGGGAAAAAAAGCAGCCAAAAGATGTCATCCTGAAAAAAATTCCGGCCATTTGGCAGCCACTTATGGAAGTGCATGCGCGGTTGTTTTATGTCGCCGAGGCCTTAGGTGTTGAAGATAAGCTAAACGCGCCACTGTTCAACGCCATTCTCAACCAACGTAAAACCTTCGCTACCAGAGATGGCCGCAACTGGAACCCAGATCTGCCGGCGATTGAAGCATTTTTCAATGAGCATGGTGCTGATGGGGCCAAAGCGATCAAGTTAATCAACTCCTTTGCTATCAATAGCAGAGTAAAACAGGGGATAGCTAAGCAGCGCGGCTACCAACTGAGCGGCACGCCAGAACTTGTGGTTGCCGGAAAATATCGTATTAGCTCAGCCTTGCCTGGCCTCCAGGGAAAACCCAACGGTCAGCAGCTTATGCTCGATGTTGCTGATTTTCTGATAGCCAAAGAGCGGGCTGAAAAAGGCCAAGCAGCTGTATCCGCGCCCGCAATGTAAGCAGCTGTTGGCCAGTTAAGCGGCCGGCGTCAACAACTTTTTCAAAAAGCGCCCAGTGTGGGACTTTTTGAGTTTTGCCACGCGCTCTGGCGTACCACTGGCCATAATCTGGCCACCGCCGGAGCCGCCTTCCGGGCCGAGATCCACTATCCAGTCCGCCGTTTTAATTACGTCCAGATTGTGCTCTATCACCACAATGGTGTTGCCGCGATCGCGCAGCCGATGAAGTACGTCCAGCAGTAATTGAATGTCGGCAAAGTGCAACCCGGTGGTAGGTTCATCGAGAATATATAACGCCTGCCCGGTATCTCGCTTAGACAGCTCTCGGGAAAGTTTAACTCTTTGAGCCTCTCCCCCAGACAACGTGGTGGCCGCCTGGCCTAATCGGATATAGGAAAGACCTACATCGATTAGCGTTTGCAATTTTTTTGCGATCACCGGTATCGGATCAAAAAATGCCCGCGCTTCTTCCACGGTCATATTCAACACCTGATGAATGTTCTTGCCCTTATACACCACCTCCAGGGTTTCGCGATTGTAGCGCTTGCCCTCACAAGTATCGCAGGGCACATAGACATCCGGCAGAAAGTGCATTTCAACCTTGATCACGCCATCCCCTTGACAGGCTTCGCAGCGTCCTCCTTTTACGTTAAAGCTAAAACGCCCAGCCTTATAACCCCTGGAACGTGCTTCCTGGGTGCCGGCAAATAGCTCCCGTACCGGTGTAAAAATGCCGGTATAGGTGGCGGGATTGGAGCGCGGTGTGCGACCGATGGGGCTCTGATCGATGTCGATACATTTATCGAAATGTTCAAGCCCGTACACTGCTTTATAGGGGGCGGCTTTTAGCGTAGTTGCTTTGTTCAGTGCAGTTGCTGCCAGTGGATAGAGGGTATTGTTGATCAAGGTGGATTTACCGGAACCGGATACACCGGTGATACAGGTAAACAGACCCACGGGAATTTCCAGGTCGATATCTCGTAAATTATTGCCGCTGGCACCTTCAATACGCAATATATTCCCCCCCGGCTGGTTGCGGTGCTTGGGAACTGGTATTTGCTTTTTGCCCGACAGGTATTGCCCGGTCAGTGAATGCTTACAACGGATGATTTTCTCAACACTCCCAGCAACTACTACCTCACCGCCATGAACTCCGGGGCCGGGACCTATATCGATAATAAAATCCGCCCGGCGTATTGCATCCTCATCGTGCTCCACCACAATCACGGTATTACCAATATCACGCAAGTGTGTCAGGGTGGCCAGCAAGCGCTCATTGTCCCGTTGGTGCAAGCCAATAGAGGGTTCATCAAGAATATACATAACGCCGACAAGGCCAGCACCTATCTGGCTAGCCAAGCGAATGCGTTGCGCTTCTCCACCAGAGAGAGTTTCCGCGCTGCGATTTAAGGTTAAATAATTTAGCCCCACATCGACCAAAAAGCGAAAGCGATCCCGCAGCTCTTTTAAGACTTTATCGGCAATTTCTTTTTGTGCGCCTTTGAATTTGAGCTTGTGGCTAAAGTAATCAAAGGCATCGCCCACTGGCAGAGCAGTAATTTCCGCCAGGGTACGATTGTCAATAAATACATTTCGCGCTTCACGACGCAAGCGCGAGCCATCACAGTCCGGGCAATGTTGGGCACTTAGGTACTTGGCCAGCTCCTCGCGCACTGATTGCGATTCGGTGTCGCGATAGCGGCGGTCGAAGTTGGGAATAATTCCCTCAAAGGTATGACTGCGGGTAATCGTATCGCCACGATCATTCACATAAGTAAAATCAATCGCAGTATCACCACTGCCATAGAGCACCACTTTACGGTGTGACTTACGCAGCTTGGACCAGGGTTTATCGACGTCGAAACCATAGTGATCAGCCAGCGATTTAAGCATGTGAAAATAGTAAATATTGCGCCGGTCCCAGCCGCGGATAACGCCTTCCGAAATGCTGCTTGCGGGATCTAGGATCAACTTGTCTTCGTCAAAAAACTGCTTCACGCCGAGGCCATCACAAGCGGGGCAGGCACCGGCCGGATTATTGAAAGAAAATAGCCGGGGTTCCAGGCCATCGAGAGAATAGTCACAGATAGGGCAGGCGTGGCGCGCGGAAAATAGTCGGTCTTCCTGCCCACCATCGATAAAACTGATGGAGGCAAGGCCATCGGTTAGGCTGAGAGCAGTTTCAAAGGATTCTGCCAGTCGCAGCTGCAGATCCGCGCGAACCTTAAAGCGGTCTACCACCACTTCTATCGTGTGCTTTCTGCGTTTATCGAGTGGCGGAGTATCATCTAGGTCGACCACCACTCCATCAATGCGGGCACGCACAAAGCCATCCCGACGCAACTGTTCAAAGACATGTTGATGTTCACCCTTGCGATCGCGCACAATCGGCGCCAGCAACATGATTTTACTGCCTTGAGGCAACGCCAACACTTGGTCGACCATCTGGCTCACAGTTTGCGCCTGTAGTGGCTCTTTGTGATCTGGGCAACGGGGCTCACCTACGCGAGCAAACAGTAATCGCAGGTAATCATAAATTTCGGTAATGGTACCCACGGTGGAGCGGGGGTTGTGAGAAGTAGATTTCTGTTCGATAGAAATTGCCGGAGAGAGACCTTCAATGTGGTCGATATCGGGCTTGTCCATCATTGACAGGAATTGCCGAGCATAGGTAGAGAGGGATTCCACATAGCGCCGCTGACCCTCGGCGTATAGGGTGTCAAATGCCAGTGAGGATTTGCCTGACCCGGATAGACCTGTAATTACAATTAGCTTATCACGGGGAATATCTACATCAATATTTTTTAGGTTATGGGTGCGGGCACCCCGTACAATAATCGTATCCACTCTGTATCCTTGGGGAGAGTTAGCTTCTAGATGGGGTAAACGGCAGAGTATAATCCGCCAAGTCACTATGCCAAAACCCGCCCGGCAATGATTAACGTATTTCTTGTGCTTGCACAGTAACTTGTGCAGGCTCGCAGCCAGTGCTCAGTGGATACTTGCCGACCGATTTTTAACGCCCAATTCTACTCCGGTGACTGCTACAATACGCGCCCATTAAACTGTGCGCGCAACGCCGTCCTGAATTTTTTGCAGGTGCAAAACACTATGAACCCCATTGAACGCCGCGCACTGGCCGGGCTAGCCTCGCTGTATATTTTTCGTATGCTCGGTCTATTTATGGTGTTGCCGGTGCTCTCGGTTTACGGAAGCGAATACCATGGCAGTACGCCGGCGCTGCTGGGGCTGGCATTGGGCGCTTATGGCCTCAGCCAGGCATTATTACAAATTCCACTTGGAGCACTGTCAGACCGCCTTGGACGCAAGCCGATTATTTACTTCGGGCTCGGCGTTTTTGCTCTTGGCAGCTTGCTGGCAGCCACTACTGACTCCGTTTATGGATTAATTGCCGGGCGTATATTACAGGGTGCCGGTGCGATTGCCGCCGCCACCATGGCTCTGGTAGCCGATCTAACTCAGGATCATAATCGCGGCAAAGCGATGGCAGTGATCGGCGCATCCATCGGCTTAGCATTTGTGCTTGCAGTGATTCTCGGGCCGTTATTGGCTGGCCTCGGTGGCCTGCCGGCAATTTTTTGGCTCACCGTAGTACTGGCACTATTGGGTATGCTGCTGGTCTGGAAGCTGGTTCCAGATCAAGCGCCGTTACAACGTCGGGTGATACAGCGTGGCGATATACGCAAATTGTTGCGCAGTGGTGAGATCTGGCGTTTGCTGGGCGGTGTTTTCTTTCTGCATCTACTATTGACGGCGCTGTTTGTTGTACTGCCGTTGGTATTGATCGAACGTTTACAGCTTCCCGCTCCGCAGCACTGGAAATTTTACGCTCCAGTGATGCTTGGCGCCTTTGTAATAATGCTGCCCCTGATGCGTATGGCCGAGCGAGGGGGGTGGGTCTCCGGCGCTATGCGTGTGGCCCTATTGGGGCTCACCGCTGGCGCGGTGGCGCTGCTAATACAGCTCAGCGGCCTATCCTTGGTGCTGTTACTGGGATTGTTTTTTATCGCCTTCAATCTACTTGAAACCCTACTGCCGGCACAGCTGACCCGGATGGTGCCGGCTCATTCTCGCGGCACCGCATCCGGGCTGTATGCTTCTTTACAGTTTCTCGGTGCCTTTGTCGGCGGCAGCCTTGGCGGGCTATTATTTGCCGCCGGAGGCTCTGCGGCCGTAGCCTGCATGGCGCTCGTTGTGCTGTTACTTTGGTCACTCATTTGGTGGCAGCTGCGTGCTCAATCAGTTTCGCCGCTGTGATTACTGGGCAGCCCGATAGCGGTAGGGTATGCTGAAACACCTGTAGCCGCAGTGCCGTGGCAGCAAAGTATAAATTACTTGATCAATCAAAATTTTCGCGCTTATTAATAGGAGAATACTATGGCCAGTAGAGGCATTAACAAGGTTATTTTAATTGGCAATCTGGGAGCGGACCCCGAGACCCGCTACCTGCCTAGTGGCAGCGCAGTAACCAACATCACCCTCGCCACTTCTGAAACCTGGAAAGACAAGCAGACAGGCCAACCACAGGAGCGCACCGAGTGGCACCGCGTGGTATTTTTTAACCGCCTAGCGGAAATTGCCGGTGAGTACCTGCGCAAAGGCGGCAAGGTCTATATAGAGGGTGCGCTGCGCACACGTAAATGGCAGGACAAAACATCCGGACAGGACCGCTATACCACTGAAATTGTCGCCAACGAAATGCAGATGCTCGACAGCCGCAGTGATCAGAGTGGTGGCTTTGGTGCGCAACAGGGTGGTTATGACCAAAGTGGGCGCAGCCAGGAGCCACAGGAAGGCGGCGCACAGACGCAAAACCGAATGGCACCATCACCCAGTGCGCCAACGAGTAACCCGGCCCCTGCCGGCGGCTTCGACGGTAACTTCGACGATGATATTCCGTTTTAAAGCCTGTTGATGCCTATAGTCAAACTTCACTCGAGCCATTGGCTGGCCAGCCAAGTATCAGCTATATGACTCGAGTTATACGCAAAGCGTTGAACCCCAGCATGGGCTTTACTCGTTATGAGCAACATCAAAAGTCAA
>JAHZJJ010000064.1 GCA_022600975.1 Gammaproteobacteria bacterium
AATACGCAAAGTCGCGCGGTCTTCCATCAAACCGACATTATTGATATCAGGCACTTTGGAGCAACCCACTCCCTGCTCCACCCAGCGCACCACATAACCGAGAATGCTCTGGGCATTATTATCCAGTTCGTTCTGAATTTCCGCTTTACTCCAATCACAACTGGTAGCCACTGGTACCATCAAAATATCGTCGAGTCGCGTTGCTTGGCGTTCGGCTAACTGTTGCTGACGTAGGGCCACATCCACTTTGTGGTAATGTATTACATGCAAAGTCGCGGCAGTCGGCGATGGCACCCAAGCGGTACTGGCACCCGCCATCGGCTGGGCCAACTTGGCCTCCATCATCGCTGCCATTTGATCCGGCATCGGCCACATACCCTTGCCAATCTGTGCTCGCCCCCGCAGACCAGTTGCAAGACCAACATCCACATTGTTATCTTCATAACCCGCAATCCAGTGCGATTGCTTCATATCCCCTTTACGGATCATTGCTCCGGCCAGCATGGAGGTATGAATTTCATCACCGGTGCGATCCAAAAAGCCGGTATTAATAAACACAACCCGCTCTTTGGCGGCGGCAATACAAGCTTTTAAATTCACCGTGGTGCGCCGCTCTTCATCCATAATGCCCATTTTCAAGGTATTGCGGGGCAGCTCTAGCACTTCTTCAATGCGCTCAAATAAAGTGTTGGCAAACACCACCTCCTCCACACCATGCATTTTGGGCTTAACAATATAAATACTACCACTGCGGGAATTTTGTATCTTTTTGTGTTGCCCTCGCAAGTCATGCAGTGCAATCAGGCTGGTAAAAAAACCATCGAGAATGCCCTCAGGTACCTCATGGCCATTTTTATCCAGTATCGCATCGTTGGTCATCAGGTGTCCAACATTGCGCACAAACATCAGGCTGCGCCCGGGTAAAGTAAAGGTTTGGCCATCACTACTTTGATACTCGCGATCACCGTTTAAACAGCGAAGGCTCTCTTTACCATTTTTGTTAATAGCCGCTTGTAAATCACCCTTCATCAAACCTAGCCAATTGCGATAAACCAGTGTTTTATCTTCAGCATCCACCGCGGCGACGGAGTCTTCACAATCCATAATGACACTGAGTGCTGACTCCAACAGCAGATCTTTTACCCCTGCTCGGTCAGCCTGGCCGATGGGGCTGGTGTGATCTAACTGGATTTCAATGTGCAACCCATTATTTTTTAACAACAGCGCCTGTGGCGCTTCTTGCTGACCCCGAAAACCAACAAACTGACGGCTATCTTTCAAAGTGGCGATGTTACCACCTTGTAATACACCTTCTAGTAACGAGCCATTGATTCGATATTCGCACACATCGGCATGACTATCAGTAGCCAATGGTGCAGATTGATCCAGAAATGCTCGCCCATAAGCGATCACCTTGGCACCACGTTTAGGGTTGTAATTGCTGGTTCTTCCCGCACCTTCCGTGTCACTAATGACATCGGTACCATAAAGTGCGTCGTACAAGCTGCCCCAACGTGCATTAGCGGCATTTAATGCATAGCGCGCATTCGTAATGGGAACAACTAGCTGTGGGCCCGCCACAGTGGCAACTTCGGAGTCGACATTTTCTGTAGTCACGGAAACATCTGCTGGCTCATCCAGTAAATATTGAATATCCCGCAAAAATTGCTTGTAAGCTACAAGATCTTGGTAAGAACCGGGTTTTTGTTGATGCCATTGATCTATTTTCTGCTGCAGAAAATCGCGTTTTCTTAGCAGTGCACGGTTAATTGGGACCAAATCATTTATGATCCTCTCCAAACCCAACCATAGCGCCTCAACCTTTATACCGGTTCCGGGCAGAGCTTGTTCGGTAATCAACTGATACAATTCTTCTGCGACTTGCAGTTCGCCAACCTGGATTCTTGTTGTCATCTTTTGGTCTCTCGCTTTAGTTATCTTTTCAATAAGCCTCTTTCTAGCACCGATTAATTCAATGTATGCTTCATTTTCCTATTATCAAAGCGCCACAGAAACGGTAATTCTTTTTAAGCAAAAATTGTATAAGACACCCTGCCGAACAGGTTGTAGTTTTGCAATGAAGGATAATAAGCAGCCAATTCAAGCCCGTCATATTGAATTAAATATTGCCCTTCTTAGTTTTCAACGCAATCCTTAAACAGACAGTATACAACGGATGATTCAATACCCTAAATGCAAAAAGCTTGAACTCAGATCAAATTTTGTCAGCCGTCGGCAAGTTGCTCAATGAGCAGCTATAAGTAGAGCTCGGGTGCTTTAAGGTAAGGGCTCCAGCTATTTGCGCCCCTCACGCAACCAATCGGCCAGGCAAAATGCCAGTTCGAGTACCTGATCGGCATTGAGCCGTGGATCGCATTGGGTACGATAGCAAGTTGCCAGATCGGCATCGGATATTTTCCAGGCGCCGCCAGTACACTCGGTCACATGCTGCCCGGTCATTTCCAAGTGGATGCCACCGGGGTGACTGCCTTCGGCGCGATGCACGGCAAAGAAATCACGAATTTCTCGCAGGATATTATCGAAATTACGTGTCTTGTAGCCGCTGCTGGCTTTTACTGTATTGCCGTGCATGGGGTCGGTGCTCCAGACTACAGCACGCCCCTCCCGTGTAACCGTTCGCGTTAATGAGGGTAACTTTTCAGCGAGTAAATCTGCGCCCATGCGCGTAATCAGGGTTATGCGGCCAGCTTCATTGTGCGGATTTAGCTTATCCAGTAGGCGTAATAGCGTCTCACCAGTGGTAGTTGGGCCAAGTTTAACCCCAATCGGGTTGCACACGCCGGAGAGAAACTCCACATGGGCGCCGTCGAGCTGACGGGTGCGCTCGCCGATCCACAACATATGCGCTGAGCAGTCGTACCACTTTCCGCTCAGGCTATCAACGCGGGTGAGTGCCTGCTCATAATTTAACAGTAGCGCTTCATGGGAGGTGTACAAGGTTGTTTCGCGCAGGGTAGGCGTATTGCTGGAACTCACTCCACACACTTCCATAAATTCCAACGCATCCTGCAGGCGCCCGGCCAATTGGGCATACTTTTCTCGCAGCGGATTGTTTTGTACAAAGCTCTGATTCCAGCCGTGCACCTGATGTAGATCTGCCAGCCCGCCCTGAGCAAAGGCGCGCAATAAATTCAAAGTAGAGGCAGATTGATTGTAAGCGGTGAGCATGCGTGCTGGATCGGGCTGCCGGGCAGTTTTACTAAATTCGATCCCATTGATAATATCGCCGCGATAACTGGGCAGCGTCACACCGTTAAGTGTTTCATTATCGGCTGAACGTGGTTTGGCATACTGACCCGCCATGCGCGCCACCTTAACAACCGGCAAATTGCCGGCAAAGGTTAACACCACCGCCATTTGCAACAATACTTTGAAGGTATCGCGAATGCCGTCAGCACTAAAATCGCTAAACGATTCCGCGCAATCACCCCCCTGCAATAGAAAAGCTTTGCCCGCAGCCACATCTCCTAACTGTCGACGCAACGCTCGCGCCTCTTCTGCAAAGACCAGTGGCGGGTAGCCGGCGAGCTGACCCTCCACCTCTGTCACCTGGTTCTGTGATTGGTAATTTGGTTGCTGGCGCGCATTTAACTGACGCCAACTTTGGGGATGCCAACAGTTATCGGGCTTAGATTCACCAGTATTTTCAGTAGGCTTAGTCGTTGGGGAAAGTTCGGGCACGGTAAAAACTACCTTAGGGTCTGCTTAAAACAATAAATTCTGAGGGTCTGACCAGTCAAAATATCAAGCAGACCCAGCAATATTGACTTTAATTCTATTCGATCACTGCGGCCAACGCACGGCAAAAGTATGTCATATTAGTCTCGCTTAAACCGGCAATATTAATGCGACTGGAATCAACCATGTAGATAGAGTAATCGCGCTGTAACTTGTGTACCTGTTCCGGATTGATACCCAAAAACGAAAACATGCCTTTTTGATGACGGATAAAATCGAAATCCTTCGCGGCACCGGCATCTTTAAGCCTCCCCACTAAGCCCTCACGCAAGCCATTAATGCGTTCGCGCATCTCAATGAGTTCAGCCTCCCAATTGGCCCGCAAGCCGGCGTCAGTCAGAATGGATTCGACAATTGCTGCGCCGTGAGATGGTGGCATCGAATAGTTTTCACGCACTACATTCGTTAACTGGCTCTGCCCTCGATCCGCCGCTGCCCCGTCACTATAGAGTACCATCGCCATGCCAACGCGCTCGCGATATAGACCAAAATTCTTGGAACAGGAAACCGCCAATAGCATTTCCGGCACTGATGCTGCCAACAGACGAAGGCCGTAAACGTCTTCTTCCAAGCTGTCACCAAAACCCTGATACGCCATATCTACAATCGGTGTAAAACCCTGCTTTTGTGCTATTTTAGCCAGCACCTGCCATTGTTCACGACTTAAATCGGCACCAGAAGGATTGTGACAACAAGCGTGCAACAAAACTAAATCGCCTTCGCCTACTTTTTTTAGGGTTTCCACCATAGCATCAAAGTGCAGCTTGCTGCTGTCGCGATCGTAGTAGGGGTAGCTTTTTATCTGCAGTCCGGCGCTACCGAAGAGGGGTATATGATTGACCCAGGTGGGATCACTCATCCAGATAGTGGCGCCTTTCTTGGCACGTTGAATCAATTCGGCCATCACCCGCAGCGCACCACAACCCCCCGGCGTTTGCACAGAGCGCACACGGTTGTCGGCCAGCACCACATGGCCGGCACCCAAGGCTAACTGTTGTATCGCAGCATTAAAGCCAGCAGCGCCCGCAGGGCCAATATAGGCTTTACTTTCTTCACTACGCAAAAGCCGTACTTCGGCTTCTTTAACCACTTGCAACACCGGTGTATGCCCGGCTTCATCTTTATAAACACCGACACCCAAATCAATTTTATTAGGATTATTATCGGCGCGAAAAGCACTCAACAACCCCAAAATAGGGTCTGCCGGTAATTGGCTTAAGTGGTTAAACATGAAAACTCCTTCGAATCAAAATTCGCAGCAACTGCGGCCGCAATAAGGTTTAAATTAAACTGGTTTGTAAACGGCAAATGTGCCGCTCAAGTACATCAAACACACCTAGTCCATCTCGCGACTGTTTCCAGTCTGAGCGCGGGCCAATAATTTTTTCAAAATCTGTTTGAGCTCAGCGCGTTCATGGCCAGACAGTGGCGAAAGCAAATCGTTTTCGTAGGATTGCGCCACTGGCACAATCCGCCCATAGACCTCGCGCCCCAAGGGAGAAAGATTGAGCACTTGGCGACGGCGATCTGCGATGTCTTCACTGCGGGTGATGTAATCGTTTTTAAGCAGCAGCGCAACGGCGCGGCTAATGGCTACCTTATCCATAGCTGTGCGCACCACAAGCTCGGCGGCAGAAAGGTCAACAAAACGTCCCAAAATCGCCATCACTCGCCAAGCGGAAATGGTCAAATTAAACCGTTGACCATAGGCTTCAGCAATAGCATTACTCACTCGGTTAGACAGCACAGAGAGTTGGTAGGGAAGAAAATTTTCCAGCTTTAGCTCATCTGGCGGCGTATCTTTCGCACTGCTCATTTACTTACCTGTTGATGGGGCCATGGATTACAGGCTCCAAAATCCACCTGACAATCAAAGAGGTTGAATCAAGTTTCAAATGTAACTAATATTGATTTCAAATGTAAGCACTGTGACAACTAATTCTTCGCAATAGCGCTAGACGACTCACAGTAAGCACTCAAAGAAAATGACCATGCATTATATGGCGCCAAATGGCACGTTTGGCAAATAGAATATACCAATTTGAACTCCTAAACTGCATAATCGAGGAAATACGTAGCAATGCGCAAAGATCTGTTTGAAAACCCACTCAATACCGACGGCTTTGAATTTGTAGAATATGCTGCTCCAGAGCCGATATTACTGCGCGCACTCTTTGAGCGCTTAGGCTTTACCGAAGTTGCTCATCACCGCGTCAAAAACGTCACCCTACATAAACAGGGAGATATCCATTTTATTATCAACGCTGAGCCAGATTCTTTTGCCCAACAGTTCGCTAAGACCCACGGCCCCTGCGTCTGCGCTATGGGTTTTCGAGTCAAAAATGCTGCTGAAGCCTACAGCAAAGCCATCGCCAAAGGCGCCAAGCCAGTGGAAAGCATCGCCGGACCGATGGAATTGAACATCCCTGCAATTGAGGGTATTGGCGGCAGTCGAATTTATCTAGTGGATCGCTACGGTAAAAACACCATTTACGACGTAGACTTTGTCCCGACCGGCAAAACCCCGGCATTCAATGCCGGCCTGACCTACATCGACCACCTGACTCACAATGTCTTCCGCGGCAACATGGACAAATGGGCTGGCTTTTACGAAGATATTTTTAATTTCCGTGAGATTCGCTATTTCGATATCGAAGGTAAGTTGACCGGGCTCACCAGCCGCGCCATGACCAGCCCTTGCGGCAAAATTCGCATTCCCATCAATGAATCTTCCGACGATAAATCTCAAATCGAAGAATATTTGCACGAGTATAAAGGTGAAGGCATTCAACACATTGCTCTTGGTACCGATGATATTTATCAGACAGTGCGCACCCTGCGTGATCATGAAATTCAATTCCAAAACTCCCCAGATACCTACTATGAGCAGCTGGATAATCGTGTAAAGGGCCACGGCGAAGATCTTGAACAACTGAAAAAACTGCGTATTCTAGTGGACGGCGCCCCCACCGAAGGCCAGGGGCTACTGTTGCAAATTTTTACCCAGAATGTCATAGGCCCTATTTTCTACGAAATCATTCAACGCAAAGGTAATGAAGGCTTTGGCGAAGGCAATTTCCAGGCGTTGTTTGAATCTATCGAGCTGGACCAAATTCGCCGCGGTGTATTGCAGAAAAACCCCGATTAAAAACCTTTCAGGGCGCGCCGCCACGCAGTTTACTGTAAAAGCCCGCGTCCGAGTTGTTGCGGAAGAACAGAATGAAACACTGGATCAATTTTCCCCGTAGCGCCGGTGAAACCAGCCGTCAGGCCCACGCCGACTTCCCCGCCGACAGTTACGAACGGGAAATGGGTAAAGAAGGGTTTTTTGGCCCCGCTACACACTTCTATCATCGCCACCCGCCCACAGACTGGAGCGACTTTCAGGGTCCGCTGCGGCCCCATGCCTTCGACAGCACGCGGCTCGAGCACAGCGGCAATAGCCCCTGGAATCACAAGCCGATACTGCAAAACAATGACAGCTTAGTGGCGTTGTGGACCTGCCATCAAGCGATGGATCATCTGGTGCGCAATGCCGATGGCGACCAATTATTGTTTGTGCACAACGGCAGTGGCGACCTCTATTGCGATTTTGGCCAATTGAGCCTCCGCGATGGCGATTACCTAATACTGCCCCGCGGCACCATGTGGCGCCTGGAACCCGACCCCAAGGCACCGCTGGATTTACTGATGGTGGAAGCTACCAACAGTAGCTTTCAGTTACCCAATAAAGGCTTGGTAGGCCCCCACGCTATTTTTGACCCGGCGATATTAGACATACCGGACATCAACGATAAGTTTCGCGCCCAACAAAGCGAACAGAACTGGCAAGTCAAAGTGAAAAGCCGCCAACAACTTTCTGTAATCACCTATTCATTCAATCCTCTGGATGCTTTGGGCTGGAAAGGAGATAACTTGCCGGTGCGCATCAACTGGCGTGATATTCGACCTCTGATGAGCCACCGCTATCATTTACCTCCCTCGGCCCATACCACTTTTGTCGCCAAAGGTTTTGTGGTGTGCACCTTTGCCCCACGCCCGATTGAGAGTGACCCCGGCGCGCTAAAAGTGCCTTTCTTTCACAGCAATGATGATTTTGACGAACTGATTTTTTATCACCGCGGTGATTTTTTTAGCCGCGATAACATTCATCCGGGTATGCTTACTTTACACCCTATGGGCTTTACCCACGGCCCCCACCCTAAAGCCTTTGCCGCTGGCGCTAAGCATGCCAAAAAAGTTACCGACGAAGTCGCAGTGATGCTAGACAGCCGCAATGCCTGGGATATTCTGCCGGACGCTCATGCCATAGAAGATATGGAGTATGTCAACTCCTGGAAAACCCGCTAATACACGGTGGCCAAAGCGGTGCCACCGCAAAAACTGATCAGCAGGAAAAAAATTATGAAACTCGCCTCTTTAAACCGGGGACGCGACGGCGAACTGGTTGTTGTCGCACGTGATTTAAGCCGCTACTGTAGTGCCGCCGATATTGCTCCAACCCTACAACGCGCGTTGGACCAGTGGGAAATCACAGCGCCAAAATTGCAGGCCCGCTTTGATGCCTTGCAACAGAATCAGCTCGAAAGCACGCCTTTTAGCGCAGAGCTCTGTCACAGCCCATTGCCCCGCGCCTTTCACTGGGCAGACGGCAGTGCCTATGTCAATCATGTAGAGCTGGTGCGCAAGGCCCGTGGTGCCGAAATGCCACAATCTTTCTGGACTGACCCACTGATGTATCAAGGCGGCTCCGACATGTTTCTCGCCCCCACTGCGAATATCGCTATGGCTAGTACCGATTGGGGCATTGATTTTGAGGCCGAAATCGCCGTTGTTACCGATGATGTCACCATGGGTACTAACCTCAAGCAGGCCGCCGAGCATATACAGTTGATTATGTTGGTCAACGATGTATCCCTGCGCAACTTGATTCCCGGCGAATTGGGCAAAGGTTTCGGTTTTTACCAATCCAAACCTTCCAGCGCCTTCTCTCCAGTGGCAGTCACCCCGGATGAATTAAGCCAACACTGGCACGATGGCAAACTACACCTGGATTTACACGCAATAATGAACGGTGAAAAAATTGGCTCTCCCAATGCCGGTGTCGATATGACCTTTAACTTCCCCCAGTTAATCGCCCACGCTGCCAAAAGCCGCCCCCTCGGCAGCGGCACGATTATTGGCTCGGGCACCGTTTCCAATATTGATCGCAGCGCCGGTTCCTGTTGCTTGGCGGAAGTGCGCATGCTCGAAACCATCCAACAGGGCAAACCCTCTACACCGTTTATGCAATATGGCGACCACATAGAGATCGCCATGTACGACGAAAATGGCAGCAATATTTTTGGCAGTATCAGCCAGCAGGTAGTGCCTTACAACAACCCGTAAAAATTAGGTAGTGCCAACATGGAACTTCACGGTTATTTTCGCTCTTCCGCCAGCTACCGAGTGCGTATTGCACTCAATTTAAAAGAGCTGACATATCACTACTGCC
The DNA here is from genome assembly GCA_022600975.1 of Gammaproteobacteria bacterium. Taxonomy (GTDB): domain Bacteria; phylum Pseudomonadota; class Gammaproteobacteria; order Pseudomonadales; family Cellvibrionaceae; genus Microbulbifer. The sequence continues at coordinate 9,254 of JAHZJJ010000064.1, forward strand.
CGGTTAATTTGTTAAAAGGGGAGCAACGGGCTGCGCCCTACCGCAACCTCAATCCCCAGGGGTTGGTACCGACGTTGGTAGCGGATGGCAATAACCTCCACCAATCTCTGGCTATCCTCGAATGGCTAGAAGAGGTGCATCCTCATATTCCCTTGTTGCCCACAGAACCATTGCAGCGCGCGCATATTCGCGCACTGGCCTACTCTCTGGCCTGCGATACCCAGCCGCTGCAAAATTCAGGGGTACTCAACTATCTGCTGCGTGAGTTCACTATTACTGAGGAGCAAAAACTCTCCTGGATTCAACACTGGATTGACAACAGCTTTTGTGCACTAGAAAAACTACTGCAACCAACACCATTTGCCGCCGGGGCTGCGCCAGGTTTGTTTGAGTGTTGTTTAATTCCCCAGGTGTATAATGCCCAGCGCTTCGATATGGATACAACCGTCTACCCTAAAATCCACCAGATTGCTGCTGCATGTGCAAAGATCCCAGAATTTGATGCTGCCAAGCCAGAGGCGCAACCGGACAGCACCTTGTAATGAGTTTCTACAGGTAAATCAATCTACAGCACAACCCAAAAGACAATTGATATGTTTAATCCCGATAATCACATCATCCTGAAATTTAAGTCAAACAAAATCCAGATGGTGCCCCCCACCATAATAAAAATCAGCACGCCGGCAAAAACCAGCGCAGTCAGATAGTCTTTCGCTGTATGTTTAAAACTGATATTCAAAAAATATCGCAGATGTACAAGTATCTGAGCCACAGCACTGATGGTAATGGCAAGAAACATAAACCGAGCTGACAGAGAACCAAACCAGACTACCCAGAAGGGAATCAGGGTGAGTATGGCTGCCAACATAAAGCCGATCAGGTATTTCTTTAGGCTGTGCTTATGAATTTCCATTGCTACCCCTGAATAAATACCGGCAAATAGACCACGGAAAAAATTGCCACCCAGACAATATCCAGAAAATGCCAAAACAAACCCAAACGAAACAACCTGGAACACACCGTTTGAGTTTGGCCTTTACTAAGCACCTGCAAAAGCATAATAAAAATACCCAGCATGCCGACACTAACATGAAGTCCATGGGTTGCTACTAAGGTAAAGAAAGCAGAAAAATAACCGCTAACTTGCGGCCCTGCCCCTCTAGCGATCATTTCCATAAATTCTGTCACTTCCAGGTAGACAAAAGCCCCACCAAATACCAGTGTAATCAACAACCATAGAATCGTCTGCCAACGAACCTGCTTCAAAGCACTCAGATACGCAAAACCAAAGGTAACACTCGAGAGTAAAAGGCAAATGGTTTCTACCAAAACATGCCGAAGATCAAACAAAGCAAAAGGTTCCGGGCCATTGGCAGTATTACGAAACATCGTTACATAGGTTGCAAACAGCAGGGCAAAAATAATGGCATCGGTCATCAAATAAAGCCAAAAGCCAAATTCTCGATTATCAAGACTTTCGGTATGATGTTTGGCGAAAATATCCTGAAGAGAATCAGTGTTCATACCAAACTCCCATTGTTCACTGTTTTATCCGCTGATAGCAACACTGCCTGTCTTTTTTGTTCTGTCTCACGAATCTCTTGTGCCGTTATTACTTTATCGGAATGCTCCTGGCTACTGCGCACAGTAATGACCACCACTAGACCAAACACTCCCGCGAGTGCCAACCACCAGATATGCCAAACACAGGCAAATCCCAATAAAAAGCCAAACAGCCCTACTAAAACGCCTGCACTGGTATTTTTGGGCATAATGATTGGATCATAATGCTGATGACACAAGAATGCTTTCCCTTTCTGCTTCATTGCCCAGAAAGCATCTATATCATTGACCTCAGGGATTACGGCAAAATTATACGGCGCGGGCGGAGAAGATGTCGCCCATTCCAAGGTTCGACCGTCCCAGGGGTCTCCAGTCAAGTCACGGTTCAGATTTCGCTCGCGGATGCTAATGTAGAACTGCATAAAAACACTGAAAATCCCCACCAAAACAAAACTGGCGCCTATAGCGGCAACAATCAAAAAAGGTTGCCAATCTGGCTCGGTGTATTGCTCAAGCCGCCTTGGCATACCCAGTAAACCCAGAGCATAGAGGGGCATAAAAGCCAGATAGAAACCGACAATCCAGAAGCAAAAAACCATTTTTCCCCAGAATTGGTTGAGTTTGAAGCCGAACGCCTTGGGGAACCAATATTGAACTCCAGCAAAATAACCAAACAGGGCGCCGGGAATTAGCATGTTGTGGAAATGTGCCACCAAAAAAGTAGTGTTGTGGACTAGGTAATCTACCGGTGGTATTGCCAATAATACACCGGTAATTCCGCCGATCACAAAGGTAACGATAAAACCGATGGTAAAAAGCATTGAAGGATGAAAAACAATTCTCCCTCTGATCATGGTAAAGAGCCAATCAAATATTTTTACGCCGGTGGGCACAGCAATAATCATCGTAGCAACACCAAAAACAGCGTTGATATTCGGGCTCGATCCCATAGTGAAAAAGTGATGCAGCCAAACCGTAAACGACAATAAAGCAATCGCTGCAGTGGCGTACACTAAAGACCGATAGCCAAAAAGTCTTTTTTTCGAAAAAGTTGCCGTAACTTCTGAATAGATACCAAAGGCCGGTAATATCAGAATGTACACTTCGGGGTGACCCCATATCCAAAGAAGATTGGCAAAATTCATCATATTGCCGCCCAAATCATTGGTGAAAAAATGCATCCCCAGAGTTCTATCTAGCCCCAACAAGCCTGCTGCAACAGTTAAAGCAGGGAAGGCAAATGCCATCAGAATACTGGTACAAAAAGCTGTCCAAACAAACAAGGGCATCTTCATCAGCTCCATACCCGGCGCTCGGCACCGGAGAATAGTCGTTATAAAGTTAATCCCAGTAAGCGTGCTGCCAACCCCACTTACCAACAGTGCCCAGATCCAATAATCCACCCCTACCCCTGGGCTGTAATCAATGCCCGAATAAGGCGGGTAACCTGTCCAGCCAGCCGTGGAAAAGCGCCCCAGTACCAACGAAATACCCACCAAACCGGCTCCCGCTGCTGTTAACCACAAACTAGCCGAGTTCATAAAGGGAAAAGCGACATCCCGAGTGCCTAATTGCTGAGGCACAATCACATTAATCAATCCAGTAAGGAAGGGCATGGCCATAAAAAAAATCATAATGGTGCCATGGGAGGTAAATATCTGCTCAAAATGTTCTGGTGGTAGATAACCTCCTTCATTGAGTGCAATGGCTTGTTGAGCACGCATCATGATGGCGTCAATGAATCCTCTCACCAGCATAATCAGGGCGAGAATAATGTACATGACACCTATACGTTTATGATCCAGGCTGGTAAACCACTCGCTCCAAAGGTAACGCCACTTGCCGAGCCAGGTAACAGCGAGAATTGCCAAAACAACGGCAAGTACGGTAATAGCTGCCCCACCCATAGCAACCCAACTATAAAATGGCAAGGCATCAAACGTCAGTTTGCCCAGCATGACTCACTCCAGATTATCGGGTTTTAGTAACGGCAAGGGTCTGCCTTTGCCGGTATATTTGGCGATAATGCGGTTGAAAAGCTCTGGCTCTACAGCAGAAAAATACTCAACGGGATGACCTTTTTCAGAGCTGATCAACTGCTGGTATTGCTGGACATCTAATACCTTTTTTGCTCCTTTCACCTTTTCGAGCCATTGGCTGAAGTCAGCTGGGGACATAGCATAGACATCAAAGGCCATTTTGGGGAAACCTCGTCCACTAAACTGAGTGTTTCTGCCTATAAAGTGGCCCGGTTTATAAGATTCAAGGTTAAGCCTAGTCTTCATGCCTGCCATGGCATAAATCTGGCCACCTAATGCAGGAATCATGAACGAGGTTAAAACGGTGTCAGAAGTAATCTCAAGACTCAGAGGACGATGACTAGGAAAAGCCAGCTCATTGACGACACTCACCCCCTGATCAGGATAAATAAAGAGCCATTTCCAATTCTGGGCCACCACCTGCACCCGAAATATATTTGCACGATTATCCAATGATCTGTAAGGATCTAGGCGATAGGTATAAACCACCACCAGATAACCGATGATGCCAATAATGATCACAGGGCCGGCCCAAATAAACAGCTCCACCCTCCAATCTTTGTGCCACTGCGGTCGGTAGCAATTGTTTTTACTGGCGCGGTAACGCCAGCAAGCCCAGAATGTCAGTAGATAGACCGGCACTAATACGGAGAGCATAATTAGGACAGCTAGAAATAGAAGCTCCCGTTCGGTCTCAGTCACTGGGCCTTTGGGAAATAAAATAGGAGAGGACTGCATACTGCAGCTTGTTAATAGAGCAATCGTTAAAATATTGATTAGCCACTTTGATAGGCAAATAACACCAGCAGATTTCATTGACGATTCCAGAGAAAATGGAAAACCCTCAAAATGAATCATTTGAGACTTATTACAGGTTAGAGCAAAATCCGAAAACGTGGTTTAAATAGAAACACTACAAAATAGAAAATCAAATGCCAAAGATTTATCGATCAATTAAAGATGGCCCTACTACCCAGAGCATTCCATTAAGCAACAGCGATGAACCATCAATAGCCCCTCCTCCTATAGTGGTGAACTAGCCACCTTTCAGGCCCCAATAGCTCCAAATCGCACAAGCCTTGGCTCCGGCTATTTAGTAGGCTGGTATAGCCTATAGGCTAAATGATGATTTATTGCCTTGTTGCGTAACTGCTTAACAAAACTTCAACCTCGAGAAAATAGCCTAATCGCTAATGCAGCGACTGGCACAATTTTTATTTTAATTCACTAGGTTTACCAAAGAATTCTCTTGGATATCCTATAACCTATTGATTTTAAATGATTTATTTGTTGATCAAATTTCCCTCACAATTTAATGACAACGCCATTACAAGCCCAGAGACGCTTACCTTCACTTTGCGCACAGAGATATCCACAGATTCTGTGGACCGAAGCTCAAGCTTGGCTTGAGTTCAATGGCGTAGTTTTAGTCTTGACAAAATAAATGATTTCTTCAGCCCTAAAGTATATTGATCACCCTCAATCAATCTCGATAAACTATCAAATCAAGTGGAAAAAATTTACCACCATCTGGATTGCAGGTTTTTATACGCCACAACTTGGCATCTTTGCTTACAGATTAGCCATTTACAATGTTTTATCATCTTTTCCTCGCGGAAAGCGCAGCGCTCACAGATTGCTATCTGTTTTGCAGTCTCTGTCTATAAGTAATACACTCAGGCCAAATCGTCAGTAGAATCCTTCAATAAAAAGAATCTAAGCCGACTATGTCTCAATATATTATCAACCAGCTCAACCGTGCAGAAGTACAAACTACTCCCTTTCCCCATTTTTATCTCGAGCGATCTTTACCTTCTAACGAAGCTGCAACCCTTATTAATGAATTTCCGCCACTAGACAAAGGCGGGAGTTTCAATGTTAATAATGTGGAAACGCCAAAACGACTGCGCCAATATATACAGAAATTCGATAGTGCTGAAGTACGCCATATCCTTGGAGAAAAATTTTCGCTTGACTTAATAGGTAAACCTATGATGGCCACCTTGCGAGGATACTCTCGAGTTAAGGATGGGCGGATCCACACAGACTCTAAAACTAAATTAATCACTGTGCTTATTTACCTTAACGAGAACTGGCCAGCGACCACCGGGCGATTGCGGATACTGCGTAATGGGGAAGATATGGAGGATTATACCGACGAGTTTATTCCAGGGCCCAGCTCGCTAGTAGCGTTTAAAGTGACTGATAATTGCTGGCACGGCTACCCGAGCTTTGAAGGCAAACGGCAAGCAATTCAAATCAACTTTCTTGTTGATAATAAAGCAAAAAACAAACATCAGTTTTTCCATGGTATCAGCGCGAGTGTAAAGTCCTGGTTTAAATAAGTTATACTAATGCCATAGTATCTGAAGTGTGACCAATTACCCCACAGGTTCCGAATTGCTTCCGCAAAACCCATTGCATGGCAATAAGTGGATTGATTCGTTTATGAGCCATCAAGCTCTTCGTAACTATGGATGCCTATTCCTGAATTCAGTGTTATGGTTTTTTCCCGCTTGCCACCTTTTGGCGGCAAGCGACAGATATGTTGCTTGAAAGGCCTACGATCAAATCGACCTATTAGGATTAGGATGCCGAAACCTGAGGCATCGGCTGCCGGCTCTGACGCCACGAAAGTAGAATAATTGCCAAACTGATTACGGCAAGTACAGCAGCAGCTAGTAAGACGGCACGAATGCCAAACCCAAAATCGAGCACTATACCACCCATCCAGGCGCCCAAACCATTCCCGAGGTTGAACGCCGACACATTGACCGATAGCGCCAACGTAGGCGCAGCAACGGCTAAAGCCTGAATTCGAGCTTGTAGCGAGGGTATGATTGAAAAACCGATAGCGCCGAAAAGGAAAAGTGTAATAGCCGAAAGGATCGGCACAACACTTGTCATCCAAAACACAATGAGAATAATCACCAAGCTACTCAACACGATGGTTACACCGCGCATAACATGCTTATCTGCAAGTCGACCACCGGCAAAATTCCCAATAATAGCCCCTATTCCAAAGACAACCAGCAACGCTGAAACGGCTGAAGGAGTGAAGTAGCTGACGTCCATCAACAAAGGCACGATGTAAGTCGAAGCCGTGAATACGGCACCTTGTGCCAATACTGTGGCAATCACTGCGAATGCCAATGTGGGGTTAATTAGCGTGCTGAGTTCACGGCCCATAGCGCCAGATTTAGGCTGTTGAGCTTGTGCTAGCTTTGATGGCATAAAAACGACGATTAGAATTACAGAAATAATAGCAATGGCCACAATCGCAATAAACGTCGCTCGCCAGCCCAGATTTTGCCCAATAAACGTTCCCATTGGCCCGCCAAATGCATTAGCCAGGTTGAAACCAAGCGCAATTTTTGCCATGGCCGAGCCCTGTTTATTGGCAGGAGATAACATCACAGCTAGGCTGAATGCTACTGCAACGAAGGTTCCATGGCTTATCGATGTCAAAATACGTGCAGCCATGAGCGTTTGATAATCTGGGGCCAATACCGCCCAGATATTACCTAAAATAAACGGAGCCATCAAACCCAACATCAATGTTTTGCGGGGTACACGTAAAGTCAATAATGTGACAAACGGACCAATGATCGTTACCCCTAGTGCATAACCAGTAACCAGGAGACCGGCATTGGGTAAGGAAACAGAAAGATCTGCTGCTACATTCGGTAAAAGTCCAGAAATAATAATCTCGGCTGTTCCGAGACAAAAAACACCTAACATCAACGCAAAAAGCGTGATAGCCATAAATTTCTCCTTAATAGATTAATTGTTTCAAATAAAATATAAATGACAGTACAATTTAATGGGTTTAAAATGCAGATATACGAATACAATTTTTGGCATGTCGTATAGTAATTAATTACCGACCATCGCCCATTGCTAGTGGTAAAATTTTTTCTAGTTTGATTTCACATTTTTAACCTAAATAATAACTAGGTGCCCGATACTTCATTACCTAAACGAAGGGGTATTCAATTTTGTATTTCGTGTGTGGACTAATTCTATATTTCATAGTTAACCACCGTAATACAGTCGCTAACTGAAATTTATTTGGGTGCGGCTCTTTTCTAACGACGAATTTTTAAGCAACTTTGGGTAATTTTTGGCCTTGATATTTGACGAGATGATTACGCTCTAATTCTCGCTGCTTGTGATATTCCCAATACTGCTCAAAAT
>JAHZJJ010000065.1 GCA_022600975.1 Gammaproteobacteria bacterium
ACGCCATTGCCGGCACAGTTAACATTCGCCTCCGTCGTGAATTTGAAGGGCTGTCATTCGAGGGTTATAACGGTCAAAGTACACGAGGTGATCAACCGACAGAAGCTTACAACCTCAACTGGGGTACGGGTAGTGAAAAAAACCAATTTATGTTTTCCCTGGCGCACTACGCTCAGGAAGACTTACCCAGCCGCAACCGCCCCTTAACGGCCAATGCTGACAATCGCACTCGCGGTGGTATTGACCTGCGTTTACCTGCCTCGCCAACAGGATTTATGGCCATACCGTTGCAAAATGCTACTAACACCGCCGATGGTGATTACCACAATCAACCCATTGACAATCGTTATAATTTTCGTGAGGTCACCACCGCACTGATGGCCACGAAAAATCAATCCATCTATCTTGCGGGCAATCACAAGTTCAACGATAACCTGAAGCTATTCGTCGATGCCATGCAGGTCCGTACCCATGCACGCACACTGTTGGCACCGGCTTCTGTGCTTTCTCAGGCATATCATAACGATCTAACCATCGCCGCAGATAATATTTACAATCCATCTGAGTTAGCGATTAGCGATACTCGTAAAGTTGTGACAGAACTAGGGCCGCGACAACAAACCGACCACACCGATACACGGCGCTTTAATGCTGGCTTTGAAGGCGCCAGTGATGACTGGCAATGGCAGCTAACCACCGCTACGCACCACTCTACTGCACGAGAAAAACTGGCCAACCTGATTGATTCCCGGCGTCTGTCAAGAGGATTAAAAGGGCCCGAAAGCTGCCGTGAACCAGACTGTGTTGCGATAAATTTACTCGGCACCAATGGCAGCATCGACAAAACTCAACAAGACTTCATCCGCGACGATCACACAATAATTGGCACCAGTAGCGTGGATTTCATTTCTTTTGGTCTCAATAATACGCTCGACCATAACAAAGCCGAAAATATAACCCTGACCGCAGCAGGTATCGAGCTGCGTCGGGAAACGATCAAGCTGCAACCAAGCGACACTCGCGAATCGGAGTTTATTGGCAGCAACACGCTCGGCACCGCACTGGGTGAGCGTTTAATTGGCGAGGCTTTTAGTGAGCTTTCTCTGCCGCTACGCGCCGAGCAACTATGGCTCGATGGTGCTCTGCGCTACGCCTATTACAGTGATGTCGGCGATTCATTAAACCCCCAGTTGGCATTGCGCTGGCACCCCTGGCCCGCCCTGTTGCTGCGCGGCAGTTATGCTAGCGGTTTTAGTGCACCGACCTTGGTGGAATTAAACCAAACTAGGTATCAAATCTGGGAATCCCCGTTCAACCTCTGCAATGGAGAAAATCCCGCTCTTCTGCTCGATTGCACCCATCAGCCAGACCTTACAAATACACAATATTTAACCGAGTTTAGCGGCAACCCCGAGTTGCAACCGGAAACTTCCCATATTGTTTCTTTGGGATTGGTATGGACACCAGAGCAACTCGCTGGCTTCAACACCAGCCTGGATATTTTTAATATCCAGCAACAAGATGTCATTGGTACCGTGCGGCGCCATAAATCTTTTTCTAGGCAAACTCAGTATGACAACCATATCGAACCTATTATTGCGACAAAAGTAAACACTGGAAGGCGCAAGCTGCGGGGCGTGGATATTGCCATGAATTTCCAGTATCAATCGGAAAAATTTGGTTCACTGCGTTGGGCCATCAACAGTACGTACATTCACCACTATCTGAGCCAATTATTGCCCGATTCCCCCGTTGAAAACTTCGCGGGCACTTTCATCGACCCAATCAGCGGTGGCTCGGGTTCCCTGCCCCGCTGGAAAGCCGACAGCGGCGCCTATTGGCAGCGCGGCCCCTGGAAAAGTGGCTATACCATATATTATATCGGTGCTCTACGAGAAAACTTCTACACCAATAACCACAGTAGATCGCACACTATCGATAGCTGGGCCAGCCACAATCTACAACTGGCTTACACCACCTCTGCCGGTCTGCGTATTGCTCTGGGTGTAGATAACTTACTCGACGAGCCGCCACCATTTGCCGCCACAGCCATTAATAATAATTTTGATGCGCTTACTTACGATCTCAGCGGCCGCTTTTTATATACTACTCTTTCCTTCAATCTCTGATGCCGTTCTCGGCAAATACCCCTCCAAAAAAATCTCTTAAATACTTTTTGTAGGCAGATAAATTTTTATTTGTATAGCAAAGGCGCGTATTTATTTGAAAATTTATGTGTATATAAAAATTTGTTCTAGAGTGTCTACAGCCTTCTCTAATATCTATTCTCAGTTATTGGAAGAACGCAGCTAATAACATACGGCTTATCAAACGATGCCACAAGAGGCCTAGCATGGACCAGCCTTATTTTTTTCCAATCGCAATAACCGTGATCGCAAGTGCCGCTTTCTCAGCTGGGTTCACCAATCCAGTCTTCGCTCAGGAGGAAGAAGAAATAGAGGTTGAAGTTGAAGAAATTGTTGTCACCGGCTCACGTATTCAACGCGATACCGATGCCAATAGTGCCACGCCTATCAGTGTATTTGATGCCGAGCAGTTAAAACAATCGGGGCAAACCACACTGGAAGATTTTCTTCAGGAAATCCCCTCTGTTACCGGCGGCCAGCTGGGCTCTACCGTGAACAACGGTAATCCAGGCCTCGCCACAGTATCGCTGCGTGGGCTCGGGGCAGAACGCACGCTGATTTTACTCAATGGTCGACGCCTCAGCTCTGCTGGCACAAGCACCGGCACAGTGGATTTAAATACTATCCCCACCTCAATCATTGAGCGTATAGAGGTCCTCCGCGATGGAGCATCCACTATCTATGGCTCCGATGCCATCGCCGGGGTGATCAATATCATTACCAAACAAAACTTTGAAGGCGCGGAAATTCAAATCGATGCCGGCAGCTCTTCAAAAAATGATGGCCAACAATACTTAGCGGCCATGACATTTGGCGCTGCCTCCGACAGTGGCAATGCGATGCTCAATGTACAATACACTAGGCGCCACGATATTTTCCAGAATGAGCGCACATTTTCTGAGTGCCCATTGATTGAGGTTAACGGCAACATAGTGTGTGGCGGTAGTGGCACTACCTCACCAGCTCGATATGTTAAACAAAATGGCGATAGCTTTATCCTCGACCCCCAAACTGGTGAGGAACGCCCATTTAACTTGCTAACCGACGGCTATAACTTTGCGGAAGTCAGCTATCTAAGCACACCCCAAGAAGTCTTTACCATATACGGCTATGGCGAGCAAGAATTGTGGAACTGGCAAGATACTTTTAACGTTGCGGGCTTTTCCGAGCTGTTGTTCGCCAATCGTCAGTCAGATCAATTGCTAGCGCCCGAGGGTACTTTTTTTCAATATAATGTTGCTGCCGACAACCCTGACAACCCGTCCCCCGGCCAGGAAGTATCAGTTGCCCGACGTTTCACTGAAGCGGGTGGCCGAGCCAACAGTCAAGACCTGAACACATGGCGCGGTGTGATTGGCTTTAAGGGAGACATCTATAAGGGCTGGCAATGGGATCTCTCCTACAATTATTCCCGCTGGGTAGAAACAGACATTGATCGTGCACGGGCCAATCCGAATCGCTTTAGAAATTTGCTAGACCAAACCGCCTGCGACGCAGACAGCTTATGCCCCGGGCTATGGAATCCTTTTATCGAGAATTCCCTGACCCAAGCAATGCAAGACTATGCGTTGGTAACCAATTCTCCAGTGGTGAAATCCAACTTGCGTAGCCTGCAGGCAAATCTGGTGGGAGACTTCGGTGATTGGACAATCTCTGGTGAACCCTTGCAATGGGCTCTCGGTTACGAAAATCGCGGCGAGCGCGCAGACGTGACGGTAGATGGAGCCGCTGGCCAGGGGCAAATTTACTTTGTGAACAGCCAGGACTGGGGAGGGAGCTATAGTGTCGATGAATTTTACGGAGAGCTGGTAGTACCCTTACTGGAAGGGCGCCCGGGAGCTGATCTGCTCGCTATTGAAGCCTCCTTCCGCTATTCCGACTACGATTCCAGCGGTAGTGAAACCACCTATGGTGCAGTTATTGAGTATGCGCCTATTGAACAGTTGCGTTTTCGCGCCACCTATGCTCAAGGTTTCCGCGCACCCAGTATCGAAGAGCGCTTCCTGCCGCGCACTTTAAGTGCAGAGGGATACAGCGACCCTTGTTATCAATGGGAAAACAGCAACAACCCAATCCTGCGAGCCAACTGCCAGGCCGACGGCGTACCGTCGGATAACGAGCTGCTCGCAAATCCACAGAGTACCGGGCTGTTAGTTGGCAATTCTGAACTAAAGCCTGAAGAATCCGACAGCTGGACAGTAGGCGCTGTATGGACGCCAACCTTCGCCGAGGATTTAAGCTTTAGCCTCGATTACTTTGACATTAGTATTGACAACGCTATTGGCCGCTACACCACCGATACCATCGTCCGCAACTGCTATGAAAGTCCAGATTTCAGCGACCCAAGCTGTGGCCTTATCAGTGGCCCCGGTTCCGTTGGGCTAGATCCCTCCCCCACCAGCCCACGACGGGCAGACGACAATACGATTGCCGGTCAGATGTTAATTGACCAAAACATTGCTACTTTTGAAACCTCCGGCATCGATCTTGGCGCGGACTACAATATAGACCTGAATTATGGAACCATAATACTGCACGCCTCAGCCACTTATCTGGATACTTGGGAATACCAGGTTAGCAGTTTCGCCGAGAAAATTGACCTCGCAGGCCATTTTGGTGCGGACCCTGTCACCCAGAATAAAGTGGCCTTTCCGAAGTGGAAGCTTTATCTGAACGGAGGCTATGAGCACGACACTTGGAGTATTTTTGCCACTGTCCGCATGCTCGGTAAAGTGGATGATATAGACCCAAGCAATACTGCTTTAAGCACCAAAGCGGATACCACCTGGTATACAGATATCAATGCCAGTTATTTTGGTTGGGAGGATATCAATATTTCCGGCGGAATTCGCAATATGTTCAATCAACAGCCACCCTATGTCACCAACAATGACGATATGAACACTTTACAATTGAATTACGATACCATCGGACGCTTCTTCTACGGAAGCGTCACCTTCTCTTTCTAGCTTGACACACAGGCCGCGCGACAAACCGGTAGTGAGTAACCATACGGGTTGCTTGCGTGGCCTGAACTAATACAGCTAATTTGGGGTTTATACTACCGCTAGCTGTAATGCGACCCTCCACGAAGTGATTGATTCTACAGTTAAGTATCCAAATCAATAAGTACACCTCCTTTTCCTGCCAGCTGATCAAAAAACATCCACATATTGATGGCGGTAAACTCTGCCAAACCATCTCAGATTGCGCTATTTCCATCAGTTATTAAACCTAGAACAGCAGGGGAGATTATTTTTTCGCCTTATTGATGAATTAAGTGCCAAATTTATTATAAGATACCCACTGCGTAGAAGTTGTCAGCTCGGGCTTGAGTATTTCTACCTGTTAAATAATCTGGCAAGCCAGTATTTTTCAACAACGAGAAAAGATGTATCCAATGAAAAAAAGCCTTCTTTCTATAGCTGTTAACGGTGCTCTGGGCCTCACCACCGTCGCAACTATTATTTCATCGATACCTGCTATGGCGCAGGAAAATACAACCCAAGTAGAAGAAATTCTGGTAACTGGGTCGCGTATTGCCCGCGATCCACTATCCACCACTGGGCCAATTACACTGCTATCTGCTGAAGATATCAGCCGCTCTGGTGTGGGCACAATCGACGAACTGCTGAACCAGTTGCCCTCCATGGGAACCACCGGTATTGGCGGCAATGACAACAATGGCGGCCAGGGCGTAGCCTTTGCCGATCTGCGCAATCTCGGTACCGAGCGCACCCTGGTGCTCGTAAACGGTCGCCGCTATGTCTCCTCTGCAGCCAGCAATGTTTCCGGCGTAGACTTGAACAATATTCCAGTCGACATGATTGAGCGCATTGAAGTGCTCACCGATGGCGCTTCTGCAGTGTACGGTGCCGATGCGGTTGCCGGTGTCATTAATATTGTGATGAAAGATTCTTTTGAAGGCGTGCGTATCAGCGCCCGTGCCGGTGCCACTGGCGAAGGCGATGGCGAAAATGGTGATCTCTCCATCACTTTTGGCGGTGAAGGAGAGCGCGGTCAGTTTATTGCCAATATTAGCCATAGCCAGCGCAACGAAATTGCCATGAAAGATCGCGACTGGGCCCACGTTCTCAGCTCTCGCACACCCAACGGCAACATTTCCACTAAATACGGCCAATTCACAGTTGGCGCAGATGGTGCCTCATTGACCGATGACCACACCTTGTACGATATCGGCCAGTATATGTGGTTATCCGGCGCCATGGAGCGCACTAGTGCCTCTTTCTCCGGAACATTCTCCATAACAGACAGTGTGGAGGCCTTCGGCGAAGCGAGCTACACCCGCAAAACCACCAATCAACAAATGGCTGCACAGCCGATGGCCACTGATAGCGGCTTTAAGATTAACCCCATCGTAAATTTGTCGGATGAGCTTCAGAACCAACTCGAAGGTAAGTGGCAAAAATATCAAGACGATTTACCACAAAATCAGGAAAAATGGCGCGCTGAAAACCCGGGTAAAGATGACAGTCTTAACCCTTACAAACCGGTTGATAGCTGGAACGGGGGTTTTAACGACCTGCTCATTCGCCCAGTGGCCGGTGGCACCCGCGATTCTGAGCAAACCACCGACACCTACAGATTCCTAGGCGGTCTTCGCGGTGACTTTAAAAATGGCTGGAATTGGGAGGCTTTTGCCAGCTATGGCAGAAATGAAGGTGAAGATATCAGCACCAATAATTACAATAAAGCCAAACTTAAGGAGGTACTAGAGGGTAAAACCGACATTGATCCTGTTATACACGGCAGCCTGAGCCCGGAGCTTATCGAGTATTTCCGCTACACCGACCGCGCTGATAATATATATACCTTAAGCAATGTAGGCGCCAGTCTCACCGGCGATATTGACGCAATCACCTTTCAGGGGGGCGCATTGGGTTTTGCAGCAGGCATGGAATACCGCCGGGAAGCTGGCAGATACAATCCCTCTGAAGAAACCCGTAAAGGCGATACTTTCGGTAACCAGCAAGACGGAACCGGCGGCAGTTACACGGTAACAGAAGCCTTCGCTGAATTTAACCTGCCTATTCTCGAAGGGGCACGGTTTGCAGAAGAGCTGGCCGTTGACGTTGCGATGCGCTACTCCGATTTCGACAATTTTGGCGGTCAAAGCACCGGTAAACTAGGCCTAGTTTATGCTCCGATTGAAACACTGCGCTTTCGCGCCAGCTTATCTAACTCTTACCGTGCACCTGGCATTTACGAGTTGTACAGCGGAAGCGTCCAAAGCTATGAGCCCTTAATTGACCCCTGCGACACACGCGCTGACATTAACAAGGCGGGCCAAGGGGTAAACTGCGCCATAGTGGGTACGGGCTTTAAGCATGACACTACCCAAATCCCAACCAACATCGGCGGCAACGATAAACTGACACCGGAGGAGGCAACAACCCTGACCACTGGGCTGGTCTGGACCCCAGCTTTTGTTGACGATCTGTCTATCACACTCGATTATTTCGATATTCAAATCGATAACGCCATCGACCAACCGAATCTTCAAGGCCTTCTTGACGACTGCTATCGCAAAGGCATTGCC
>JAHZJJ010000066.1 GCA_022600975.1 Gammaproteobacteria bacterium
CCCCAAAAGATACTTAACTATCTAGAGAGGCTGTCTTGAATGATACGCTACTCATACGCTCGCCTTCAATAAAGTTGTTTGTAGCGCTGAGCAATTTCACCCGCTCTCACCTTTGGTGCTGGAGTGCGTTGTGGTGTGCTGTGAAAATTGGTGTGGTTCTCTACTTCAGCCGCGGCCCTCCGCCCCCGCTTTGCAAACACTCCGTAAAATAACCTTACCTTGAATCCAGATGGATTACGCCTGTGGCGAGCGTGCATTGTAAGCGTGCACGCGTTTTGAAATTTCGCGTCACAGGCTTTTTTTAAGGAGAGTATAAAAATGTTAGAAATAACGTGTAAATCGTTGCAAACGGTTCACCTGGGTGAGATTTTCGCTGTTACGCCGGTATGGATGGAAGACGGTAGCATAAGGCTCTATATTGTGGCCCGCGATGGCGGTGAACTGACTAGAGTTAAGCGGATCTTACCCGCAGCAAAAAAAGCCCAACGGCCAGAAGACCAGCAAAACGCCCAAGCCTTTGAGGGTGGCCCGCCTCCTAAACCTCCGAGGGATGATTCAGGTTCGATGAATTGAAGGGTAAAGTGCAAGACTAGCCATACTTGCCTCTAAGCAGTATAAAAGTACTGACGTTCCTGCGCTGTGAATGGGGGGATGTCAGTGCTGTTTTTGACGCAAAAATTTTATCCAAGTAAGTTACACCCGTGTTCAGGCAAGCTTAGTTTGCACAAATTCTTAATGCCCACCAATAACTTACACAGTTTTTGCGCGCTCAACTGCGGTTTCTAGCTTGAAGGCGATCATCGGCTTGCCCACCCATTTAATAAAGCGGTGGTATCGTAGCGTTTATCAATAGTTCAATACAGGCAGCCCCGCTTACCTTTGACTTTAATGTAGGTCTCATCCACTCTCTACGAGTTAACCGCTCTGCGCTTTTTTTCACCAACCTGACCCATGGGAGCTTTTACAAGAGCATTACCTCTGGCGAATGAGTGCCGTTTGGCTTGAAGGTTAATAAACGCCATAATGACCGGGTTTGTTGTATTGATAGGAGACTATTTGTGAGTGTTGAGATTCACCCCGACGCGGTTGCCCGCTTGCGTGGGTTTAAGCTGCCTGAACAGCTGGGATTCGGTGACGTGATGGCACCGGTAATGTTTCGCGCTGTTTTTGACGGCAGCCGCTGGAAAGCTGGTGAACTGCTCCCCTACGGACCCATCAGCCTCGATCCCGCCGCCAAAGTATTACACTATGCACAAAGCTGTTTTGAAGGTTTGAAGGTGTATCGCGATGGCGATAGTGTGAGTTTGTTTCGCCCACAGCGTAACGCTGCGCGTATGATTTATTCAGCGGCGCGCTTAAGTATGCCGGCAATACCAGAAGCTTTGTTTATAGAGGGGGTCAGCACTATCGCCTCTTATTGTGCCGCACTGGTTCCGGCCAAGAGTGGTGAATCGCTTTATTTACGCCCTTTTCTAATCGGCACTCAAGCGCAGCTCGGGGTTACGGCCAGCCAATCTTATGAGTTTTATGTGATCGCCAGCCCTTCCGGCGCCTATCATATGGGCAATATGCGCTTGTGGATTGAGCGCGAAAGCGCCCGCTCTGCCATTGGTGGCACTGGCGACGCCAAGGTAGGCGGCAACTACGCTTCTTCATTGCGCAGTATTGCGGGGTTGGAAGCGCGCGGTTTCGATCAGGTGCTGTGGTTAAATCCGGGAGATAAACACACCATCGACGAACTTTCGGGCATGAACTTTTTTGCGGTGATCGAGGGAGATTTGCATACACCAGCTTTAAACGGCTCCTTCCTGGATGGTATAACACGTGATTCATTACTCACCCTGGCTCAAGATCTGGGCCTAAAGGTATTCGAGCACGCAATGGATGTGGAAGAGTTGCTCCAGTCAGTGAAGTCCGGCAGTTGTAGTGAAGCATTTGCCTGCGGCACGGCAGCGATTATCAGCCCCATCAGTGAATTGGGAGATGGTGATACACGGCTCAAATTACCCTCTGCCCCAGGGCCTGTGGCCGAGCGCTTGCGCGGGGCATTGTTGGATATTCAAGAGGGGCGCGTTGAGGATCGCTTTGGCTGGATGCAGCGCTTACCCGCTATTGTTTTTGATTGCTCGCTAGAGTTGTAGTATGTTTTCAAAAGTGTAACCTGACGATTTGTTGTTGACTTCAGCTTTTAACATGTTAAAAAGTAACACAATAATAAACCTGGAACTTTTGGTATGACCTTGCAGCGGTTTTTCACCTTTGAAAGCAGTATCCAGTTCAAATTGATTATTTGAGGTCATCCTCCGGCAATATAAAAATTTGCCCAAAGTTCCTTACTTGTGTAAGGGAGGAGGTGGATGTTACATCATGCATTGGGCCTGCTGGTGCAGCCGCGCCAGCAGTGGCAACAAATAGCGGCTATGTCGGCGAAAAATTTTAATCGGCAAATTCCCTATTGCATTATTTTGGCGTTGTTGCCCGCGTTGGCCTGGTATTTTGGTACCACCAAAATTGGCTGGCGCATTGGCGATGCGCAACACTTGTGGACACTGACCAGCGCCAGTGCATTGCCTCTGGCCGCGGTTTTTTATCTCACAATGATTTTTGCCATTGTCGGCATTGGTTTTTTAATGCATTGGATGGCGAGAACCTACGGTGCGCAAACCCATCCGCTAAAAGCTATAGTGGTTGTCGGTTTTGCCGCTACGCCTATTTTTATCGCTGGCATTGCCGGTTTTTACCCGCTGATGTGGTTTGATATTTTATTGGCAACCCTGGCCGCAGCCTATGCTGTGTACTTATTGTATCTCGGCATTCCCATTGTGTTCGATGTGTCTACAGAGCGCGGATTTTTATTTGCCAGTGCAATCATTGCTGTGTGTTTAGTGATAGGGGTGCTGATTATGGTGGCTACGGTATTGTACTGGGCGTATGTGGCGGAGCCGGTTTTTCAGGTTTAATGGCCTCAGCTTGATTGCCGCTATTCGATAGTTGTGGTTGGCACATAGTGATAACTCAAACTATAGCCATTGGCCAGCTCTAACTGTTGGCTGGAAGCCGCGTTGCGCACCAGTTTAATTTTGGCAATAGTGTTTACTACCGGGCGTGGCTCCAGCTCAATACAGTGCATCGCCATAGCGTTAATAGCGGCATCTTGGCTGATAACTGCATACTCTAGAATACGCAGTATCAGCTCGCCATTGTCACTTAGCTGCAAGCTATAGCCGGGGCCAACAGAGAGTGTGCGAGGGTATCTAAACGCTCCCCAGGCTTCATCGCAGCGTATTGCCATATATTCTCGTGTGGTGATGCCCTGCGCGGTTGCCATAACACCGGAGTTAAAATGATTAAACAGCCCACCGAGTGGCTGTTTTGCTTGATAGCTGAGGCCCTGGGTGATAATCGTTAACGTCAGGTGTCCGTCACTCGCCGCTGTACAAAGTGGTAAGGCTATAACCACTGCGGATACATAACGGCAAATATTGGAGCTCATGGGGAGAACCGGTTACAGGGCAGATACGCAAACCTTAATACCTGGCCTCCCTGCGGACAATAGGTTCGAGGCGAGAAGTCGTAGATTTCAACAACTGATAATGCATTAAGTACTTGAATTTTATTGCGCCTTAACGTTTAGTTCTGCACGAGAAACAATAAAGCGTCAATCTAGGAGCCTGTCGGACTTAACCGGTCGTAGCGAGAAAAAGACCGGTTTGAGCCATTTTTTATGATGATCCGAGGCGAATAGTGGTTCTATTTAACGAGAATCAGCATAAAAAATGGCCAAATCCGGCTTTTTC
>JAHZJJ010000067.1 GCA_022600975.1 Gammaproteobacteria bacterium
AAATCATCGCCATCGATATCCCAATTAACATGCTGATCATCGACATAATTCAGCGGCGCAGTAAAATGATCCACCACTCGAGCGGGAATAGCGCGCAGAGTCGTCGGCCCCAGCAGCGGTAGCATTATGTAGGGCCCTGAACCAACCCCCCACACCGCCAGGGTCTGACCAAAGTCTTCCCCGTCGCCAGGCTCCAGCCCTACGTGTTTTGCGACGTCGAATAACCCGACTAGACCCAGGGTGGAATTAATAAGAAAGCGGCCGCTATTTCTGCTTGCCTCACCCCATTTCCATTGCAGCACATTGTTGGCAGCGTTGGTAGTCTCTCCCAGATTGGAAAAAAAGTTGCCAATTCCCAGCCGAATAAAATTAGGGGTAACTTTTTGGTAGGTGGTTGCTACGGGCTTTAATACCCAGCGATCCGCACCATCGTTAAAACGGAAGATGGTGCGGTTGAGCCCCTCCCAGGGGTCTGAATTTTCACCTTCCCCAGCAGAGGAAAAATCATCTGCAAAGCCATCACCATGCCCCTCTTTAAACTCGGAGGCGGCGCCGGCTTGTGCTGCAGTATCGACTACTGTTGATGCCGAAGAAGCTGCTTTCGTAGCCTCTTCGGTAGAAGACTGTATATTCTCCTGTGCCAACAACGGCGCAGGGAGAAAAGCTAAAATGAGTAGCCAAGAGGAAAAATATTTATTTCCAGGCATTTCCTTACTCCTATTACTACCGGGAAAACTATCAAGATCCGCTGGATATATACGAATCTGACCAGTACGCCATCATGCAATGCCTAAGCATTGTCGATCTTTTGGCTGTGTAATTGCTCAGTTTGCACCAGAGTTCCGCTGTAAAACTGAAAGTGATATTAGACTGGCTTAAGCCCAGCTAAGATATTTAGACCAAGCAGCTTCTCAAACAGCTCCCGGCCAAAATTTTCCAGTGCTGTAGGCTCGGGGTGCTGAATCTCTGCAGCTAGACATTGCAACAGCTGGCGTCCATTCATTGAACCTTCCTGGGCCAATTGCAACAATCTTGCTGTTGCAGCATTCACTTCCATAAACCCCACATCCAGAGTGCGATTGCGGTAGACAAGCAGAAACGTCGGAGCTGGCGGCGGTGATTGTGGTTGGAAGCTAGGACCCAAACGGTGAACCGGATATTGGTAACTGAGACTCCATAACAAAGGAGAAACCACAGGGGACATCTCCAATACATCGCCACTGGTTGTCAGACCAGCCGGAAATTCGGCATCACTGACATCCAGTGCCAATTCTACCCATTCATAGTGGGCAAGCTCAAGTAAAAAAGGTGGATCAGTATCCAATAACCGACGCTCTCGCTGCAGGTAATGTAAAAACTCTTCACTAATCTGTAGAAAATAAGGGGTTTTCGAGCTGTGTTGATGAACAAAATCTCGCACCATAGCATACCAGCGTTCATCGGTATAAATGCTGCGTAAAATTGGAAATCCACCGGCAATAAAGGATTCGATGTTGTTATAAATCAAATCTCGGTAAATATGCATTCGCCGCGGCTCTATGGTTGCGGGCGGGGCAATTTCATCTGGTGCGCGCAAATGTGCAGCAAAATTTAGCTGCACATTTTGAAAGCCTGCTGTTGCTTGCTCATGCTCGATTTTTGACATACGCCAACTCATGGTTCACGGTGGGTATTCCAGCGGGCGAAAAATCAGAATATTGCGCTTGAATACTGCGAATATGCATCACCTCGCCCAGCAGCTCCACTATTGGCGGTATATTGAAGTCTCGCTCCAAAAGCGTTGGCACGGGGCCATGGCGAGCATAAGCTTGCTCTAACAGGTGCCACACGGGGTCAATGACTGGAGCTCCATGAGTGTCTACTTTAAGGTCTTCCGCCTCATCAAAATGACCGGCCACATGTGCATAGCGGATACGCTCGGTTGGCAACTGGTTTAAAAACTCCAGCGGATCATAACGATGATTAATGGCATTAACATAAATATTGTTAACATCTAGCAACAAGCCGCAATCCGCTTCCTCAAGCACTGCATTGAGAAAGCTGATTTCATCCATTTCCTGCCCCGGAGCAGCGTAATAGGAAACATTCTCCATAGCAATTTGCTGCTCGAGTATATCCTGCACCCGACGAATACGTGCTGCAACATAGCGCACCGCCTCTTCAGTAAAAGGAATAGGCAACAAATCGTATAAATGGCCGTGGTCTGAACAATAACTTAAGTGCTCGCTATAACAGCGAATATCGTGATCTTTGATAAACTGTTTAATAGACTTAACAAGTGTCTCATCTAATGCTGTTGGCGCGCCGATAGATAGCGACAAGCCATGAATCACAAACGGAAAGCGCTCCGTGTACTCTCGCAACCAACGCCCATAACGGCCGCCAACTCCGATCCAATTCTCCGGCGCAACCTCGAGAAAATCCACCGCTGCAGCAGTAATCTCTTCATTGTGCATGGAACGCCGCAGACCCAGGCCCGCGCCTAACACAGGAAACTCTTTCGCCACCACTTTAGTCATAATCTAAGCGTTCTATCCGGAATATTACCTCTAGATTAGTGGGCAAGAAAAATAACGGGAGCCCCGAAGAACCCCCGCTACTTTCTCTGTGGTGTTCAATCACTTCAAGCCCAGGCCCTAGTGACCACCACACTTTCCTTCGCCACACTTACCTTCTCCCTTTTTTCCCTCTCCACACTTTCCTTCACCGCACTTACCTTCTCCCTTTTTTCCCTCTCCGCACTTTCCTTCACCGCACTTACCTTCCCCTTTTTTCCCTTCACCACACTTTCCTTCACCACATTTACCTTCTTGGTTCTTGTGAGAATCAAGCATGGCAAGATTGTATCCGGAAGATAATTCCGTAGCGGTAAAAGGGTTAGCATTGGCAGCAACGCTAAGTGTCGCTGAAGCTAAGAAGGCTGCACCTACAGCAGCAGCCAGGGGTAAATTCTTTTTAGTCATAATGACTCTCCTAATTAAAAAAACTCACTAAACACCTGACCTTGGCTCCCAAAGCTTCTAAACACCGGAACCTGGCCACCTAAAAAGCAAACTCTACAACGCTGGAAAGATTAACATGAAAACTCTCTACCAGAGTCGCGTTTACTAAATAGTAGTCGCTGTACACCACAATTTCTCACACTGCATCGCTGGCATTGCCCTGTCAGCGTCGGCGCATGCATGTAAAATTGCCTCAGTACGACTCTGTGATGCCATCTATATTGGATCGTTCAATTTCATGCCAAAATTTATCTAAGCGCTTGGCCGACACCGGCATTAAGGTTTTAAGGGGTTGGGCAAAGAGTGAAATGCGGAACTCCTCAAGCATCCAGCGAAACTCCTGTAGCGGCAAGATGCTCGCCAACTGCAAATGCGAAATTTTTTCATTCAGCACTGTAAATGGTGCTTCAACTTGTTGAAATTCTGCTAGCAGGCGCCTATCTCTACTGGTGTTTTGCTCGGATTTTTCCAGTCGCAATTCAATGCCCTTGAGATATCGACCATACTGACGCAGTGAAGCGAGGGGTGTAGCAAATAAAAAATCGCGATAAAAAAGCCCTCTCAACTGCCGCTGAATGTCGGCTACCATCAAAGCCTGAGCAAGATTTTTCTGCTGTTTAATCTGCTTGCGCAAAGGTACTAATTGGCCCAGTATTTTTACGAGCAATGAGCCAATATCTTGCGCTACGGATACCAACTGATCGCGCTTTGTTAATGCCTGTAAAAAATCTTCTTCACTACTTGGCCAGTTTTCAGTGCCCCAAAATAGCTCGCGCGCGGCCGAAAGCATAATATCCTCCACGACCTCCTGCCGACGGCCGAGATCCGCCGCGCTCAAAACCAATTCATTGCTTCGCAATAGCTCCTTGCGCAAATATTTTACCCCTTCTGGCATATGCAATAATGCCAACCGACAAATGCCCAGTCGACTCTGGCATTGAGCCGCGGCCAAATTATCAAATAGCTTCAACGCTACACTGTCTTTTGCCGCCACCAAAGCCGGGTAGGCGCGCAGTTTAAGCCCGCCCCGTTTGATCTGGTGAGTCGCAGGCAGGGCTCCAAAGTCCCAGCGTACAATCCCCTCGCGCTCAAAATCATTGCCGGCAGTGGTCAGCTCCCGTTGTATTTGATCCCGATAACGAGCCTGGAGCACAGTAAGATTTCGCCCTTGATCCAAAAGATTCCCAACTTCATCCACCACCTGAATATTAAATCGATAAAAATCTTCCAGGGACTGCTCCACTGTCTGCCAAGTCTTTTCCGGCAGTGTTTGCGCGGTTTGACGTTTTAATTCAAGCGCCAGTGCCTGCCACAGTGACGTATCGCACTTACTGCTGATGATACCCAACAGCGCCTTGTCTACTGTTCCCGGCACCGGCACAAAGAATTTACGGAAGCTTTTGGGTAGCGCCTTAACCAGGGCTATACATTTTTCTCGCAGCAGGCCCGGCACCAACCACTGTAACCGCGCTTCGGGCAACTGATGCAGCGCGCCCACAGGCACCTGTATACTGACACCATCGTCTACTTCACCAGGGGCAAAATGATAACTGAGTGAATATTCAATACCATTAATTGACAACGTATCGGGAAACTGCGCTTCTCCAACGTGGCTGGCATCCTGCTGCATCAACAGCTCCCGAGGAATAAATAGCAGCTGTGCCTGCTGCTGTTCTACCTGTTTTCGCCAACGCTCAAAACCCGCCAGGTTGACAATATTCTGCGGCAGCAGCTCATCAAAAAACTGATAGACCACTTGCTGATCGGCAACAATATCTCGGCGTCGGGATTTGGCCTCCAGCATTTCCAGCTCATCCAGCAATTGACAAAAGTGGGTAAAAAATATTCCCTTGCCACGGTACCTTTTTTCCACCAATGCCTGGCGAATAAAAATTTCCCGCGCTGTTGTTGGATCCTGTCTGCCATAATGCACCCGTTTTTTTTGTACCAATACCAGTCCATACAGGGTAACTTTTTCAAAGGCCATTACCGCACCGGAACGGGCATCGTAGTGGGGCTCAAAATAATTGCGCTTTACTAAATGCTCAGCACAGGAAAGAATCCAATCGGGCTCTATTTTAGCTACTGTCAGTGCAAACAGGCGGCTGGTTTCCAAAAGCTGTGCCGCCACTACCCAGCTTGGTGGTTTTTTAAATTGGCTGGAACCGGGAAAAATATGGAAATGCCGATTGCGACAACCGAGAAACTCTTTGTTTTCTCCACGCACACCGACATTGCCCAATAGCCCCGATATAATGGCGCGATGTACCGCCTGATAATCAGCCGCTTGCTGGTTTACAGTTAATTTCAGTTCAGCAATAGCCAGTTTCAACTGATGGTGTATTTCACGCCACTCGCGCATGCGCAACCAAGACAAATAATTTTTCTGGCACCACTTGCGCAGCTGGTTCTGGCCGAGCGCCTGGCGCTCGACCTCAAATCCATCCCACAGATGGACCAAGGCTAAAAAATCTGACTGTTGATGCTGCCACTGTCGGTGTTTTTCATCCGCCGCCCCGCGCTTTTCTGTCGGACGCTCGCGGGGATCTTGCACCGCTAAGGCACTAACAATAATCAAAAGTTCTCGCAGACTGCCACACTGTCCGGCCGCCAACAGCATGCGTCCGAGCCGTGGATCCAGGGGCAGACGCGCCAACGCGCGACCGGTCGCAGTCACAGTGCCATCTGCTGTGAGGGCCTGCAATTCTTGCAGCAATTTATAACCATCATTAATCAAGCGCGTATCTGGCGGATCGACAAACGGAAAATCGCGGATATCACCAATTTGCAGTTGCAACATCTGTAAAATGACCGCCGCAAGGTTGGTGCGCAAAATTTCTGCATCGCTAAATTCTGCTCGCTGATTAAAATCACTCTCTTCATAAAGACGAATGCATACCCCAGCACTGACCCGCCCACAGCGGCCAGCACGCTGATTGGCACTGGCCTGGGAAATCGCTTCAACCGGCAAACGCTGAATTTTGCTGCGGTAACTGTAGCGGCTGATTCTCGCTGTACCAGGATCAATCACATAACGAATACCCGGCACTGTAAGAGAAGTTTCCGCCACATTGGTGGCCAACACAATACGCCGTCCCTTGTGCCCCCCAAATATCCGCGCCTGTTCTGCTAGGCTCAAACGTGCATACAGAGGCAGTATTTCCAAATGCGGCAGCTGCGCTTCTCTCAACACACGGGCGCACTCGCGAATATCTCGTTCACCGCTCAAAAAAACCAAAATATCGCCCCCACGCTTGGGGCTGGATTTCTCTTCTCGCAGCAGTTCTGTTACGGCCTGAAGTATTTGCTCACTTAAATCTGTATCTTTATCGATCGGTGGGCGATAGTGAATGGTGACCGGGTGTGTCCGACCAGAAACTTCAATAATCGGCGCGCGGTTAAAATGTTTAGAAAATTTATCTAAATCGATCGTTGCCGAGGTAATAATTAGTTTTAAATCCAAGCGTCTCGGCAGCAGGGTTTTCAGGTAGCCCAGCAGAAAGTCAATATTCAGGCTGCGTTCGTGGGCCTCATCGATAATTAATGTGTCGTAATTCAACAACAATGGATCGCGCTGAATCTCCGCCAACAAAATGCCGTCAGTCATCAACTTGATATGGGTATGCTCACCACTTTGGTCACTAAAGCGCACCTGATAGCCTACAGCCTCACCAAGGGGCTGATTGAGCTCTTCGGCAATACGATTAGCCACCGACCGCGCAGCGATGCGCCGAGGTTGTGTATGTCCTATTTGTGCGCTGACACCAAGGCCTAATTCAAGACAAATTTTCGGCAGCTGAGTGGTCTTGCCAGAGCCGGTTTCTCCCGCCACCACAACAACCTGATGCTTGGCAATCAATTGTGCAATTTCTTCTCGCCGCGCTACCATCGGCAGATTTTCCTGCCAAGTGATTTGCGGCAGCTTCTGCCGACGTTGTATTAACCGTCGGTTGGAAGCAGCTATCTGATCGCGCAGCCGGGCCAGTTCACGGTCGCAAGGCTTACCTTGTGACGAACGGCGGCGCGTAGTATCCAAAGTATTTTTTAGGCGTACACGATCGCGCATCATGCATTCCGAAAGCGCATGTTCAAGCTGATTTAACAGCACTTCGATTTCAACGGTAGTCATATTTCTAGGGACAATAGCAAACCGCGGATTATACGCTCAGGGCGTCATTGTTACAGATATTTACAGAAACACTCGCTTCAAATAGCCGAAACCGATATAACTTACAGCTTGGCTATACTCAGGCCAATGACATTATTTTCTACATAAATAATGCTAACCCTGTGCAACAACACCAACTCTGGTACCAGGAGTGTCTGAATGCAAGATCCAGAGCCCAAGGCCGGCCCGCAGCCTCCCGAGGCTGCGGGCACCCTGCTCGGCCACCCAAAGGGCTTATTTGTACTATTTGGCACCGAGATGTGGGAACGCCTTAGCTATTACGGCATGCGTGGCATCTTTATTTTTTATTTGACCCAAGCCACAACGGCTAACGAATTTGGCTGGGGTGATCTGTCGACGGCCGAGTTGCAATCCAGAGCATTGGGTTATCTCGGTTATTATATGATGTTGGTTTATCTGACCCCCATCTTCGGTGGCTGGATAGCTGACAATCTCTGGGGCCAGCGTCGCTGTATTCTTATCGGTGGTGTATTGATGATGCTGGGGTTGTTTGCTTTGGGCTTCCCCCACGATTGGCTACCTCGTGGCAGTCAACTGCCAATGCTCTGGGTGGGGCTCGGGTTGTTAATCTCCGGCAATGGTTTCTTTAAGCCCAATATTTCCACGCTGGTAGGAGATCTCTACAAAGAAGGCGATAAACGCCGCGATAGCGCCTACACCATCTTTTACATGGGCATTAATCTAGGTTCGATATTTGGCTATCTGCTGATCGGCTGGATCGGTGAAAAAGTTGACTATCAGCTGGCATTTTTGACCGCCGGTATCGGTATGTTATTGGGGTTAATATTGCAAATTACCCAGGCTGATCGCTACCTCGGCGATATCGGACGCCAACCCTCCGCCAAGTTGAATCCAGCACGTGAGAGCAAACCACGCTCACCGTTGACCCCCGAGGAGCGCGATCGCATTAAAGTTATCCTTATTCTTGGGGCTTTTACCGTCTTCTTCTGGGCCGGTTTTGAACAGGCCGCCGGCTCCATGAATCTGTTTGCTAAAAATCATACCGATCTAACCGTTGGCAACTGGGAACTCCCCGCCAGTTGGCTACAAATGGTCAACCCAGTATTCATTATCATTCTAGCGCCGATTGTCGCCAGTATCTGGGTGGGACTCGGCGATCGCGAACCTAGATCGCCGGCGAAATTTAGCCTCGGATTGATTTTTCTTGGCCTCGGCTTTGTCTCCATGATTGGTGCAGCACTGCAAATCGGCGACACAGAAACCATTAAAGCTAGTATCTGGTGGCTGATAGCCGCCTATATACTCCACACCATCGGCGAGTTGTGCCTCTCTCCTATCGGTTTATCCATGGTGACCAAATTATCGCCACTGCGCTATGTCTCTTTTATGATGGGGTTGTGGTTTGCTTTTATCGGCATCGCCAATAAAGGCGCAGCAGAAATTGGTCAGCTAGTCAGTACATCCGGCCCTCTCGCAACGTTTGCCGGAGTTGCCATTGCGGCGATTACTGCGGGTATTATCCTATTCTTTATTCGCGACAAGCTGGTGGACTGGATGCACGGTGCAGAGCAGAAACACTCTGAAATCATACAGACCGCCAAGGAGGAGATTAGCATTACTGCAGACCACGAGGGCACGCGACCGAGATAAATCAGCGGCCTTTACTCAAATACCTGACCGCTTTATCTAGACCCTGCAGCGTCATCCCATACATACGATCATTAATTAAATGCCGCACCTGGCCGACACTGGCAGTGTACTGCCAGCGTTCCTCGGCAATGGGGTTCAGCCATACTAAACGACTATAGACTTGCATAATACGCGCCATCCAGGCTGCACCTGGCTCCTCGTTCATATACTCGACACTGCCATAACGGCTGCTGATTTCGTAAGGAGCCATGGCAGCATCACCGACAAAAATCACTTTGTAATCTTTACCGTAAGTGCGTAACACGTCGAGCAGCGGTGTCATCTCATTCTGCCGCCGACTGTTGTCTTTCCACACCCGCTCATAAATAAAGTTGTGAAAATAAAAGTATTGCAGAGTTTTAAACTCCGTACGGCAAGCAGAGAAGAGCTCCTCGCAAAGCCGTACATAGGGGTCCATTGAACCTCCCACATCAAAAAAAATCAGCACCTTTACCGCATTGTGACGCTCTGGCACCATTTTGATATCGAGTAATCCGCCATTGTGCGCGCTCGAGCGAATGGTATCTTCCAGATCCAATTCTTCAGCAGCACCGGTGCGAGCAAATTTGCGTAGTTTGCGTAGCGCCAACTGAAGATTGCGCCTGCTCAAACTTTCACTATCATCAAGATTTTTAAACTGACGCTGTTGCCACACCTTGGCCGCTGAACGATTTTTGCTCTGGCCGCCAACACGAATTCCTTCGGGATGATAACCACTATTGCCAAACGGACTGGTGCCATTGGTGCCAATCCAGCGGTTGCCACCACTGTGGCGTTTTTTCTGCTCTTCAAGGCGCCGATGAAACTCTTCAAGCAATTTTTCAAGGCCACCGAGGTGCTCTATTTTAGCTTTTTCTTCAGCACTCAGTTGCCTAAAAAATTCCGTGCGCACCCAATCCTCGGGAATTACCTGCTCAAGCTCCGCATCAAAAGACTCCAGATCTTTAAAATATGCAGAAAAAGCGCGATCAAATTTGTCGAAATGCTTTTCATCCTTAACCATACAGGTGCGTGCAAGCTGATAAAAGTCATCGATACTGGCATACACCAGGCGCTGTTGTAGTGCCTCCAGTAACAGCAGCAGCTCTGAAATAGACACTGGCAATTTGAATTGCCGCAGGTTTAGAAAAAATCCAATCAACATGATTTAACGATTTTCCCTGCGGCTCATAAAGGCCAGTCGCTCAAGCATGTGCAGATCCTGCTCACTTTTAACCAAGGCGCCGCAGAGTGGTGGTATCGCCGAGGTAGCATCGCGGTCTTTTAATACCGCTTGGGGGATATCATCTGCCAGCAGTAGTTTTAGCCAGTCAATCAATTCAGAGGTGGACGGCTTCTTTTTTAAACCGGGAACGTCGCGTAGTTTAAAAAAAGTAGTTATCGCTTCGGACACCATTTCTCGCTTGATGTGCGGAAAATGTACTTCGACAATCTTATCCATGGTTGCACGATCTGGAAACTTAATATAATGGAAAAAACACCGGCGCAGAAAAGCATCAGGAAGTTCCTTTTCATTATTTGAGGTCACAATAACGACTGGTCTATGCTTAGCTTGAATCGTTTCACCCGTTTCATAGACAAAAAATTCCATGCGATCGAGCTCTACCAACAAGTCATTGGGAAATTCAATATCGGCTTTATCTATCTCGTCAATCAACAACACTACACGCTCATCTGCCGCAAAAGCTTGCCAAAGCTTGCCGGGTTTTATGTAGTTCTGGATATCGTGAACCCTGTCTACCCCCAGTTGCGAATCTCGCAGGCGCGATACCGCATCGTATTCGTACAAACCCTGCTGTGCTTTAGTCGTCGATTTAATATGCCACTGTATCAACTTCATACTGAGGCTGTCTGCTACCTCTTGCGCTAGCAATGTCTTACCAGTGCCAGGCTCCCCTTTAATCAACAACGGGCGCTGCAGGGTAATAGCGGCGTCTACTGCCAACTGTAAATCTTCAGTAGCTACATAATTCGCTGTGCCGTTAAATTTCATTATTGCTCCAATATTGCTCTATGCTACATAAGCCTATTCAGGGTTTCGCACCAACGGCTATATTAATTGATTGCCACGCCGCTGCCAAAGCAAACATAAGTAAGCCGATAGAAATGCTAACGCCTACCCATAAAATAATTTTTTATGGGTAGATTCGAACCCTGGGAATTTATACCAACGGATGCTCTTTGCACGTCTGTAGTTACTGTGGTAAAAATACGGCTTGTAAGTAAGCCTTTATATATTTTTCTTACCAACTCCCGTCAGCGCTGAATTAAATCTAACAAAGCGCCACTATGCTCTGTGGTAGCCTTTAAGCTTTGACATCATCCAGCGCAAAATCCCTAAAACCAGTGTGGCCAACAAACTTCCAACAATGGCAAATACCAAATTTGCAGACACCTCGGGGCTGGCGCCATTCTCCTCGAATAAAGACTGATAAATAAACAGTGGCAACACCGGCATAGACGGCCCATCAGGTGCTCGACCATAAGCCGGAACCAGCAACACCGCTGCCATCGTTAACAAAAAATAGTGGCGCAACCAAACCTTACGCCAATTGCGCATAAACCACCAAGCAGCGGCTAATAAAACCACAGTGGCCAACGCATAAAGCATCCAGGCAAGCTGAAAATCTTTCGCCATAGTCTATTTGTTCCCTTAAAATCAGCCACTACCAGGGCTTGAGGTTAACGTACGCTTTTCGCTCTGGTTTTACCGATCACGATCACCGCGGCAACTTGCTGTTACGAGCTGCCATTACACTCATTTCATCATTTTCAAGCAACGGCATCTGCAAATAATACCCTCGCTCGCGTATATCATGCAGTACCTTGGTTATTTCTGCCCGCGCAAGCCTGCGCTCTGGTGTGAGTAGCAAAGTGGTTACATGTGCCGGTGTGCCGAACAGTTTAAGCAGCTCTTGGGGCGCACAAGTCAGCCCCTGCTGTTTGGCAATATACAGATACATATCTGACTTCTGACAACTGCGGTAAATATCACAGAGTATGCTCATGGTTTCCACCCAGTTTAGCGATATAGTCGAGCAATGGTTGGCCAACAATCTGCCGCCGCCAACCCAACATACGCCCTTGTAGATACGGTTTAGGCCCTTGTAACATGGCCTCCAACTCCTTTTTACGCACCAGGATTTCTACTGGTATCTGCTGGTTGCGAGCCAACTGATTTATTTTTTCACGCAATTGCTTAAGCTGCACACCCTGCTCACGATTGAGAGGCTGTGGTAGCGGTTTCGGTAGCTCAGTACGCACTGCGGCAACTTCAATCAATTGCAGTAATCTATTCCCGTACTGGCGCAAGGTTTTCCCTTCCAAACCTGGTTGCGCTAGAGTAGCCAAATACTTGGGCATTTTCTCTGCCAACGCCAGACAGACACTTTCTTTTAACAAATGGTTGCGCGGTATATCTTGTAGTCGCGCTTCCCCTTCTCGCCAGGTACAAATATCCTGTAATACCGCCAACTGTTTCCTATTTAAATGGCGGGCACCTTTTAGATTACGATAATAGAGTTCTGTAGCTTGTGGATTGCGCGCATTGGCAATTAACGCTGTACAGTCCTCTTGCAGCCACTGCAAACGCCCAGCTTGTTGCAGCTTTGCCAGTTGAAGCTGGTAAATCGGCAACAACCAAGCCACATCCAACGCTGCATACTTTTTTTGCGCCTCACTTAAGGGACGCTGCAACCAGTCTGAGCGAGTTTCACTTTTAGGTAACTCTATTTGCAACAATTGATTGACCAGCGCTGCATAGCCGAGCCCAGCGCCCAGGCCGGTGAGCGCAGCGGCAATCTGAGTATCAAAAATCGGCTCGGGAATAATACCCAGTAATCGATGCAGGGTCTCCAAGTCTTCACTGCAAGCATGAACAACTTTGATCAATCGGGTATCCAGCATCAAGTCGTGCAACGGCTGTAAATTTTTAATCGCCAGATTATCGATTAAATAACAGTGTTTACCATCGCTAATTTGAACCAGTGCCGGCAGAGGATAAAAGGTCTTGGTGCGCATAAACTCTGTGTCTAGCGCCAGCGCTTTTTGTTCGCGCCATTGAACACACAATTTTATCAGTTGTTGTTCATTATCAACCCAAACTGGATCGAGATCTGGTTGTGCTAAGTGCTCCATTAAAATGTCGTCCGGCTGTTAAATGCGTGAGCCAGGGTGCCGCCATCGATATATTCCAACTCCCCCCCAATAGGCACGCCGTGGGCAATACGGCTCACCTCAACACTTCCTTCCCGCGCCCGCTCAGCAATGAATTGCGCTGTCGCTTCGCCTTCAACGGTGGGGTTAGTTGCTATTATCAACTCTTTGACCAATTCAGTAGCCAGACGCTGCTGTAACCAATCCAGCCCTAATGCTGCAGGGCCAATGCCATCGATCGGCGATAGATGACCATGCAAAATAAAATAGCGGCCGTGAAAATTGCCCGCCTGCTCAATCGCCAGTGCATCTGCGGGTGTCTCCACAACACACAATATATTGCTGTCACGGCGACTATTGGCGCACAGAGTACAGATTTCTTGCTCCGTCAGCGTGCGGCATAATTTACAACGTCCGACCTTTGCCACCGACTGCTGCAAAGTACTGGCTAGTAATTCGGCAGCCTTGCGGTCTTTTTCTAACAGATACATGGCCATTCGCTGAGCAGACTTAGGCCCCACACCAGGCAAACAGCGCAGCGCACCAATGAGTTCGTCAATTAAAGGGCTGAACATAGGAGGTCTCAGTTGAGGCCGGCAAAAGCTTTATCAAAACACATAAAAATCTCAACAAAATCACCCAAAAGGAAATTTGAAACCCTCTGGTAATTTCATGTTAGGCATCAGGCCTCCCATATACT
Organism: Gammaproteobacteria bacterium; assembly: GCA_022600975.1. GTDB lineage: Bacteria > Pseudomonadota > Gammaproteobacteria > Pseudomonadales > Cellvibrionaceae > Microbulbifer. Next base: position 13,697 of record JAHZJJ010000067.1, read on the forward strand.
CTTTTTGTAGTTTTTGTGCCTGTTCCTCTACTTTATACACTGTATCATTCACCGCTGCCGCCAATAAGTCTTCGAGCATATCCAGCTCTTCATTGGCTAGGCTTGGATCAATTTTAATTTCCGTCACTTCATAGTTACCACTCATCGTCACCTTGACGACTCCAGCACCTGATTCACCCTGCACCCGCAGCTCTGATTGTGCCTTGCGCATTTTATCCATGCGCGTTGTCATATCGGCCTGCATACTCTGAGCTTGTTTCATTAAATCGCCCAAATCTTTCATATCTACTTCTCCGCGGTGCCAGTCGTTAAAAGTTAATTACACTGCCTTTAACGGCAATATCAGTCTAAATATTCCACCGATTCGGGCACCAGTTGTGCACCCAGTTCAGCCTTCAGTTCTCCCACCAACGGGTCCCGATTCAACGCCTCGCAAGCGGCGGCAAATCGCGCCTCTCGGGTTGCAGCGGCCAATCGCGCCGGAGTACCACCGCGCACTGTGCCCACTTGAATCTGTACTGTACAGGGGTGTTGAAAAAAATCGCTCAGTACAGCAGCCAGACGGCGCTGATAGGCATCGTCATAAAGGCTGCTAAAGGACTCGTCCAAGGTAAAGAACAGTGTATTGTCGTCGCGGCCTGTCAACTCGAGATACGAGGCAATAGAATGCAGAATGCCGCTAATTTCCAACTGGCTGTACAGTGTCGGCCAGCTATCGGGGGTTAACGCTTCCAGGTGCGCTGCTGAAGTTTCAGCCCTGCCTGCAGGCGCCGCCGTCTGTAGCGGCGCATCCGGCTGTACTGCTGCCACCTGACGCTGAAGCTGCTCGCGAATTGCCTGTCGTTTATCGTTTGGCGATGACGAGACTAAGTTGGCTGTTAGAAACTGTTTGGGCGCTTCATTTGCTTGGTTGTCCAATGTTTTAAGCTCAGAGGCGCTCAAGGCGGCACTGGGTGGCACGGAGGCCGCTCTCACTTCATTTACCGTTGCCTGTTTCTGCGCGCGCGAAACTGCCGCAACCGAATCTTCCGAAGACACCACGATTGTAGACTTGCCATTCGCTGTAGCTTCCATTTGGGCGGCGGAAGCACTGATAACGGGAGTCTGTGTCGATTCCACAAGCTCTGACCCCTGCGATGATGTAAGCTTCGTTTTCCCAGCCGGCACTTCACTCGCCGCAACACTGGTATCAACGGCTGCCGCCAACTTGGTTGTGGGAATACTGGCTACCCCCTGCGGTTTAAATGCCAACATGCGGAGTAGTGCCATTTCAAAGCCACTGCGAGGATCCGGTGCCAGTGGCAGATCGCGGCGCGCCAATAGCGCCATCTGATAATACAATTGTACATTTTCCGGGGCCATATTGGCCGCATGATATTGCAGTTGTTCGTTATCCCCCAGCGCATTGTCCGCCGCCTCAGGCAATACTTGAGCAATGGCAACGCGGTGCAAGCTGGCAGCAATTTCTGCCAGTGCAGCACTGTAGTCCGGCGCCTGCTGAGCTAATTCCTCCACTGCCGCAAACAATGCTACAGGGTTCTCCTGTGTCAGTGCGCTCATCAGTTTCCACACCAGCCCAGTATCCAAACTGCCCAGCATAGTGCGCACTTCCACTTCACTGAGCTTGCCGCCAGCAAAAGCTATGGCCTGGTCGGCGAGGCTCATGGCATCGCGCATACTGCCGTCGGCGGCGCGGCCGAGCTGCCACAAGGCGCCCTCTTCAAAGGGCACCAGTTCTTGTTCAAGTACAAAACGCAAGCGTTCAACCACCCGCTCCGGACTCATGTTTTGCAAATTAAATTGCAAACAGCGCGACAATACCGTGACTGGCAGTTTTTGTGGGTCAGTAGTTGCCAGCAAGAATTTAACGTGCGCAGGCGGTTCTTCCAGCGTTTTCAGCAGCGCATTAAACGAGCTGTTAGAGAGCATGTGCACTTCATCGATCAGGTAGATCTTATAGCGACCCCTAGTGGGCGCGTACTGAACGTTTTCAAGCAATTCACGGGTGTCTTCTACTTTGGTGCGGGAGGCGGCATCCACTTCAATCAAATCGACAAAGCGGCCTTCGACAATCTCATTACAGGCCGAGCACTGGCCACAGGGTTCAGAACTAACACCGACTTCGCAATTGAGACACTTCGCCAGAATCCGCGCAATGGTAGTTTTACCAACCCCGCGGGTACCGGCAAATAAATAGGCATGGTGCAGGCGATTGTTATCAAGCGCGTTGATCAGCGCCCGCAACACATGCTCCTGTCCCGCCATCTCCCGAAATAATCGCGGCCGCCATTTGCGGGCCAGCACTTGATAACTCATTCGTTCTCCGTACCCAATGGCACAAATCGCGGTATTTTAAACCAGACTGTAAATCGTCCAAGTAAATACCATTCCAGCCCCCAAACGATAAGCTGCGTAGCTTAGCTACACAGCGCAAAATACACCCTGTAGCGTCATTATACCGATATCCCTGAACAAAAGAGACCACTGTACTTAGTCAAGCTGATCACTACCTAACTCGCTTGTAAGCATAACCCTGTGTTATAACTGCACTATGCTCAAAAAAACGATAAGCGCGGTTGCCGTATGAAACTTTGGTTGCCTAATGAATAAAGTCCACAGGACGCTTCTGGAAAAGTTATTTCTCGATCACAGTCAGTCTCTGGTACGTTTTGTCGCACGCATTGTTCGCAACACCGAAGATGCAGAGGATATCGCTCAGCATGCCTATCTACGCCTACAAAAGCTCAGCAATAACACGAATCTCGATAACCCACGCGCCTACCTGTTTCAAATTGCCAACAATTTAGCTGTGGATCAACTGCGCCGAGGGAAATTGCACGCTGCCTATGTCAATCAACAGCAAATTAATGAGCGCTGCGATAGCGACAGCGCCAGCGGCCCATCACCGGAGCGAGTATTGGCCGCTAAGCGACGCCTGCAGGCAATTTACGACAGCATGGACAACCTGCCCCTCAAATGCCGCCAGGCCTTTCTGTTGCACCGAGTCAGGGGGTTATCATACAGTCAGATTGCCCGGGAAATGCATATTTCCGTGAGCAGTGTGGAGAAATATATATTGCAGGCACTGAAGGCTTGTCGGCACAACATGGCCGATAGTTAAGCAAATTTTTGCAACGCCTATTGAGAAGTATCTTTGTGTGTCCAATTGACACAACAAATCGAGTTGATGAAAAAGGCCATACAATCGTCTTTGTTGTTATAGTTGGGTTGCTAATCGGATTACTAGGTCTCTAAGAATTAAGAATAAGGAAAAGAAGACTGCATCAAACCTCATCAACCTACGCCCACGAAAACTGTAGCTGCCTTCTACCAACACTCAAAAAAGAAGTGCAGCAAAGCTACGCAACGATCAACACTAGTCTCAAGGTGCTTTATTGGTGAACATCCAAAGCTTACAAGATGCAAACGCTGAGCACCGGGATGAAACCGCCTGTGCCTGGATTGCCCGTCTACGTTCAGATACATTGAACGCCGCTGACCGCCAAAGTTTCGCTGTCTGGCTGGCAAAATCAGAGGCCAATCACCAAGCATTTATGCATATGCTGGATCTCTGGGAAGATCTCGGAGCTCTCGCACATTTGCCAATCAATGATCTCTACCCAGAAAGCCAACCCTGCGCTATAGCGCATAAGCAACCCAGCAAGCCACTCTTTGGAACTGACGCAAACGATAAAACCCGTATAAACGCTTGGAATTTTATCCAGCGGCTAATCGGTGGTGGCCTTGTTACCACTGGCTTAATGGCCATGCTGTGGGTCGGCAACCAATGGCTGAAGCAGAGGCCGACAGAGCAAATATACACCACTGGCAGAGGCGAAACACGCACAATAAAACTGGAAGATGGCTCTAAAGTTCACCTCAATGTCAATTCATCCTTAGCTGTCACTTTTAACAACGCAGAGCGTCGTAGCCGATTACTGCGCGGCGAAGGCTATTTTGAGGTGATCAAGCAGATTTCGCGGCCATTTACCGTAGCCGCCGGTGCCGCCAACATTCGCGTACTCGGTACGCGCTTTAATGTTGAGCGCAATACGGATACTGTCCGGATTTCGGTAACTGGTGGCACCGTTGCCGTTAGTGCAGCTCGATCTGCCAACGGCTCAGGGCCAAAATCCGTTAAATTAATCAAAAACCAGAAGGTACAGGTTTTCAAAAGCGGTATCAGTGAAATCGCCAAAACTACAGAAGACCAAGCCATCGATTGGACCCGAGGCCAATTGGTTTTTGAGCAGATCCCCCTAGCTGAGGCGCTGCTGGAACTTAACCGATATCTGGACACTCCCGTGGTAGCTGCCCCCAATGTGAGTTCAAAAAAGCTGTCTGGTACCTTTGAACTCACCAACCCTGATAATGCATTATCCGCCATCGCCACCGCCCTTCATCTCAATCTCAATAACAGCGATCCCGACCTGACCTTCTTGTCAGACAGGCCGAATTGAGCTAGGGTCTGGGCTTTAGATAGTAAGTTCTTAAAATTCGGCCTCTACTTTGTTAATCTTTTAAAACGGTACAGGTGTTTCATGCTGCCAATCATGCTGGCACCATAAATAAGAAAGACCATCTTGAACACTCGGTATTGGACCACCCCGCTTTTCGCAGGGTTGTTGACATTTTCGCAAACCAGCTCGGGTGCCTGTCCAAAAAATGGCGTCCAAATTTCCGCCGGCAACTTGTCTCACGCTCTGGTGGCACTCGGCCGTCAGTGCAGAATCTCGATACTGATTCAAGCTGAAGCTGCTGCAACCATTACCATCGAAGAACAGCATATCGAGTCGAGTGGCAGCACCTTTGCCCCAATGCTGGAATCCCTACTACAAAGCACTTCCCTTACTTTTATCGAAACTGGCCGTCGTGCAGTCGCCGTCATCCCACGTCAACCAGCACACAAAGTCACGCCGGAGTCAGCAGCTAAAAAATTACCCAAAGTGGCTTCTGGCAACCCCATAGAAGAAGTGGTAGTGACAAGCCACAGTGCCCAGCTACACCGTGATCGAAACTTGAACAGCTATGGGCCTATTGATGTATTAACACGAATAGACTTGAATCTCAGTGGCACCCAAACCCTGAACCAACGACTCAAATTTCACCCCGCAGTCTCTGGCAATAGTGCCACCAGATCGCTCAGCAACAGTAGCAACGGCAGCACTAACCTGAGCCTGCGTGGGTTGCCGGCAAACAATACCCTAGTGCTGATCAATGGTAAGCGCACTGTTCACAGCGGTTTTGACAGCAGAGCAGTCGACTTAAACACTATTCCCTTAGCCTTCGTCGACGAAGTAGAAGTATTAAAGAGTGGGGCCTCGGCAAAATATGCTGCGGACGCCATTGCCGGCACAGTTAACATTCGCCTCCGTCGTGAATTTGAAGGGCTGTCATTCGAGGGTTATAACGGTCAAAGTACACGAGGTGATCAACCGACAGAAGCTTACAACCTCAACTGGGGTACGGGTAGTGAAAAAA
>JAHZJJ010000068.1 GCA_022600975.1 Gammaproteobacteria bacterium
CCGTTAGCACCCGCTCAATCAACGCTCTGGCCATGACCGGGATGGGGCTGAGTTCCATAAAACGATTCAAAATTGCACTGAAAGCCATAACGGAGATTCTGCTTGAAAACAAATGCGTATTTTGAAGCCGTGTTGAGAAAATACTATCTTTTGAAAATTATTTGATGAATTTTCGACCAAAACGGCTTAGATTGTATAATATTTCACCTTGAAAGGGCTGGGGATTGCTCCCAATAAAATAATTTAAAAAAGTGGCACAAAATAATTTTATTTTAAATAAAAACGCGACTTTTTGAATTAAAGTATTTATTTGTTGCAACTTTGTGTAGTTGAATGTGATGGCTGCTTGGTTTGCAAAGGATTGTCGCTTTAAAGTACATAATGTTTTTTGTTAATTTACCACAATAATTAATCTTCTAAAGACGCAGATGAGTTCATTTTAAATTGTTGTAATTATAAGGCATTCGCATTGGCAGTATTTAATAAAAGTTCAACTTAAACATAAGAGAAAAAACTATGCCAAGATTTATTTATTCTTCAAAAAAATTAAAAGTAGGTAACCGTAAATCCAGCTTTAGGAAATCGGCGCTGAGCCTAGCCCTTGGCCTGTGTATAGCGGGTGGCGTGCAGGCGCAGAGCACCACTGGCAGTATCTTTGGTTCCGCACCCGAGGGGGCTACGGTTACTATTACCAACAATAGTGGTTTTAATCGCACTATTACTGTGGATGAATCGGGGCAGTATCGGGTTTCTTCTTTGCCGGTCGGCTCCTATATTGTCATTGCGAAACAAGGTGGCGAAACGGTCGGATCGCGCAATGTTCCGGTGCGTATTGGCGCTGAAGCTAACATTTCTTTCAGTGGCGACGCTGCTTTGATAGAAAACATAACAGTCGTTGGCAGCAATGTTACCCCCGATATTGATACGAGCTTAACCGACAGTCGCCTAGTACTTACCAGCGAGGAGTTGAGACGTATGCCGATTTTTCCTTCGGCCGAAAACGTTGCCTTGCTGGCCCCGGGAGCCATTGCCGGCGCCGGAGGCTATTTTGGCGACTTCGTTTCATTTGGTGGCGCTGGCGTTACGGAAAACAGCTATTATATCAATGGTTTTCTCTCCATCAACCCTATAAATAATCTCGGCGGTTACGATCTACCTTTTGGTGCGCTCGCTCAGCAGGAAACCTTCACTGGTGGTTACGGGGCCAAATATGGTCGTTCTTCTGGCGGTGTGATTAACCAAGTCGGCCAACGTGGGAGCAATGAGTTCAAATTCGGAGCCCAGACTAGATTCGAGCCAAAAGGTACAAAAGCTCTCAAACGCAACTCTTACTATCCAGATCAGAATTTGCCGGGGAAGTACGGATACCAAAATAAGGAGTTTGCAGGTACTCTAAATAGACGCAGAGCCGACGACACCAGCTGGCGTAATACTTATAGTTTCTACGCTAGTGGTTCAGTGATTGATGATAAATTGTTTGCATTCGTTTCCCTTGAAACTGAGGAAGAAGAACGTCAAGCTGTACCTGGTGTTAATGCTGGCGCACTCAGGTCAACAAATACCGAATTTGAAACCTCTAAAATATACGCTAAGTTTGATTGGAATATCACCGATAACCACCTGCTCGAATACACTTATTTGGGCGAAGAGCGTGACATAGATGGCACCTATAGTGAATGGGATCCACTAACAAGCACCCGAGGGGAGCGCTTACTAGATGCATTCCCTGACTCTGAGAAAGAGCGTGCCGACTACAATATTCTCAACTACACTGGCTATTTAACGGATACCCTGACGCTGACCGCGACATATGGCCGTGGTGACTTCAGCTTCCTTGAGGAACCCTTTCTCAACGGCAACCCCCAGATCAATAGTACTAATGTACAAGATCCAAGCATTCTAGACGAGTTTTATGGCGGTAAGCCGGTACAAAATCGTGCTGCAGGATATGAAGGTCGCGATGCGGAAAATTCTACTGAGGGATTACGGATTAATTTGGAGTGGCAGCTCGGCAATCATGCCCTGTCTTTCGGTATTGATAATGTAGAGTTCGAGGCCGTAGGTGAAGGTACGGATCAATTGATAGATAGATGGATTTATTCACAAGCTGCTCCAGACAGGATTAATAAACCTATTATTGAAAATGCCATAGGCCCAGATGGCAAACTATACACCGTAGGAGCCCCGGGCGGTGAGGGTTATTTTGTAAGAAACTATATCTATGAAACCGTAGCAGATATGAGCATGGAACAAGAGGCTTATTATATTGAAGACCGCTGGCAAATAACGGAAAATTTTTTGCTATCGTTGGGTCTTCGTAACGATAAGTTCATCAACTATAACAGCAATGGCGATGCTTACTTGGAGTCCGATAATCAATGGGCGCCGCGCTTTGGTGCATCCTGGGATGTATTTGGTGATGCCTCACTTCAGTTATTCGCTAATGCCGGCCGCTACTACCTCGCGATCCCCAACGCTGTGGCCATCCGCGGTGCCGAATCTGCAACTTTCACGAATGAGTACTTCACCTATACCGGTATTGCAGAAAACGGTGCCCCTACCGGTCTAACAGCCCTTGGCGAGATCCCTGTATCTACTAATCTTGAATATGGCCAACCCGTAGATCCAAAAGTCTTTGCCCCGGAAGACATTGAGAACATGTACCAGGACGAGTATATTTTGGGTTTTCAGAAGACGTTGGGAGACAACTGGCTCTACGGTGCCAAGTACACCTTTCGCGATCTCAAGTCTGGAATCGATGATGTGTGCGATGCACCTAGGTTGAGAGAAGCGTTGACTCGACAGGGCACAGATTTCACCACGGTCGATATCAGAGGTTGTTATTTGTTCAACCCTGGTGAAACCAATACCTTTAATCTGAGCAATTTGGATGCAAATCGTAAGCCGGATGGCACTTATACCCAGATTACCATGAGCCCCGAAGATTGGGGCGGTATGCCAGGGCTAAAACGCGAGTATCAAGCACTAGATTTATTTATAGAGCGTCCGTTTGACGGTAGGTGGGAGGCACGTATAGATTACACTTATAGCAAACTGCAAGGGAATCATGAGGGGCAGGTTCGGTCTGATATTGGACAAAGTGACATCAACCAGACTTCTAGTTGGGATACCGTAGAGTTGATGGAGTTCTCTGATGGCTACCTGACGAATGATCGTCGGCATGTATTTAAGCTCCGGGGGAGTTACGCCCTGACAGAAGAGCTTTTATTAAGTGGCTATACAACAGTTCAATCAGGTGTGCCAATTTCTTGCCTGGGTTTTTACAATATAGATGGCCCCGATGGCCAACCAACCGACCCTTCAGGATACGATTCTGGCTATCATACTTGTTTTGGTAAGGGGTCTCCACCGGGGGAGGAGACCACTCCGTGGACTTATAGCGTAGATGTGGCCTTAACCTATGCTCCAGGGATGTTTGATGAAAAGCTACGTTTAAGTATGACCGTGTTCAACCTCACAAACGAACAGGAGCCATTGCAGATCGAAGGAGTGGCAGAAGTACGCGATTCCCCAAATGTTGTCAGTAATACCTACGATATGCCACTTGCCTGGCAAGCCCCACGCTACGTGGCACTCACCGCGAGATATGATTTCTAACTAACATTATATTGGGATACTGCGATTAAAAACCGATCCCAGTACTGGGATCGGTTTTTGTTTACCCAACGAAGGGGTAAACTCGTTGGGTTGAAAGAAGCCTGGGCCACCACAGATTAAAGGAAAGGCAACCCGAAATCATAATGGCGTTGCTGGCCAACGGCAGAGACTGAAGTTATCCAGAGGTACACTGAAGCCACGAAGCTTTGTCAATCTGAGCATTCAAAGTTACAATCCTGCGTTAGTAAACTATATTTTTTGACAGGATACCGCGCGTGGCTAGGGACAAACTACAACAACTACTCCACGAACTACACCAACAAGGCACAGTCATCAGCAGTGACCTACGCGACGCGCTGGCAGCGGCGCTAAATAAATTGCCCCTAGTATCGCAACAGGAATTTGATATTCAGGCTGATATTTTGCGCCGCACCCAACAAAAGCTGGCGCAACTCGAACAACAAGTGCAGCAGCTAGAACAAAAACTCAATACAAAGCCAACCCACACTGACGACTGAGCCGGCAGTAATACACCGGTCGGCCAAATCTAGGATGAACCCTTGAGCCTCTCGGTAACCTATACCCGCGCCCAACTGGGGGTATCTGCACCACTGGTCACCGTGGAAACCCACCTTTCCAATGGTTTGCCAGCTTTTCATATCGTCGGTTTGCCGGAGGCGGCGGTGCGAGAGAGCCGCGATCGGGTGCGCAGTGCAATCATTAATAGCCATTTTGAATTTCCCCAGCGTCGCATCACCGTCAATTTGGCACCGGCGGATCTGCCCAAAGAGGGCGGCCGCTATGATCTTGCAATCGCCCTTGGCATTCTTGCAGCCTCTGGTCAAGTGCCGGGCAAAGTCTTGGAAAAGTACGAATTTATTGCAGAGTTGGCTCTCACTGGGGCGCTGCGTTCGGTGCCCGGCGCTTTGCCCGCGGCGATTGCTTGTGACAATAGCCGGCGCGCTTTGGTGTTGGCTCAGGCATCTGGCCAGGAAGCGGCATTACTTGAAACTCCTATTAAGGTGGCGGACTCACTGCTGCGAGTGTGCGCCGAATTACATGATCGAGAACCCATGGCCTGCGCGGAGAAAAAGCCCCAGTTACAGCCTACACATTACCCCGATCTGGCCGATGTACGCGGCCAGTTGAAAGCGCGTCGGGCCTTGGAAGTCGCCGCTGGTGGCGGGCATAACCTGCTGTTTTACGGCCCGCCGGGTACCGGCAAGACCATGCTCGCCAGCCGTTTACCCGGTGTATTGCCGCCGCTTTCTGGGCATGAATTTGTCGAGGTGGCCACAATATATTCCAGCGCGGGCCTGCCACAGCCGGAGCAAAGGCCGTTTCGCGCCCCACATCATAGCGCTTCCCCTACGGCCCTGGTAGGTGGTGGTAGCACACCGCGGCCGGGGGAGATTTCTCTCGCCCACCGTGGTGTGCTATTTCTCGATGAGTTGCCGGAATTCCCGCGCCAGGCACTGGAGATACTGCGAGAACCGCTGGAAAATGGCGAGGTGCGCATCGCTCGCGCCCGCGCTCAAGTTACCTTTCCTGCCTGTTTTCAGTTGGTGGCGGCGATGAATCCTTGCCCCTGTGGCTACCTGGGAGAATCCCGTTGCCGTTGCACGCCGGATCAAATAGACCGCTACCGCAGCCGGCTTTCCGGCCCGCTACTGGATCGCATTGATATGCAGGTGGAAGTGGCCAGTATGGATGCCAGCCAGTTGCAGGATGCCTCTGTTGGTGAAACTTCGCTGAGGGTTCGGGAGCGGGTTGCCCGTGCGCAAGCTCGCCAGTTGAAGCGGCAGCGTAAAATTAATGCACAGTTAAAGAGTAATGAACTGGAACATCACTGCCGCCTCGGTAAGCTTGAAGGGCAGATGCTGCGCCGCTCAGTATCACAGCTAGGGCTTTCGGCCCGCAGTTACCATCGGGTATTAAAAGTTGCACGCACTCTCGCCGACCTGGCGGAGCAGGACACCATTGGCGCTGAGCAGCTCAACGAAGCCTTGGCTTATCGCAACCTAGATCGAAAGCAATTGGTGCATAGTTGAGAAAGTTTGGTAAGTTTATTGTCACTTTCACCCAGGCATTTTTTAGGCTAGTATCATCCACCGATTTTTAAATTTGCGTCCGCATAATCCAACAACTGTGATTGTCTCGCATTCTTAACCGTTTAGATGAAAGGCAATAGGTAGGTAGCCTAGCCTTCATACACATAAGAATGTAACAAGACCCCGCTTGTACTTTTATTATCGAGCACTTTTACCATGACTCAAGTCGAGCGCTGGATGCTGCCGGATGGCATTGCCGAAATATTGCCCGAGAGTGCCAAAGGCATCGAAACTCTGCGCCGTACTCTGCTGGATTTATATCACGCCTGGGGCTATGCCCTGATTATTCCACCGATGGTGGAATTTACCGATTCACTACTGATTGGCATGGGGCGGGATATCGACCTCAGCACCTTTCGCGTGACCGATCAGCTCTCCGGGCGCAGCCTGGGTATTCGCGCAGATATGACACCCCAGGCCGCACGTATTGACGCCCACAGTTTGCCTCGGGAAGGGGCCAATCGACTGTGTTATGCCGGCCAGATTCTCTACACTCGCCCACGTACCGCGATGGGCTCGCGTGCGCCGATACAAATTGGGGCCGAACTGTTTGGTGTAGCTAGCCTGCAGGCGGATATAGAAATCATCTCGTTGTTGGTGGAAACTCTGCTGGCAGCAGGGGTGCATCAGATTCACCTGGATCTCGGCCACATCGCCATTTATCGCAGCTTGGCCGAGGCGGCCGGGCTGACTCCTGAGCAGGGTTATGAGCTGTTCGCATTACTACAGACTAAGGCCGTGGCCGATATAGAAAGCTGGATAGCAGCACAGGTTGCCGACCCACTGTGTGCCGAGTGGCTGTGCAATTTGCCACGCTTGGCGGGAGATCATCAATGTCTGGTGCGCGCGCGCACTATTTATGCGGCCGCACCCGCAGCATTGCACCGCGCCTTGGAAGAATTGCAGCAGGTAATGGAGGCCCTAGAGCAGCGCTACCCTGCCATCACCGTATTTTTCGACTTAAGTGAAGCGCGCGGCTACGACTATGAGACTGGCTTAGTGTTTGCCGCCTACACCCCAGGTTGTGGTCAGGCGTTGGCCAACGGCGGGCGCTATAACGGTATCGGTGCGGTGTTTGGCCGTGATCGGCCGGCCACAGGTTTCAGCACCGATCTGGAGGCTATTCATAACTTGGCAAATACTATAAACACAGCACCTGTGGCAATATACGCGCCAGATACGGACTGTCAGCAGTTGTGGCAGCAGGTGCAAGCATTGCGTGCCCAGGGAGAGGTGGTTATTTTTGCAATGCCTGATAGTGATAGTGATGAAATATTGGCGCGCTGTAACCGTCAGTTGGTGCGCAATAAGCAACAGAATAGCTGGGAGCTTCAGCCGCTAACGCTAACTAAAAGCTCTAAACCGCAATGAGACATATCGCGGCTAACAAACATCGATTGGCCGCAAACGACATTAGAGGAAGGATGGGATTGGCACAAATGGGTAAAAATGTGGTGGTGCTGGGCACCCAATGGGGCGATGAAGGCAAGGGTAAAATTGTCGATTTGCTGACGGAAAAGGTCGCGCTTGTGGCGCGCTTTCAAGGTGGTCATAACGCCGGCCATACGCTGGTGATCAACGGCGTTAAAACTGTGCTGCATTTGATTCCGTCTGGTGTGTTGCGTCCCGAAGTCACTTGCCTGATCGGTAATGGCGTAGTGTTGTCGCCAGAAGCATTGGCAAAAGAAATGGCTGAGTTGGAAGCGGCGGGTATACCCGTGCGCCAGCGCTTGCGTCTCTCACCCGCCTGCCCGCTGATTCTGCCGGTGCATGTGGCATTAGATCAAGCGCGTGAGAAGGCTCGTGGCAGCAAAGCGATCGGTACAACCGGGCGCGGTATAGGCCCGGCCTATGAAGATAAGGTTGCCCGTCGCGGTTTGCGACTTGGCGACTTGCAGAACTGGGATGATTTCTGTGTTCAGCTCAAAGAACTATTGGCTTACCACAACTTTATGCTGACGGAATACTACAAAGCCGATGCCGTAGAGTATGATGAAGTGGTGGAGCTGGCCAAGGACTGGCGCAAAGATCTGGTACCGATGATCGCTGATGTCACCGAGCTGCTGCATCAGGCCCGCGAGCGTGGAGAGCACATTTTATTTGAAGGGGCGCAAGGGTCACTGCTGGATATCGACCACGGCACCTATCCCTATGTTACCTCCTCTAATACCACTGCCGGGGGAACCGCTACTGGCTCCGGTTTTGGGCCCTTGTATTTAGATTACGTGCTGGGTATCACCAAAGCTTACACTACCCGCGTAGGTAGTGGCCCCTTCCCCACGGAATTGAACTGCGCCGTGGGGCGCCATCTCGGAGAAAAGGGCAGTGAGTTTGGCGCCACTACCGGACGTCAGCGGCGCACCGGCTGGTTCGATGCGGTGGCTGTGCGCCACGCAACGCGCATCAACAGTATATCTGGCTTGTGCCTGACCAAATTAGATGTACTCGATGGCCTGGAGGAAGTGAAAATCTGCATTGGCTATCGTGACCGTTCAGGGGTAGAAGTACCAGTGCCGTTTGATGCAGCGGGCTGGGAGGGTGTAGAGCCAGTCTATGAATCTATGCCGGGCTGGAGTGATATTACTTATGGAGTGCGCCGCGAAGCTGAACTGCCCGCGGCGGCAAAGGCTTATATTGCCCGCATCGAAGAGTTAACCGACGTGCCAGTCGATATCATTTCCACCGGCCCCGACAGAGCCCAGACTATAGTGCGAGAAGCCTCGGCACTGTGTGAAATGGGTATCCACAACCCCAGTATTTAAACAAAAACGTAACAATATGAGTCTGAAAGCTCAGTTTTAATGGCGCTTTCAGATTCATATATTACCTATATTAAGCCTCGACTGATAATCCCCTTTTGGGTAAAAATAACTATGACCCTATGATTGCTTGCTATGTGCGCCAGGGTTTCAAAAACTTCTTCCAGGTGACTGGCCATGAACGCTAGCTTAGGGAAGCCAGGATAATTGCTTATGTCGCCCAGTGTTTCCGCCCGTTATACTCTAGCGGAGGAAGTTGCCAACAGTGTCATCCATGGCATTGGCTTATTGCTCGCTATTGCCGGCCTCGGAGTTTTGTGTGGCTTTGCTGCAGTCTATGGCAACAGCTGGCACATCGTCACTTGTAGTATCTTTGCCGCCACGCTGATTTTATGCTTTTCCGCTTCCACACTCTATCACAGCATCAGCCATGAACGTGCCAAGCGGGTGCTGCGCTCAATAGATCACTCATCTATTTTTTTGCTCATTGCCGGCACCTACACGCCGTTTACACTGGTAACTTTGCATGGCCCCTTGGGCTGGTGGTTGTTTGGCATTATTTGGGCTCTGGCATTATTGGGTTTGGTGGTTCAGTTTACGCCACTAAGAAAAATGCGTGCTTTATCCATTATTCTCAGTGTGCTTATGGGATGGATGGTCATCGTGGCAATCAAGCCGCTGGTAGAAAACCTGGCAACGAATGGTTTATGGCTACTGGTGACTGGTGGGCTTTGTTATACTTTTGGCATTGTTTTTTATCTTTGGCGTAAACTGCGATTTCACCATGCCATTTGGCATATGTTTACGCTTGCCGGTGGTGTATTGCATTTTTTCGCAGTGCTTTTTTATGTCATTCCCCTCCGTTAGGGGCTAAGTTGGTCAATTACTTTTTCACAAACTATTAACTGGCATTTGGCTTAGGTCAATTTGTTTAAATTCATCCCATTTTACTAGCTATTTTGCAGTTTATCTTTCGAAAGCATATAGCAGCGAGGACTAAAAGCCGCTGCTAAGTCTGGTTAAAGTATGAGGAAATGCCATGTCTATTTATGCCAGCCTTCGTCGCATAGCTTTTATACTGGTGCTATGCAGCTCGCTGTTAGTTGTACCGGTTAGTGCCGCAGGCTTAAAGTTTGAAAATTGGATTGAAAACTTTCGCGATACAGCATTAAAAGAGGGCGTTTCGGCAACCACCTTTGATCGCGCCTTTAAAGGTATACATTCCCCAGACCAATGGGTGCTCGATAAAGCCAATTACCAACCGGAGTTTAAAGCCTCGGTGTGGCAGTATTTTGATAATCGTATTCAGGCTGGTAGTATCCAATTGGCGAAAGATAAGAAAAAAACGCTTCAACCTTGGCTGGATAAAATTAACAAGCAGTTTGGTGTCGACCCTAATGTGCTATTGGCCATCTGGTCGATGGAATCCAGCTTTGGCACAATTCTCGATAATCAAGTAATGATGCGCAATGTGGTGCGCTCTTTAGCCACGCTCGCTTATGCCGACCCCAAACGCGAGAAATTTGGCCGTACACAATTGCTCGCGGTACTGCAAAGCTTGCAAAATGGAGACCTTGATGAAACTCACTTGACGGGCTCCTGGGCCGGAGCCATGGGCCACACCCAATTTATCCCCACCAGCTATCAGGCCTATGCGGTGGATGTGGATAACAATGGCCGGCGCGATATCTGGAATTCAGTGCCCGATGCCCTTGGCAGTGCCGCCAATCTGCTGGCAAAAAATGGCTGGCAGAGCGACAAAACCTGGGGCTATGAAGTTACTATTCCCACGCAAAAATTACCCACGGAAAAACTGACACTGGGTGAATGGGAGAAGCTTGGTGTGAAACCTGCCGATGGCAAAACTTTTGCACACAAAGGCGATACAGCGGAGCTAAAATTACTCGACGGCCGCGATGGCCCTGCCTTTTTGGTGTTGAAAAACTTTCAAGTGTTAAAGCGCTACAATAATTCAGATCGTTATGCGTTAGCGGTGGGCATGCTCGCAGATCAAATAGGAGGCGCCGGACCTTTGACTAAGGCGTGGCAGCGGCCGTTTACCCCACTTGGAATCAATCAAGTGGTGGAGCTGCAAAGCCTGCTCAAAGCTCAGGGATTTTATAACGGTGAAATTGATGGTAAGGCGGGTTCCAATACCCGTAAGGCCATAGTTGCCTTTGAAAAAAGTGTGGGTATGGAGCCCCAGGGCTTCCCCAGTAAAGAGGTGTTGGAACCGCTTCGTAAGCGATGAGGCGTGGTTGCTATGCAGCGCCTTGTGTTTTTCGGAGGCTAATTCTCTCAAGAAAGTTAGCCTCCGATAAATCCGGAGTGATTCATA
>JAHZJJ010000069.1 GCA_022600975.1 Gammaproteobacteria bacterium
CACCATAAAGCCGCGACCGGCAATACCAGTCACAATAAGAAAACCGGGAAATATAGCAGAAATAGCCCGCGTTTTAGCAATTTCCAGTTGAGGATTGGGGATAGCTGCTTAAAATCGGCTGCTACCTATCGCTTATGAGCACCAGCCGGTGAAATATCTGAACTGTATCATCAAGCAAGATCGACAATTTATCAAGCAACCGGCCACATCGTGGCACCCTTTCATGGTGCTATATACAGCAGGTAACTCATTGATGACTGAACATAGCCGCTAGATGTAGCAAGGGTAGCCAAACCAAGGATCTCGCGTCTTAAGGCAAATTTATGCTAACCACCCATGCCCAGGCATATCTGACTTAGAAAAAGCCTCAATCCTAAGCATCGTCGCATCATCAGTATCGTGAGAACACTGCCAGTAGTGATCGGCCAATGCTATTGAGGCTATCCGCCTTGCAATACACTTAATGTTAATCCATTTTTAGGTTTTTCTTTCACGCTCGCAAAAGTGGATTTTAAACTGAAAAAAAATTCAGCTTATTACCATCCAGATCGCGAAAGTAGCCTGCGTAAAAACCGCTCTCACCACGGGGACCTGGCTCACCTTCGCACGAACCACCAAACTCCAGCGCTTTGCCATATAAGGTGTCCACTTTCTCTTTTGAATCAACAAATAATGCAACCATAGAACCATTACCTACCGTAGCAGAATTGCCGTCAAACGGTTTAGTAACGCACAAACTAGGGGTATTGATATCAGACCCCCAGGCAACAAAGTTATCTCCATGCTCCATTACCCGCTTCACGCCTAGCTCGGTCAACAATTTGTCATAGAATTCTACAGCTTTCTCGAAGTGATTCGTTCCGATCGTTATGTAACCAATCATGTTTAAGCTCCATTAAAAGTTATTATTTAAACTCCGTAAGGCATTGTGGCAGGGTTTATTTAAACGCATAAACAGTATCACAATCAACCAGTGCGCTTTCATAAAGAAATAAGGTCAATAGAAATCTGGGAAGTTTCATCACAAAAACTAGTACCGTCGTTCAACAGTCATGCTTATATCAGCTTTGTCATAAATATCCTGTTTACTGTAGCGCCTTAATCTGCATCAACCTATTTTTGCCTAAAAATGCAAATGGGAAGATATAGGCCCCCAATAAATAGTGGATCAAATGTGAACGCATAGCATAAAACTGGAAAAGTTAGCTCGCCCCAAGCCTGCCAGAGCTTATCTCAACAAATGCGACCTGGAAAATATTTTCACCTTAGAACCTTAAACTACCAAAAAACTTCTTAATAAAAATATTATAAAAGTATAAGCACCCAAAATAGCTCTAAAGTTAAATATGAACACCAAATCATACGCTATCCCGCTTGCACTAAAGCCATCAAAAGTTAATAGCCAATACCATGGGGCTCTCTAAGCTTGACACAAATGCATTAAATAGAGGAAACAAGCGCTACAGCTGCTAATCTAGTATTGAGGTGCTTTACACGCCACGTGGCGTTTTAGCTGTTTCTACACACCTCTCCGGGGGCCTAAACTTACGGCCCTGGGGAGCGAGTATTGCTGGGGAGCCTTCAATGAGCATCGCTATCGCCGGGCCTCTGAGACAGTGTTTTCTCGCCACTATTGCATGCATTAACTTGGCGCTAAGTGCTTGTGTCACAGATGCCTTTTACGGTAGCAGTGCCAACTACTCTGTTTACCCCTTTACGCGCCCCTATATTTTCCCCTCCAACGGCAGGCATATATATTATTCTTCACCGCGCTACTACCAATATTACACTCCATACTATTATCGACAGGGCTGCTATAGTGGCTACCGCTGTTATAGGGGGAACCATCAGCACTATCGCCACCCTGACCATTATCCATCTCATAAAAGTTACCACAGTGTTCCAAGCAGACATAATTATTATTTGCACGGAAAATGAACGCTACCAAACTAGGTTTAAGCCACATGCTGAGTTTATCAAGTGCAACCATCCACCTGCCCAAAAGGCTAATAATCGAATGTTTGCAACCTGATAACCCAGCCTGACAAATACAAGCCGCTTTCATAGCCGGCATAGCATTAATTGCTGGGCAACAAATCTGGTGAGCAAAAGCTTCGGTACACTCCACTGAACAACAACTGCTTGGCATGCTCAATATCCGGTGCAAAGTAGCGGTCTTGCGCATAAAAAGTTACCCGCTTGCGCAACTTTTCCTTTGCCTGCTCAAGCTTTTGGGTAGTTTTCAAGGGTGTACGAAAATCCAGCCCCTGACAGGCCGCCAGCAATTCCACTGCGAGTATTCCGCAAGTATTATCAGCCATATCACGCAAGCGGCGTGCGGCAAATGTAGCCATGGAAACATGGTCTTCCTGGTTGGCACTAGTGGGTAGAGAGTCCACACAGGCCGGGTGCGCGAGTGACTTGTTTTCGCTGGCCAGTGCCGCTGCGGTGACCTGTGCAATCATAAACCCCGAGTTCACCCCGCCGTTGTCAACCAGAAATGGCGGCAGCCCTGAAAGGTTGGAATCAATTAACAGCGCCATACGCCGCTCAGACAAAGCGCCGACCTCGGCAATGGCCAAGGCCAGATTATCCGCTGCCATTGCCACCGGTTCAGCATGAAAATTACCGCCGGAAATGATTTCAGAATGCTTTGGATGGTCATTGTCTGTAAACACAAGCGGATTATCGGAAACGCCATTAGCTTCCGCCAATAAAATATCGGCAACAACACGAATCTGCTGCAGGCATGCGCCCATCACCTGTGGCTGGCAGCGCAGGGAATAGGGATCTTGTACTTTTTCACAATCCTGATGCGATTCGCTAATTTCACTGCTCGCCGTTAAAAGGTCGCGGTAAGCGGCAGCCACATCCCGCTGTGCACGCTGACCGCGAGCCGCATGAATACGGTCATCAAAGGGCCGGCGGGAACCCTTAGCAGCTTCCAGCGTTAGACAGCCGGATACCAGGCCACTGGCAAACAGGTCTTCAGCGGCAAACAATCCCTGAAGCGCGAAGGCGGTAGAGGCCTGGGTACCGTTCAGCAACGCCAAGCCCTCTTTCGGTGCCAAGACTATTGGCTCCAACCCCGCTTTATTGAGGCCGGAAGAGGCGGGCTTGCGTTGACCGTTGATAAACACTTCACCCTCACCCAGCAACACCACGCTCATATGGGCCAAGGGCGCCAAATCGCCAGAGGCACCTACGGAACCCTTTTCCGGAATCGCTGGCATGACGCCCGCATTCACCAACTTAATGAGCGCTTCGAGCAATTCTCGACGAACGCCGGAAAAGCCGCGCGCAAGGGAGTTAATTTTCAATACCATTAACAAGCGCACTGTAGCCTCACTCATAAACTCACCGGTACCGGCGGCATGAGATAGCACAATCGCTCGCTGCAGCGTCTCAAGGTCTTCCTGAGCAATGCGAGTATTGGCCAAGAGGCCAAATCCGGTGTTGATACCGTATACTGTGCGCCCCTGCTCAATAACCTCTGCCACAGTTGCGGCCGAGGCTTCAATCATTGGGTAAGCTTCCTCGTTTAACGAAAGTTGTACCGGCTCGCGCGCGATGCGGCACAACTGAGCAAGGGACAATTGACCGGGAATAATGTCTAACTTATACATAAAATATTACCAACAACCTCTAAGTTTTCCTGCGCTAAACGAACGCCTTAATAAGTTAATTTTGCAGCATCGGCAGGTCCAATTTTTGCTCCTGGGCGCAAGCTTTAGCGATGTCATAACCCGCGTCGGCATGGCGCATTACTCCGCTGGCCGGATCATTCCACAACACGCGCTCTATGCGTTGACGCGCAGCCTCAGTGCCATCGCAAACAATCACAACACCGGCGTGCTGGGAAAAACCCATACCCACACCACCCCCATGGTGCAGTGAAACCCAGGTGGCACCGCTTGCCGTATTTAACAGCGCATTTAACAGTGGCCAGTCGGACACTGCATCAGAGCCATCTCGCATCGATTCGGTTTCACGGTTGGGGCTGGCGACCGAGCCGCTATCAAGATGATCGCGGCCGATAACGATCGGTGCCTCCAACTCACCTGTGGCCACCATCTCGTTAAATGCCAGAGCCAATCGCGCACGATCTTTCAACCCAACCCAACAGATTCGCGCCGGTAGCCCCTGAAACTGGATCCGCTCACGGGCCATATCGAGCCAGTTATGTAGCTGTGGATCTTTGTCGATCAACGCCTTAACTTTGGCATCAGTTTTATAGATATCTTCCGGATTGCCAGATAGCGCCACCCAGCGAAAGGGACCGATACCCTGGCAAAATAGTGGGCGAATATATGCGGGAACAAAGCCGGGAAAGTCAAAGGCCTTCTCCACTCCCTCTTCCAGTGCCATCTGACGAATATTGTTGCCATAATCCAATGTGGCTGCACCACGACTCTGCAACTGCAGCATCGCTTGTACCTGGATGGCCATAGATTGCTTGGCCGCTTTAACCACTGCGCTCTCATCCTGCAAACGCTTGTTTGCTGCAGCCTCCATAGTCCAGCCGCAGGGCAGATAGCCATTTAAGGGATCATGGGCAGATGTTTGATCGGTAACGCAGTCGGGGGTGACATTGCGCTCTACCAATTGCGGGAATATATCGGCTGCATTGCCCAGTAGCCCAACTGAGATCGCGGTACCATTGGTTTTTGCCTCTTCAATTAGCGCCAGTGCCTCATCAAGGCTGGTGGCTTTTTTATCGACATAGCCAGTACGCAAACGAAAATCGATACGACTTTCATCGCATTCCACCGCAATCATCGAAAAACCAGCCATAGTCGCCGCCAGTGGCTGAGCGCCGCCCATGCCACCGAGGCCTCCGGTGAGTATCCAACGACCCTTAGCAACTCCGGCAAAATGCTGGCGCGCGACTGCCGCAAAGGTTTCATAAGTACCTTGCACTATGCCCTGCGAGCCTATGTAAATCCACGAGCCAGCGGTCATTTGCCCA
The DNA here is from genome assembly GCA_022600975.1 of Gammaproteobacteria bacterium. Lineage (GTDB taxonomy): Bacteria > Pseudomonadota > Gammaproteobacteria > Pseudomonadales > Cellvibrionaceae > Microbulbifer. The sequence continues at coordinate 4,970 of JAHZJJ010000069.1, forward strand.
TACATAGCCAGACCTTGCTTATCCAACTCATTAAAATGTTCCCAGGTGGCCCAGTGGGGTACGAGGTTAGAATTGGCGATCAATACCCGCGGGGCATCAGTATGGGTTTTAAATACCCCTACTGGCTTGCCAGATTGCACCAACAACGTTTCATCTTCCTCGAGGCGCTGCAACACCTCGACAATTTTGTCATAGCAGTCCCAATCGCGCGCAGCCCGGCCGATACCCCCGTAGACCACAAGCTCCTGCGGGCGCTCCGCTACCTCGGGATCCAGATTGTTCATCAACAAACGCAGCGGGGCTTCGCAAAGCCAGCTCTTACAGCGCAATTGTGTACCCCGCGGTGCGGTAATTTTGCGGCTTGGGTCATGGCGATTCTTGGTTGACATGGGGCCTCACAAATAAATATAAAAGATTTAGTTCGCTATCCGCGAGTGTTAATTTATCCGCCAAAGCGGAGTTAAAATTCAAGTTGTGCACCTAATCGGTAACGATTACCGGGATGCACCAGGCGCGCAAAACTCGCAGTGTCACTGTGACTGATAGTGCGACGCCAAATTTGCAGGCAGGCACTACCCGGCTCTATCTCCAGTGCCTGAGCCAAATCAATCCCGACGCTAATTGCCTCTACCGTGGTTTCTACTCCAGTCAATGGAGCCACTCGAGACAAATAAGCATTTGGGGTTTGAGTGCTGAAATTTTGTTCTAAATACTTCGGTGCCAACGCAGGGTTGGTGTAGCGTTCTTCCCACTGAATAGGCAGTGCATTATCCAAATGCACAACAACTGAATAATAAACTGCGGCGCCATCGATCAGCCCCAAAGCACGACTTACTTTGGCACTTGCACTTATCTGGGCCAGCTGCAGGATACGATTACTGTAGCTGTGCCCCTCTGCACTAATTTCATCGGCAATATTGCGTACTTCCAGCAGTGAGCCGGCAGTAACCGGCTCGGCAACAAAGGTGCCTCGGCCTTGGGTGCGCGCCAGCAACCCTTCATCTGTCAATTCACTGAGCGCACGCCGCGCTGTCATACGACTAACGGCAAATTTTTGAGCCAACTGGTTTTCAGATGGCACCTGAAAATTTGTCGGCCAGAGATAATTGTCAATCTGTGCGCGAATATAGCGCTTAATCACCAGGTAACGGGGCTGCTTAACACTATCCTCCTATTTGCCAACGACCATACAAATTTTATGGTTTTGACTTGCAGTATTCATCGGGTCCGGTAAAGTATTGACGCGCATATACGGCCTTGTATATACAAGTTGGTCACTGTGGCAGCCTTAACGCTGACTGTCAAGATTGCATACCAAAAAAGATTTATCTCCGTCTGCGGGGGGTTTTAACTTAATCCAATGCCGCGAATTTAAGTGCGCACTGTGCGTATCAACAACACTGTTTTGTAATTCACTATGACTGAACGCTGCAATTTACTGATAACAAACGTGCAAGCCGCAACGATGGACCCGTCCATCCCCGGTGCTTACGGTGCCATAACGGATGCGGCGGTGGCGATTACCGGCGACAAAATCGTATGGTTAGGCCCACGGGGCAAACTGCCCAAATGCACCCCGGATCGAGTATATGACGGCGAGGGCCAGTGGCTGACACCAGGGCTGATCGACTGCCACACCCATCTAGTGTATGGCGGTCATCGCGCAGGCGAGTTCAGCCGCCGCCTTGGTGGCGAAAGTTACGAAGATATGGCGCTCGCTGGTGATGGTATTCTCGCTACCGTGCGCGCCACTCGTGCCGCTAGTGCCGAAACACTGTATCGGCTGGCAAAGCCGCGGCTAGAGGCTCTCGCGGCGGAGGGGGTTACCACCATAGAAATAAAATCCGGCTATGGGCTCAATCTTGAAGCCGAGCTCAAGCAGCTGCGCGTAGCCCGCCAGCTAGGGCAGCACTATCCGCTAAATATTGTGACTTCTTGCCTCGCCGCCCATGCGTTGCCACCGGAATATGATGACCGCGCCGAAGAATATATCGACTTAATCTGCACAGAAATCTTACCCGCAGCAGCCAAAGAACAGCTTGCAGATGCCGTGGATATGTTTTGTGAATCCATCGGCTTTTCGGTCGCTCAGTGTCGGCGTGTGGTCAAATGCGCTCAGCAACTCGATCTGCCCATCAAAATACATGCAGAACAATTGACTTCAACGGGAGCAGCGGCGATGGCGGCGATGGCCGGCGCACTGTCGGTAGATCATGTCGAATATATCACCGATAAAGACATAGCAGTGCTGGCCGAGAGCGGCACTACAGCCGTATTACTACCCGGTGCCTACTACACACTGCATGAAACTCGTATGCCACCAGTAGACAAGTTACGGGCTGCCGGTGTGACCATGGCGCTGTCTACCGATCTCAATCCGGGAACCAGCCCCCTCGCTTCGCTGCGGTTGATGATGAACATGGGCTGTCAATTCTTTGGTCTCACCCCTTCCGAGGCCCTAGCGGGCGTAACCCGCTCTGCCGCCCGCGCCCTGGGCCTATCCTGTAGCCGCGGTGTATTACGTCCCGGCATGCGGGCGGACATGGTGTTGTGGCCCATGGACAGTCCGGATCAGCTGGCCTATGAGATAGGTGCGCTCAAGCCTGCGGAAATTTTCTATGGGGACAACCATGTTAAAAATGACTGATATGCAGCTGTGGCAAGGTCGCATAGACACTGAAGATGGCGCAGCAGGCAAACGCTGGCATCAGGCGATCAAACCGCTGGACTCTAAAAGCACTCCAGGCCTGGCAGTGCTGGGCTTTCCCTCTGATGAGGGGGTACGCCGCAACAAGGGACGTATCGGAGCCGCCAAGGGGCCCCAAAATTTACGCCTAGCAATGGCAAACCTACCTAAAACATTCTCTATGTCCTTGCATGACGCCGGCGATGTAACTGTAGAAAATGACGATCTTGAATCAGCTCAATCAACCCTTGGCGCCCGAATCAGTGAATTAATGAACAGTAGGCATTTTCCACTATTGCTCGGCGGCGGGCACGAAATTGCCTATGGTAGCTATCAGGGCATTGCCCGCTGGATACATACTCATCACAGCGGCAGTACTCTCGGTATCATCAATTTCGATGCTCACCTGGATCTACGCCTGCCAAGTCCCCAGGGTTCCTCCGGCACGCCGTTTTATCAAATCGCCAAACAGTGTGGCGCCACTAACCAGGCTTTTAATTATTTGTGCATTGGTGCCGCGGCCACTGCCAATACTCCAGCGCTGTTTCGGCGCGCGGAGGAATTGGGAGTGCATACCATTGCCGACCATGAAATTACCCCTTGGCGCATTGCCAATGTGCAACAGCAGATCAAAACATTTATCGAAGAAGTGGATTTTATTTATCTCACCATCGACCTGGATGTATTCCCTGCTGCCACCATGCCCGCCGTCAGTGCCCCCGCCGGGCGCGGTGTCAGTTTTGAATTATTTGAGCCACTGCTGGATACGGTTCTAACATCAAACAAAGTACGCTTGGCGGATATGGCAGAATTTAACCCATCTTTTGATATTGATGATCACGGTGCACGCACTGCTGCACGTATTGCCTTCCAAATCAGTAACGCTGTCGAGCCACTGTTCGAAAATATTTAAGCACACAAAAACATCCTAGAAGCCGCAGTTGAGCGCGCAAAAGCTATGTAAATTATTGGTGTGCATGGCGAATTTTAAAAATTCGTGGTCACCTTATTGAGAATAATAACTTTTTAAAATTTACTAGGTACATCAAAAACTTGTGCAGGCTTTCGTGATTTAACTACGACTTCTAGGATCATTGTAAATACAAATTGGCTCAATAACCTTAAGTATAGCTTCACGGCAGTTCTGACTAAATGCTCAAACTGATGGGTTGCCACCCTTGATATTGATAAAGCCAAGCAATGAAACACATGGGAGCAGAAGCCAAAACAACAATAATTGCAGACGTTTTTGATTCAAAAAAAACCGTTCGAAGAAACAATGGATGGAAGTGAGGTTGTTAGAAAGTTTTGCACAAAGTAATCATGAAAGTTATTAGGGATAAAGAGGTTCTCCAGATAATCTTAAACATGAATTACAAATTTTCCTGAGCTTACTGCAAACTCTAGTTAAGCATGAACACTCTCCCAAGCGGCAATAAAGTTGCACCGCTAAATTTTTCAGCCCCCACTGAACAGCCTCAATTGGTAATGGGGACTGTATCTGACACACAATCCCCCAGGCACCACAGTTTTTTTAATTATCTATTCGTCCAGAAAACTGCGCAGATGTTCCGAGCGCGACGGATGGCGCAACTTGCGCAACGCCTTGGCTTCGATCTGTCGAATGCGCTCGCGGGTGACGTCAAACTGCTTGCCCACCTCTTCAAGGGTATGATCAGTATTCATATCGATACCAAAACGCATTCGCAACACCTTGGCCTCACGGGCGGTAAGTCCGGAAAGTATCGAGCGGGTGGCATCATGCAAGCCAGTCTGGGTGGCAGTATCTATCGGCGACTGCTGATTGCCATCTTCGATAAAATCACCCAGGTGTGAGTCTTCGTCATCGCCAATGGGCGTCTCCATCGATATGGGCTCCTTGGCGATTTTGAGTACTTTGCGCACCTTGTCTTCCGACATTTCCATGCGCTCACCCAATTCTTCCGGCGTGGCTTCGCGGCCCATTTCCTGCAGCATCTGGCGACCAATGCGATTGAGCTTGTTGATCGTTTCAATCATGTGCACCGGAATGCGAATGGTGCGTGCTTGGTCGGCAATAGAGCGGGTGATGGCTTGACGAATCCACCAGGTCGCGTAGGTGGAAAATTTGTAGCCACGGCGGTATTCGAACTTGTCGACCGCCTTCATCAAGCCGATATTACCCTCCTGAATCAAATCGAGAAACTGCAGGCCACGGTTGGTGTATTTCTTGGCAATAGATATCACCAGGCGCAGGTTGGCCTCAACCATTTCTTTTTTCGCGCGACGCGAGCGGGCTTCACCGATAGACATACGGCGATTGATCTCTTTAATCTGGGCAATATCCAATTGCGCACGCTCTTTTGCTTGAATCAGTTTGCGCTGGCTGCGCAAAATTTCTTCAGCAAGTTTGCGCAGATTATCTGAGTAATCGCGTTTTTTCTTAATAATCCCCGATATCCAATCTTCATTGAGCTCATTACCGGGAAACTCTTTAATAAAAGTTTTACGTGGCATTTTGGCGCGCTTGATGCACCAATTCATAATCCTGCGTTCGTGGATGCGCACACTATCGAGGATGCCACGCACTTCGTTATACAAAGCCTCAAACTGACGCGGCGGCAACTTAAAGAAGCGAAACACATCGGCTACAGCTTCTAGCGCTGCACCAGCTTCCTTGGAGTCGCGGCCATACTTTTTTATCGCCGCATTCGCTTTTTCCTCAGCAGCGATCAAAGCATCAAAACGCTCCTCAAGTTCTTTGGGATCAATGCCGCCAGGATTTTCTTCTTCACTTTCGGCGTCGTCATCGACATCCTTGCCATCTTCCTTGTTGACCTCTTGGCCAGCCTGGGCGCCGGGGGGCACCTCTTCCGCCGGGTCCAACCAACCGGCAATCACATCGACAACCCGACGCTCTTGCTTGGCGATCAGCCTGTACTCTTGGATGATCTGCTGCACCGCGCCAGGCCAATAAGCCAAAGCGGCCATCAACTCGCGCAAACCCTCTTCAATGCGCTTGGCGATAGCGATCTCACCCTCGCGAGTGAGTAGCTCCACGGTGCCCATTTCACGCATATACATACGCACTGGGTCGGTCGTGCGGCCCACATCGGACTCGACCGCTGCAAGCGCGGCGGCAGCTTCAGCAGCGGCTATTTCATCTGCAGAACTGTCGCCCTCAGCCATTAACAACTCTTCAGCATCGGGGGCTGCTTCATACACCCGAATACCCATGTCGTTAATCATGCCAATGATATCTTCGACCTGATCGGGATCGGAAATATCTTCCGGCAGATGATCGTTTACTTCGGCATAAGTCAGGTAACCCTGCTCCTTGCCGCGCGCAATAAGTTCCTTGATACGGGAATTTGTCTGTTGCTGGGTGTTGTCGGTCATGCACAACCCTGAAAATATGGGGTTAAAGAATAGAAGCTGAATATACAAGGCGAAAGACGCCGGATTATAGCGTATTTAACCGGGCAATAACCACTTCAGCTATCGATTTACTCGGTGACTACCTTTATAACTAAGAGGCACCGTTTACCACTAAACTACCGTTTCTGAGATCATTTGCGCTGCTGCCAATTAGCCAACAGCGCCCTCTGTTCTGAACTCAACTCACCGCCGCTTTGTAACTGGCCGAGCAGCACACGATTGCGCTGCTTTTGGGCCACTTGATTGAGCCTTTTAAGACAATCGTCAAATTCGCACTCAGGATTGTAAGCCTCATTATCCTTCGCCTGCACTAGTGCACGCGCGCCACTAATCAATTGTGATGCCGCGAGACCTGCCAGACGATCACAAGAATCGGCACCATGATGGGCACGCCAGTAACCAAGCAATTGGTTTAAATTGTATTCAGGACGTATTTTAAGCAGATCCACTAACTGGGCGAACAATTGCAAGTCGGCGTTAGCACTTTGATGGAAACGGGTGCTGTCAGCAATTTTGCCGCACAGCTGTGGCTGGTGCAGCAGTAGAGCAATCAACATCCGCTCAGCCGGCATGCGATACTGCCCACCACTACTGCGGGTCGCAACTGACACATTAGCTACGGATTGATCAGGTACTGAGAGCCACTCTGGCAAAACTTCGGGAGACTCTTGAGCCGGGAGTTCATCCGCGCCAATACCGGCTTTATCTCCTTTGACTTCCTGGCTGTAACGGGTTTTTCCGGAGTTTTGCAACGCTAAAGGCTGGGTCTGCCGAGCCAGCTCCGCATGGATAATTTCCTCCAACCTACCCTGCTCCAAGCCGGTGCGCCTAGCCAGTTGCTGGAACATCAGTTGGCGGTAAACTCCGCCAGGTAGCAAGTTTAGCATTGGCGCTGCCAACTTCGACAAACGAGCACGGCCATCCATAGTTTGCAGGTCGATCCCCTCCCCCAGAAGGTCAAAAAGAAAATCCTCCAACGGACGACTCTGCTCTTCGATCAATAATTGAAAACGCCCACCGCCTATCTGGCGCACCACAGTGTCTGGATCCTCTCCTTCCGGCAGCAGTAAAAACCGCAAGCTACGACCATCCTGCATTTGCGGCAGCGCCACCTCTAGCGCCTTCCGCGCAGCGGTACGGCCAGCATTATCGCCATCAAAACAAAATACAAGCTCCCGAGTATGGCGAAAAGCTAATTGAATATGCTCCTGGCCGCAAGCTGTACCGAGGGTGGCAACAGCACAGCGAATATCAAACTGGGCCAATGCCACCACATCCATATAACCTTCAACCAGGATTAAACGCTCGGGGTCGCGATTGGCCTGAAGCGCCTGCCAAAGGCCGTATAATTCTCGGCCCTTATGAAAAATGGGCGTTTCCGGGGAGTTGAGATATTTGGGTTTATCACTACCTAGCGCCCGGCCGCCAAAAGCAATGGTACGCCCACGCTGATCGTGAATAGGAAACATAATACGATTGCGGAAGCGATCATAGTAATTGCGTTTACCGGGTTGCTGCGCTGCCTGCGTCTTGTCATCACGGCGGATGACCATCCCAGCCAGTTCCAACTGTTGCGCTTTGGCGCTTCCCAGGGCGCTGAGCAATCTATCCCAACCTGGAGGGGCCACACCGATACCAAACTCTTCGATAACAGCCGTAGAAAGCCCACGCTGCTTGAGATAAAGCACAGCATTAGCGGCAGCGCTATTTTCGCGCAGTTGGTGCCGAAAATAGTCGGCAGCGGCAGCGCTAACTTGATACAGCGATTGCGCTTGATGCTGGCGCTGCTCCTGCCCCGGCGCCAGCTGTTCACGGGGCACCTCAAGACCGAGGCCCGCAGCCAGTTTCTCAATCGCCTCAGGAAAACTCATGCGGTCGTATTCCATCAGGAAGCCAACCACATTACCACCGGCCCCACATCCAAAACAGTGATAAAACTGTTTGTCTGGGCTCACCGAAAAGGAGGGAGTTTTCTCATCGTGAAAGGGGCAACAAGCAGAGTAATTCTTGCCGCTTTTACGCAATTTAACCCGACTATCGATTACTTCGACAATATCGGCGCGGGCCAATAAATCATCGATAAAGTACTGTGGTATCTTGCCGGTCATAGGCTTTTTGTAGTGTACTGTTCACTGGCATTGATTAATTTGATTCCATAACGCTGTTCAGACAAGCTTGCCTCTGACCAACTTGCTGACTGCGCCCATGTCTGCACGACCTTGCACCCGGGGTTTTACCAGGGCCATGACCCTTCCCATATCGGCCATAGCCGTAGCCCCTGCCTCCTCAATTGCGCTGGCCACTATTTCAGCAATTTCACTTTCATTCAGCTGTTCTGGCAAAAATTCCTGGATCACTTCAATTTCATTCTGCTCAATTGCCGCTAGCTCGGCACGACCAGCCTTCTGATACTGATCGATAGAGTCACGACGCTGTTTGGTCATTTTATCCAGCAGTGCCAAAATGCGCGTATCATCCAGTTCGATGCGCTCATCCACTTCAATTCGCTTGATTTCGGCGTTGACTAGTCGCAAAGTATTAAGACGCGCTTTTTCACGAGCCTTCATAGCATTCTTAGTGGCTTGATTTAGGGCGCTTCTTAGTGTGCTCATGATTTTTAACCCGGTAGGCAATCTTGTTAACAGCGGTTATGGTCCGGAATAACTTACGCAAGCCTAAGCACCCAAAGAAGCACCATGGGTGCCCGGCAGTATTAGATCAGTGCCCTTTATTACATTATTTAGTTTTTTTTACAAACAAAAAAACGGCGTGGGAGCTCAACTCACACACCGTTTTCGACCTAACACCAACCCTAAGGTTGTAAAGGGGCCGCTACTACAGCTTTTAAAGCGCTGCTTAAAAGAGGCGCTGAAATTTGCGATTTTCACGCTGCAGCTTTTTTGCGTGACGCTTTACGGCTGCAGCTGCTTTGCGTTTGCGCATAGTCGTTGGTTTTTCATAAAATTCACGACGACGCACTTCAGACAAAACACCAGCCTTTTCACACGAGCGCTTAAAACGACGCAGGGCAATATCAAAGGGTTCATTGTCTTTCAGACGTACTGATGGCATTGGATTACCTGTAATTCGTTACTTTCTCGACTTGTCCGCCATTCCGGCATTGCTTCTCGCAATTGCAATCCGGAGCCCGGCTCACAGCGAGGACGCAAATTCTAAACAGATCTCCCCTTGCATGCAAGCCCCTCACTCTATCTGCGCAGGATAATCCTCCCCTGTGGAACCTTGGAACCAAACATGAACAAAACGCCACTGCCCAGAACAAGCTTTCGGCCTTGGTTGAAGGCTGCGGCCAAAGCTATGGCGCGAGCTTGTCACAGAGTATGATAGTGATTTTTAAAGCCCTGAAGGAGAAGATTGAGCTTGCGAGTCCTCGGCATAGAAACTTCCTGTGATGAAACTGGTGTTGCCTTATATGACAGCGAACAGGGCCTTTTAGCCCATACGCTCTACAGCCAAGTAGCGCTGCATGCCGATTACGGCGGTGTAGTCCCAGAACTGGCCAGCCGCGATCATGTGCGCAAATTGTTGCCGCTGGTACGTCAAATCATGGCGCGCTCCAATACCAACGGGCAGAATTTGGGGGGCGTTGCCTATACCGCTGGCCCTGGATTGATTGGAGCGCTCATGGTTGGCGCCTGTGTTGGGCGCTCACTGGCCTATGGCTGGAATCTGCCCGCCTTGGGCATTCACCACATGGAAGGCCACTTATTGGCGCCAATGCTGGAGGAGCAACCGCCGAGCTTTCCATTTGTGGCGCTGCTAGTATCCGGTGGTCATACTCAATTGGTAGACGTGCGTGGCATTGGCCAATACCAATTGCTCGGTGAATCACTCGATGATGCAGCAGGAGAGGCCTTCGACAAGGCCGCCAAAATGCTGGGTCTGGATTACCCTGGAGGACCGCGGCTCGCGGCACTGGCTGAACAGGGTGACCCACTGCGATTTATTTTCCCGCGACCCATGACTGACAGGCCCGGCCTGGACTTCAGCTTCTCTGGCCTCAAAACTTTCACCCTCACCACAGTGCGCAAGCATGCCGGTGACAATGGCCTGCCAGATCGACAGACATGCGCCGATATTGCTGCCGCATTTCAAGAAGCGGTGGTGGACACATTAGTCATCAAATGTCGCCGTGCGCTCAAGGCTTGTCAACGAAAAACATTGGTAGTAGCCGGCGGCGTATCGGCAAATAAAATGCTGCGTCAACGCCTGAAATCACGCCTAGCCAACAACGGTGTCAGAGTTTTTTACCCTCGCGAGGCATTTTGCACCGATAATGGCGCCATGATTGCCTATGCTGGTTATTGTCGCCTGCAGGCTGGGCAACGGGCGAATTTGAGCATTGATGTGCGGCCACGCTGGCCGCTGGCAGAGTTAACGGGGGACTGAGGGTGGATATTGTTTACATTCGCGACTTAAAGATAAATACCATTATCGGCATCTACGATTGGGAGCGCGAGGTACGCCAAACCGTCAGCCTCAGTTTGGAAATGGCCTGCAATATTGCCGAGGCCGCACGCACCGATAATATCGTGCATACCCTCAATTACAAAGCCGTAGCCAAACGTCTAATCGCTTTTATTGAAGGCAGTGAATTTCTACTGGTAGAAACCATGGCCGAACAAATAGCGACAATAGTACGCAAAGAGTTTGCTGTGCCTTGGCTAAAGCTGCGGCTATCCAAGCCCGGCGCGGTGCGCGGCGCACAGGATGTAGGCGTTATCATAACGCGCGGTAACAAGTCTTCGGGAGCGGTGTAGCGGTGGCAAAAGTATTTTTAAGCCTCGGCAGCAATATCCAACGTCAAAAAAATATCAACGCAGGGCTGGACGCATTAGCTTTACAATTCGGAAAACTACAATTGTCCCGTGTCTTTGAAAGTGAAGCAGTAGGATTTAACGGCGCCAATTTTTACAATTTGGTTGTCGCTATACACACAGAAATATCGCCGGGAATGCTGGCGCGACAACTGCGCGAGATTGAAGAGGCAAACGGGCGCCTTCGTCACGACACTAAATTCAGCGCACGCACACTGGATATTGATATTCTTGCCTACAGCGATCTTGTCGGCACCATAGAGGGTGTATCACTACCGCGGAATGAAATCGAAAAAAATGCCTTTGTCCTTTGGCCGCTGGCCGAACTCGCGCCACAAGCTCTGCATCCGCGCAGTAAATTGAGCTTTGCGCAGCTATGGGCCGAATACGATAAATCAAAACAAAAACTTTGGGCAATCCCATTTATCTACAGTTAAACCTGTAATCTGTATATTGGCCTAAATATTAAGGTTGCGACCGCCATCTACCGCAATAACCTGACCGCTGATATAAGGCGCACTGTCAACCAAAAAACGCAGGGTGCGCACAATATCTTGCTCTTCGCCACAGCACCCCAAAGGTATCTTGGCCACAATATCCTTTTTTACCTCTGCGTCTTGTAATGATTGCGGCCACAAAATAGCTCCTGGGGCCACCGCGTTGACACGCACATGAGGCGCCAGCTCTCGCGCCAGGCTCTTGGTCAGCATGACCAATCCAGCTTTAGCGACACAGTAAATAGTGTGCTCTCGCATAGGCCTGTCCCCATGAATATCGGCCATATTGATAATGCAACCAGCATTATCGCCAAGTGTTGGCGCCAGTGCCTGGCTGAGAAAAAATGGCGCCTTCAAATTACTTTCGATCAGCGCGTCCCACTGAGCTTCTGTGCTGCCCCCTATTGGCGTAGAGTAAAAAGCGGAAGCGTTATTCACCAGCACATTCACTCCTCCCCAAGCATTGTTAGCTGCTGCCGCCAATTGCTGACAACTGACGGAACTGTTCAGCTTACTGTGCACTGCCAGCGCGGAATTCGGCCGTTTCCGATTGAGCTCAGCAACCAACTGCTGGGCTTCGACTTTAGAGTTACGGTAATGAACGATAACATTGTGGTCATGGTGTAGATCGCGGGCAATGGCGCAACCGAGACGAACAGCCGCACCGGTAATCAAAGCATTATTCATAGCCGAGCCCGATAGGTTTTTTTTAACTCATCAATTGCCTTAACACGCTCACGCGCCAGCGCTTGGCCCAAAGCGGCGCCGGCGTAGCCTTTAGCGCTCAACGTTGAGGCCTGAACATCTACAGCAACTACGCGCACTGCGCGCAAATATCGTACTTGAGGATAGGCGCGATCTTCAAATCCTTGGCGGCCGCGAGCATCCGCTTCGCAGGCCTGCAAAAATTGCTCAAACCGCCGAGGCTGACGCAGAGCGTCCACTGCGAGCAGCAACTTAAACAAGGTTTGTGGGCGCAGCTCAAAAGCCTTATGACAATGCAGATGGTATTCACACACACTAAGAGCCAGCGCAGTAATTTTCTTCGGCACCTTCATGCGAGTGCAAACCGAACGCACCAAGGGCAAGCCACTGCGCTCGTGGCCTCGGTGACTAGGCAGCATTGCAGCCGGAGTTACGCCCTTACCCAGGTCGTGGACCAACACGGCAAAGCGCACTGTCAGACTGGCCGGCGCTTTACACAGCGCGCGCAGCACATGTTCCCCAGTATCAATTTCTGGATGGTGTGTTGAGGGCTGCGGCACACCAAATAATCGGTCCACTTCCGGTAGCAGAACCGCTAACGCTCCACAGTCACGCAATACCCTTATAAACACATCTGGAGCCGGCTCCACTAAGGCGCGGCTAACTTCCTTCCATACGCGATCAGCCACCAAATGCTGCACTTCTCCAGCGGCTACTATTTGTCGCATCAGTGCCATAGTGGGTGCGGCCACAGTAAACCCCAGATGATGATAACGGGCAGCAAATCGTGCCACACGCAAAATCCGCAGCGGGTCTTCAGCAAAGGCGGGTGAAACATGGCGCAGTAACCGTGCCTGCAAATCCACACAACCATTAAACGGGTCGATCAATTTCCCGGATTCTGACTCAGCCATGGCATTAATGGTGAGATCACGTCGTTGTAAATCCTGCTCCAAGCTAACGTCCTCTCTCGCATACACCTCAAAGCCGCCATAGCCATGGCCACTTTTACGCTCAGTGCGAGCCAGCGCGTACTCTTCTCCAGTTTGTGGGTGAAGATACACGGGAAAGTCGCGCCCCACACGACGATAACCCAGAGATTCCATCTGATTTTCGCTCGCCCCTACCACAACCCAATCCCGCTCCGCAATCGGTTGCTTAAGCAGTTTATCGCGCACCGCACCACCTACCAGATAAGTTCTCAAAAACGAAGCCTCGCAAGGTGTAGCTGTCTTACTGTATCAACTTTCATAAATCTATTGTGGTTACTTTCTTAAAAAAAGGGACGCTAACAAGGCAGGGGAAGATAAAAAAAAGGCTTCGAGAAAGCAAGAGAAACGAAAAACCTAATGCGAGTAGCGAGTGTTTAAGACATGTTTATTAAAAAATACGCAACATTGGCCTGATAGCAAGTATTCAAATTATTGCCGCAGCCTTACCCTCGGTGCACCACAAATCTCTATGCCTAGTGTTAACTGCCTGAGAAATAACAGGCACACACCATGCCTAACATGTCGTAAGTGTTAATCATACAAATCTTCGCTCTATTAAGAATCTCCCAATTTGCGCATTAAGCAGATAGAATAGAATTAAAATCTACTAGATTGGCTTAATTAGGCATAATTTTACGGAATTTAACAAATGAACAAACTTAAGGTGCTAACAACTGGCGAGGCGGCACGCCATTGCGGAGTCAACTTTCGCACCGTTATACGCTGGATTGAGCGAGGTCAATTGAAAGCATACAAACTACCAGGACGCGGGGATCATCGTATCCGTGTGGGTGATTTCATTGCTTTTCTACGTCACAACGAGATGCCAGTACCAGCAGAATTGGAGATCAGCAGTCGTAAAGCTTTACTGTTGGCCAGTGAACCAGGGGTGATCGCAACCTGCCGTCAGCTATTGCAGCAAGCAGGTTGCGAGGTCAATGTAATCGGTGATAGCTTCACTGCGGGAGCAACATTGACAGCCGACAAGCCTTCATTGTTAGTAATAGATGCTGGTCTCAACGGTCTCGACAGCTACCAAATACTGGACCATCTGCGCTCTCGTAGTGAATATGCGTTGCTCAACATTTTGCTACTGGCATCGGAGCGCGAACAGAGCTTACAGCGCTGGCTGGACGCTGGTGCCGATGCCGCAGTGCCCTTCCCTCCAAATCGCAATGAAATAGATAACAAGATCAAATTTCTTCTAAGCACTTAAAATATAGATTCTTTATTCTGGCTTCTATCTAGCTGCCAATCAGAGCGGCTTGGGCACCAGCATTGATTCATCCTCTCCTTCAATGCTGACCCGACGCTCGGGACAATGATAGCTGGTGGTAACTTTGTTGCCGTCCAAACTGTACAGATGCACATCAAAGCCCCAAAGGCGGTGTAAGTGTCGCAGCACCTCATCTGTGTTCGGCCCCAATGGTCGGCGTTGATGCTGAGTGTGATGCAGCGTAAGCGCGCGGTCACCGCGGGTATCTGCCGAAAATATTTGTATATTCGGCTCAGTATTACTCAGATTATATTGTGCCGCTAATTTTGTACGCAACTCCTGATAACCAGGCTCATTATGGATTACGCGCACTTGAATTTCTTTTTCATGGTCATCATCGGCGATACAAAATAACTTCATTTCACGCATTAACTTAGGCGACAAAAATTGGAGAATAAAGCTTTCGTCTTTAAAATCACGCATGGCAAATTGCAAAGTCTCCTTCCAGTTGCTACCAGCAATTTCCGGAAACCAAATGCGATCTTCATCACTAGGATTCTCACAAATTCTGCGTAAATCCATAAACATACCAAATCCCAGAGCATAGGGATTAATACCATTAAAATGCGGGCTATTAAACTCTGGCTGGTAAATAACTCCTGTATGACTTTGTAAGAACTCCAACATAAACCCATCGGTCAATTTGCCACGCTGATAAAGCTCAGTGAGTAAGGTATAATGCCAAAAAGTTGCCCAACCTTCATTCATCACCTGTGTCTGGCGCTGTGGATAAAAGTATTGCGCCAATTTACGTACAATCCGTACTAGCTCGCGCTGCCAATTCTCAAGTAGCGGCGCATTTTTTTCCACAAAGTAAAGAATATTTTCCTGAGGATCCTTGGGAAATCGTGCGTTATATGCTTCCTTTTCTGATGCATTAGTTTTGGGGATAGTGCGCCATAGATCATTAAGCTGTTGTTGCCGATATTCCTCCCGCTCTTTTTGCCGACGCTCTTCTTCTAGTGCAGAAATAGGATAAGGGCGTTTATAGCGATCTACACCGTAATTCATAAGCGCGTGACAGGAATCCAGCAATAGCTCTACCTGTTTTACTCCATAGCGCTCCTCACATTTGGATATATAATTTTTGGCAAAAATAAGATAATCGATAATACTGCTGGCGTCTGTCCAGCTACGAAAAAGATAATTATTTTTAAAAAATGAATTATGGCCATAACATGCATGCGCAATTACCAATGCCTGCATGGTAATAGTATTCTCCTCCATAAGATAAGCAATACATGGATTGGAATTAATCACTATTTCATAGGCCAACCCCATAAATCCACGCTGATAATTGCTCTCTATCGTTATAAATTGCTTACCAAAGGACCAATGATGATAACCAACCGGCATACCTACTGAAGAATAGGCATCCATCATTTGTTCAGAGCTAATGACTTCTATTTGATTAGGGTAAGTATCAAGCCCAAACTCTTTTGCCAGCAAACCTATCTCACGATCATATTTCTGAATAAGGTCAAAATCCCATTCAGAGCTATTAGAAATTGGATTTTTTTGCACAGCTGAGTTTGCCACCATTACACTGTAACCTTTTTACTAAACAAGTTGCGAAACACTGGGTATATATCTTGCACATCTATAATTTGTTCCATAGCAAAATTATCCGGAAAGGTTTTTTCTACATGTTTATATTCATCCCACAACGCCTGATGATCACGTGGCGTTATTTCTACATAAGAATAATATTGAACTTTAGGCATTATTTCATTAATTAAAATATTATGGCAAGTACTAGAATCATCATTCCAATTATCACCATCAGAAGCTTGAGCAACGTAAATATTCCAATCGTTCGAAGGAAATCTATCCTGTATAATTTTTCTCATTAATTTAAGCGCACTAGATACAATCGTACCGCCAGTCTCTCTAGAATAAAAAAACTCTTCCTCATCAACATCTTTGGCACTAGTATGATGGCGAATAAAAATGACTTCTGTATACTCATAATTACGCTTTAAAAACAAATACAAAAGCAAAAAGAAACGTTTGGCCATATCTTTAGTAGCTTGATTCATGGACCCTGAAACATCCATTATACAAAACATAACTGCTCTAGAAAGAGGGCGAGGGTAGCGCGTAAGCAGGTTATATTTGAGGTCAAACTTATCTAGGAAAGGCGTTTTTTTCATCTGAGACTGCAAAGCGTCCAACTGTTCGCGTAACAATAATAATTTCCTCTGATCTCTCAAAGTTTGATCTTTGCTCTCTTCTTCTGCCAGATCCTCTCTCAACGCTTTTATTTTTTGCAATCTGCCACTTGCAAAAGCAATACGCCTAGCATTCGCTGCACGCATTGATCGAATTACATTCAACTGTCCAGGATTTCCTTCATTACTTATTCCTGCCCGAATTATCTGATATTCTCGGTTATCGGAAAGATGCCTCTTCACTAAATTTGGCAGATGCAACCCTTCAAACATAAAATCAAGAAACTCTTCTTGGGAAATTTGAAATACGAATTCATCCATCCCTGACCCGCTGTCACTAGCACCACCGCCATCTCCTCTATCCCCTTTACCCTGTTTGGGCCTGGGAATTCTGTCGCCAACAACAAAATCCTGGTTTCCCGGAAACACCTGCTCTAAGTACCCACCACGGCCATGGGAAAACGTTGGCTCACTGAGATCTCGAGAAGGAATGCTAATTTTTTCACCCTTATTTACATCTGTAATAGAACGAGCACTCATTGATTCACTAACCGCTTTTTTTATATGAGCCCGATAGCGACTCAAAAAGCGCTGCCTGTTAATAGTACTCTTCTTTTTTCCATTTAATCTACGATCAACAATGTAACTCATAAGTTTACTGCCTCGATATCCAGATTAAACGACTTGAAAATGTAAAGTAAGCTTTATATTGCCAAAACACCTACTGTGATTTTCTAACCCGCAAATACCATTCAGATAGTAATCTAACCTGCTTTTCTGTATAACCTCTACCAACCATTCGGTTAACGAAATCTGCATGCTTTTTCTTATCATCCTTAGAGGCCTTGGTATTAAATGAAATTACCGGCAACAAGTCTTCAGTATTAGAAAACATTTTTTTCTCAATAACTACCCGCAATTTCTCATAAGATCTCCAATCTGGATTTTTACCTTGATTGCCAGCACGGGCACGCAGCACAAAATTAACTATTTCGTTTCTAAAATCTTTTGGATTAGAAATCCCAGCGGGCTTTTCTGTTTTTTCAAGCTCTTCATTTAACTCCGCACGGTCGAGAATCTCTCCAGTCTCTGGATCTCTATACTCCTGATCCTGTATCCAAAAATCTGCATAAGTAACATAGCGATCAAATAAATTCTGACCATATTCTGCATAAGATTCAAGATAGGCAGTCTGAATTTCTTTACCAATGAATTCAACGTAATGAGGAGCAAGAAATTCTTTAATAAAGCCCAAATATTTTTCTTGCAATTCAGGTGTAAATTGCTCTTGCTCAATTTGCTGCTCAAGCACGTAGAGTAGATGAACCGGGTTTGCTGCAACTTCAGTGGCATCAAAATTAAAAACTTTGGAAAGAATCTTAAAAGAGAATCGAGTAGACAGCCCATTCATACCTTCGTCAACACCGGCATTATCTCTATATTCTTGTATAGTTTTCGCTTTTGGGTCAGTATCCTTAAGATTTTCTCCGTCATATACTCGAATTTTTGAAAATATAACAGAATTATCTGGATTCTTAATACGTGATAACACCGCAAATTGCGCCAGCATACGCAACGTATCTGGAGCGCATGGCGCCTTATACAAAGAACTATGTTCAATTAACTTGCGATAAATTTTTATCTCCTCAGTAACCCGCGTACAATAGGGAACCTTGACAATATAAATTCGATCTAAAAAAGCTTCATTGTTGCGATTATTCCGGAATGATTGCCATTCTGACTCATTGGAGTGGGCGAGAATAATTCCATTAAAGGGGATTGAGCCCAGCCCTTCAGTACTATTATAATTTCCTTCTTGAGTGGCCGTGAGTAGGGGGTGCAGTACCTTAATGGGTGCTTTAAACATTTCCACAAACTCCATCAACCCCTGGTTCGAGCGACACAAACTGCCGGAAAAGCTATAAGCATCGGGGTCATCCTGAGGGAAATCGCCCAATTTTCGAATATCAACCTTTCCCACCAGTGCGGATATATCTTGATTATTTTCATCCCCAGGCTCAGTTTTACAAATCCCTATTTGATCAAGAATAGACGGGAGCAATTTAATGACACGAAATTGACTAATATCCCCCTTATATTCATGTAGACGTTTAACGGCCCAGGGTGACATAATGGTGTTCACATACCTCGGTGGAATACCATAATCTTCCTGTAGAATTTGTGCATCTTCCTGTGGTGAAAATAATGCTAGCGGAGACTCAAACACCGGCGAGCCTTTAATAGCATAGATGGGCACCCGCTCCATCAATAGCTTGAGGCGCTCGGCAATAGAGGACTTACCTCCACCTACCGGCCCGAGCAAGTACAGGATTTGCTTCTTCTCTTCCAGCCCCTGCGCTGCGTGGCGAAAATAGGAAACGATCTGCTCAATCGCCTCTTCCATACCGTAAAATTCATCGAAGGCGTTATAGCGCTTGATCACCTTATTGGAGAAAATACGAGATAGTCGCGGGTCACGCGAGGTATCCACCAGCTCTGCCTCGCCAATGGCCATCAGCATACGCTCTGCGGGCGACACATAAGCACTACGATCAGATTTGCACAGCTCCAAATATTCCTGGATACTAATTTCTTCTTCCCGGATAGCTTCATAGCGCTCCAGATAGTGATGGAAGATAGACATGGTAGACAACTCCCTATGGCCTGAGATTGCAGCATTGGACTTCTAACTAATAGAGGCATTGTGCGACGGCGCAATTGAGCCCACAATCACTGCCTGACGGCCTCAATAATGAAAATGTTTTAACTTTATTACCGGTAAATCAACGGAGACACGCATCCCCCCGCAATAGCAGAGCACAACAGCCCGGCATACCTCAGCATAGCTTCCACTGCTGGATCTATTGTCCATACAAGACAAAAAAGGTTGAATTAAAAGACAGTTTTAGAGTTTATTTACCGCAAATAATTTCGCGGTACACACTAGAGGAATAGTATGAATATTTTGGTCACTGGTGGTGCCGGCTACATTGGCAGCCATATGTGTATTGAACTGATAGCGGCGGGTTGGAAACCCGTGGTAATAGACAACTTAGCCAATAGTGCTGCTGAAGCTTTGAGGCGAGTAGAAACTATCAGCGGTAAAGCAGTACCTTTTTATCAATTTGACGTCAATGACTCCAGGGGTCTTGAAACGGTCTTTCGTCAATACAAAATTGAAGCGGTTATGCACTTTGCAGGATATAAAGCTGTGGGAGAATCTGTATTTAACCCCTTGCGCTATTATCGTAATAATGTGGCTGGCACTTTAAACCTCTGCCAAATCATGGAACGATTTGCTGTGCGTAGGCTGATATTCAGCTCCTCAGCCACTGTGTATGGTAACCCAGCTAGTACTCCAGTGCGCGAAGATTTCCCCACTGCCACCACCAATCCCTATGGTGCTAGCAAGCTAATGGCCGAAAATATATTGCGCGATCTGTGTACTGCCCCTGGCTCCGAATGGAAAGTAAGCTTGTTGCGCTATTTCAACCCCATCGGCGCCCACCCGAGTGGCCTGATCGGCGAAGACCCACGGGGCACCCCCACCAATCTATTGCCCTATGTAGCTCAGGTTGCCATTGGGCGATTGCCACAATTAGAAGTCTTTGGCGATGATTATGATACTCCAGATGGTACCGGCATCCGCGATTATATTCATGTTGTGGATCTCGCTCGT
This sequence comes from Gammaproteobacteria bacterium, assembly GCA_022600975.1. Lineage (GTDB taxonomy): Bacteria > Pseudomonadota > Gammaproteobacteria > Pseudomonadales > Cellvibrionaceae > Microbulbifer. Next base: position 25,231 of record JAHZJJ010000069.1, read on the forward strand.
GGTCATCTGGCAGCATTAAACAAACTATTACAAACAAATACCAAAACTGGCTGTAGCATTTACAACCTAGGAACTGGCAATGGCAGCTCAGTATTACAAATTATTGATGCGTTTAGCGCGGCAAGTGGCCGTGAGATCCCCTACACAATAGTTCCGCGCCGCCCAGGTGACGTTGCCACTTGCTTTGCCGACCCAACCCTGGCATGGAATGTATTGGGCTGGAAAGCGAAATTTGATTTACAACGCATGACTGCCGACACTTGGCACTGGCAGTGCAAAAA
>JAHZJJ010000070.1 GCA_022600975.1 Gammaproteobacteria bacterium
AAGCCCAGCACCACAGCATATGCACCTATATCATGACCCCGATGACCTTCCATATGATTTAAAAGATCAGATGATTTCCACAGCAGAAATCCGTTCAGAATTTTACGGTGATCAAGGCAGGCATTATCATATTGCGAGGCTACCAGAAAAGGTTATTCTGGTAGCGGAAGTTAAAGATAAATTAATTATCCGTCCATTGCGGAAAACCATACTCACCACATACAGTGTGATGATGGTTTTGCTCACCATGGTTGGATGCTTTGTTGCTCACTACTTGGCACGTCGCACCCTTAAGCCTCTCATAAGCTTGGCTGAAATGGTGCAATATGCCAACCCTGAAAAATTACCGGAAAAATTCGCTCGCAACTACCCAAGCAATGAAATTGGTGTCTTGGCTGCGATACTTGAAAAATCCCTGGAGCGCATACGTTGCTTTATCAACCGGGAACAGAAGTTTAACCGAGATGTGAGCCATGACTTAAGGACGCCAATCACTGTTGTATCCGGTGCGGTTGAAGTACTGCAAAAAAGATATCAACTTAGCCCAGATACAGCCGCACTTATTCACAGAATTGAAGTGGCAAATAAACATATGGAACGCACCGTCGAGACGCTACTATCCCTTGCACATGAGAATAATACCGCACAACTAAAAGAAAAGATTAAGGCACTGCCTATTGTGGAAAATACCATCCTACAACTTGGTCATTTGCTCCAAAACAAACCAGTGGAAATTTGCATACAGGGAAATACCAGTAGTAAGTTAAGTGTTCAAGCGGGTGTGCTTGAAATTTTGTTATCTAATTTACTTGGCAATGCCTTTGAATATACTGAATCTGGATACGTTTCCATAGAGATCAAAAATAATCAGCTAATCATTAGTGACACAGCGGGAGGTATGGATGAAAGCATGCGCGATACTATGTTTACTGAATACAGCAAAGGGCGAGATAGCAGCGGGTTTGGTATTGGCCTATCTATTGTGAAGCGCATTTGTGAACATCATAAGATTGATATTATCGTCGAGCATAATGGCAAGGGTACCCGCATAATATTGGACTTTAACTGTAGCGCTCTGCCTGCAAAATAATCAATTTGATGGCTTTTTGTACCCCTTCGCCTTGCTTTAAACTAGATCCCCCTGCCTCAGTATCTCCTTTACGATGAACTTCACAGGGGGCTATCAAGAACGGTAAAGCCTGGTCTAGTCCTCATACAAGCCACAAAACCCTTACAACGCAGCACATTAAATTTTCTGGCGCGCGATATATTATATTGGTTGCACTCACCGTGAAAAACGATTAGGGTCCGAGGTGCTGCCGTAGCGTCCAATTTAAAACCCGGCGCGAGCGAAAATAAAACCCATTAAAATCTGTTGCTTATTGCCATTCAACCCGCGAGGCCTCGCACAACTTAAGCCCTCGTGGAAAACCAGCAACCTCAATTGCGCAGAAGAACCACAGCATGACCCTATGAGATTGAGATAACGCCACCCCCGGTGCAACGAACACCGAGAGATGGCTAACCCCGGAAGATATAGATAGATATCTAGCGAGGCTGTCTTGGATGATACGTCAGTTACACGCTCGTCTTCAATAAAGTTGTATCTAAGGCCGAGCAATTTCTACCACTCCCGCCCCTGGCGTAGGAGTGCGTTGTGGCGTACCACGAAAACTGGTGTGGCTCTTTACTTCGGCCGCGCACCCCCGCCCCACTATTCAAACTGTCAACAAACGCACTGTGTATTTTACTGATACAGATCACGCCTGTGGCGAGAAAAACAGATCGACGGCATTCGCTTTTGTGAAATCTTTCACCACGGGCTTTTTAAGGAGCCTATAAAATGACAACCATCCCCTGTCAATTATTTCAACGTGTCCATCTGGCTGGGCTATTTACCATCGAACCGATCTCCATCGAAAATGGCGTTATTCAACTGCAAATTTCCGAATGCGAGGCTGGTCGATTACTACGATGTGAGCAGTTTATAGAAGCGATGAGCGAAATCTGGGCCTTAGAGCACAAGCAAACGGACCAAACCCCTGAGCATCCGGATGACAATTCAGAACCTTTGCACTAAAGGGCAGAACGAAGCTTAGTAATATTTGCCCCAAGCGGTATCGAAAGCGCTGACATTCCGGTGCTCTATTGCGGGAATGTTAGTGCTTTGCTGTTATTTGCCAAATTAACATCGAACAATTCGGCGATAAAGGTGGTCTTCTTGGCCATGCAGTCCGCAGCAAGAAAATGGACGATACCCATTCGCAACTGGAAGCCAGCGCTGAACCGCTTTATGATCGAATTTGGTAATCGGCACGGGCGGTTATACAGAACAACCACTGGCTAAAGCCGGTATATGTCTAACCCTCAATCTCGAAACTAAGGTTTCCCTTTGCTTCAAAATGGTGCTCTAGATACTCTTCTATCATCTGTTTCGTGAACTCTCCCGTTGTCACACAAAATTATCACCTCTGAGAACCTGATATTGATACTTCGTTATCCAAGCAAGATGGTATTCAACCTTGTATTTCTTGTGTGGATCAGTTCTATATTTCATAGTTAACCACGGTGATAAAACCGCTACCTGAAAGTTACCCACCAGAAAGGCGGGAGTTTAAACTCTTAACGCGGACGAATAAAAGTCGACCGCGATCACGTATTTGCTGGCAACTAAATATCAAGCATAGCGACGGAATCAAAATCAGACTGGGTGCAGCTATATAACGAAATCATGCAGTACGCAGCAAACGCAAGCCTTAGGATACTTGCATTGCTGAAACATGGAGGTTGACCTTAACTGTCTTTTGTATTGTTCATTTTTATCTGCACTTAAGTTTGCCCTATTACACAACAAGTAACACTGGCCATAACGTGCATTGGAGGAGAAGTGATCAACGTTTGGCTAAGAAACCGAAAACTGCACCCATTCACAGAGTCTAGTGGGCAGAGGTAGAATACTCCTATGTTATTTTATAAAAGGCAGAAAGGACCATGGGTTATCCAACTATTGCTGATTACGTGGGCAATACACCATTGGTACGGCTTCAACGGTTGCCTGGTGACTCCTCTAATACCATTTTACTCAAGCTTGAAGGCAATAACCCCGCCGGCTCGGTCAAAGATCGTCCAGCACTATCGATGATTTGCGGCGCTGAAGCCCGCAATCAGATTCGCCCCGGTGACACTTTGATTGAAGCAACCAGTGGCAATACGGGTATTGCGTTGGCATTGGTGGCAGCAATGAAAGGTTATCGCATGATTCTAATTATGCCCGAAAATGCTACCAATGAGCGCAAAGCTGCAATGGCGGCTTACGGTGCAGAGTTAATCGAAGTCAGTGCAGCGCAAGGCATGGAAGGTGCCCGCGATCTAGCTTTGAAAATGCAACAGCAAGGTCACGGCCTAGTGCTCAATCAATTTGGTAATGAGGATAACCCGCGCGCGCACTTTGAAGGCACTGGCCCCGAAATCTGGCAACAAACTTCGGGCCAGATTACACATTTTGTTTCCGCTATGGGCACCACTGGGACTATTATGGGTGCTGGCCGTTACTTGAAGCAACAAAACCCCGATGTTCAGATTATCGGCTTACAACCCACTGAGGGCGCCAATATCTCAGGTATTCGCCGCTGGCCCAAAGCCTATTTGCCCAGTATCTTTGTCGCGGAACAGATAGACCGAATAATAGACATCAACCAACGCCAAGCAGAGGAAACTAGCCTTAAACTTGCGCGAACTGAAGGAATATTTTGCGGGATCTCATCTGGCGGTGCCGTGGCTGCAGCTTTAGATATCTCTGCAAAAGTGGAGAATGCTACTATTGTGACCATTATTTGTGATCGTGGCGATCGCTATCTCTCCACAGGGTTGTTTGACCTTGGTGTGTAGTCTTATGAAAAGTTCATTATCTAACGAGTAAAACATTGGTTCAGGTCCGAGAAAGTTATCCGCGAGCCCCCGACGGCAGCCTCGATATTGAAAGCTGGTTACATCGAGTTCAATTACTAGCCAAGCTTGATCAAAAATCCTTGCTCAGGCTACGCCATGCCGTTGAGCTCAGTCAAATCGCCGAACAACAGGCCATTGCTGAAGAAAATATCTGGGCTAAAGAAGCCAGCAGTTTTTCTACTGGTTTAGAGATGGTGGAAATTCTTGCCGATTTGCAAATTGATGGCGAGGCTTTGTGTGCAGCAATACTCTATCGCGCAGTTCGAGAAAAGAAACTTTCTATCAACAAAGTTGAACGGGAACTAGGCGAAACCATTCGCAAATTGATCGGTGGCGTTTTACGCATGGCGGCTATACATAGCCGCAGTGCGAATACCGACACCGAAGTGGTCACTGTTGCAGCACATTCAGAAAACATTCGTCGTATGTTGGTTGCCCTGGTGGATGATGTGCGGGTGGCGCTGATCAAACTGGCGGAGCGAACCTGTGCCATTCGTGCAGCCAAATATGCAAGCATTGAAAAACGACAACGTGTAGCCCGGGAAGTGGCTGATATCTATGCTCCTTTGGCGCATCGGCTAGGAATTGGTCATATCAAGTGGGAACTGGAAGACCTGTCATTTCGCTATCTTAAAGCTGCGGAATATAAACGCATTGCGCAACTGTTGGATGAAAAGCGCTTAGCTCGTCAAAATTATATCAATGAAGTACTCGGCATATTGCGCCATGAATTACAAGTGGCTGAAATTGATGGAGAGGTTTTTGGCCGAGCAAAGCATATTTATAGCATCTGGCGGAAAATGTACCGCAAAAATATTCAGTTTTCACAAGTTTATGATATTCGCGCAGTGAGAATTTTAGTACCCACAGTACATGATTGTTATACGGTACTCGGTATAGTACATAATCTGTGGCGAAATATTCCCAATGAATTTGACGATTATATTGCTTCACCTAAAGAAAATGGCTATCGATCCTTACACACTGCAGTGATTGCACCTGAACATAAGATTTTGGAAGTGCAGATTCGCACTTATACCATGCACGAAGAGGCTGAATATGGCGTTTGCGCCCATTGGCGCTACAAGGGCACGGACAAAAAATCCTCACAAATAGAAAGCCAAGATGGCTACGAACAAAAAATATCCTGGCTGCGCCAAGTGCTCGAATGGCATGAGGAAATTGGCGGTAATCCATTGCGGGATGATTTACGTGTTAGTGAAACAGACACACGTATTTATGTATTTACACGCGATGGTCATGTAATAGATTTGCCTCGCGGCGCCACGCCATTGGATTTTGCCTATCGAATTCATACTGAAATTGGCCACCGTTGTCGCGGTGCCAAGGTGGATGGACGAATAGTGCCATTGAATCATCCATTGCAAACAGCCAATCAAATTGAAATCTTAAAAGGTAAAGAAGAGGCGCCGAGCCGCGATTGGCTCTCCAAAAGTATGGGTTATCTCACAACTTCTCGATCTCGCGCTAAAGTGATTCATTGGTTCAAGCACCAGGCGCGAGATCAGAATATGGCCGATGGCCGCTCAATTCTTGAAAGTGAATTTAAACGATTGGCATTAAAAGACTATAATTTTAAGCAGCTCGCGGCAAAAATGAATATGCATTCGTTGAATGATCTGTATGCCGCAGTTGGTGCCGGTGATATCGGTGTAGGTCAAGTATTAAATGCCGCTCAACGAATAGCCAGTGCCAACAAGGCCGAACCTGTACTTTCACTAACTGCTCCAGTCCCACGCAGCAACGCTCAAGGTGACGTGGTGTATATAGACGGTGTAGGTAACCTGCTAACCCAAATAGCAAAGTGCTGCAACCCGCTGCCGGGAGATGACATTATGGGCTATATCACCCTTGGCCGTGGAGTTTCCATTCATCGAAAAGACTGTAGTAACATGATTCATTTAGAGTCTCAGGCCTCTGAGCGGGTACTGCAGGTATCCTGGGCCGAAAAGCCCAAAGCGCGTTATGCGGTAGAAATAATCGTTGAAGCCTATGATCGCCACGGCCTGTTGCGCGACATCACCACCATGATTGATAGCCAGCGAATCAATATAGCCTCAATGCAAATGCACTCAAATAAACGTAAACATAGGGTAGAAATTCTCATCGCTGTAGAGATTCATAATTTTGAAGAGCTGAGCCAGGTGCTGCAGCGGATCAATCAGCTACCCAATGTTGCCAATGCTAAGCGACGGATATTACACTGAGCTTAGTTAACACCAAGCAAGCAGCTAGGCTACAAGGGCAAAATATGGGGCAACCACCTAAAAAATCGCAGACTTTTTACTCCATTGACGACCTATTGTCACTGATGGTTCGATTGCGCAATCGCGATAACGGTTGCCCCTGGGATGTCAAACAAAATTTCAAAAGCTTGGTTCCGGCCACCATCGAGGAAGCTTACGAAGTCGCCGAAGCCATCGAAAACGAAGACTTTGAACATCTTCCCGAAGAACTCGGAGATCTGCTTTTTCAGGTGATCTTTTATGCACAACTCGGTGCAGAGCAGCAGCGCTTTGATTTTGCGCACATTGTAAATACGCTGGTAGATAAACTAGTGCGTCGTCACCCGCATGTATTCCCCAACGGGCAATTATATGCTATGCCCTCTGCTGTAGAACAAAATCAGACACAACCGCCATCCTTGAGCGAGGTTCAGGTAAAACAAAACTGGGAAACAATTAAAGCCGCCGAGCGTAATGCCAAAGGCGAAAAGAGGGTTTTAGATGGCGTTGCACAGAGTTTAGCTGCAACAACCAGAGCCGAAAAATTACAACGTAGAGCTGCACGCGTGGGCTTTGATTGGCCTGGGGTTGATGGAGTATTGGCAAAACTGGAAGAGGAGCTTGCCGAGTTGCGCCAAGCAATTGCTATGAATGATCGTGAGCATACACAAGAAGAGCTGGGAGACCTGCTTTTCTCCTGTGTCAATATCTCACGACACCTACAGATTGACCCGGAGTCGGCTCTGCGACAATGTAACCGCAAATTTGAGCAGCGTTTTGGCAATTTGGAACAAAATTTGATTGCCGCGGGGAAATCTTTTGCAGATACCAACCTAGAAGAGCTAGATAAGCTCTGGCACGAGGTTAAGGGAAAGGAAAAACCCTTTTCTTCGACAGATCGTGCTGCTAAAGACTTGTCGATTTGAAAGGCAGCGTGTAAGGTGACAAACTTTTCACGGACGGCCTTTGGCCCGTCAGCTTGATCTGGAGGCTCATCAGGCTATGCGAATCATTCTCTTGGGGGCGCCGGGCGCCGGCAAGGGCACTCAGGCTCAGTTTATTACTAAAAAGTTTGAGATTGTGCAAATCTCTACTGGCGACATGCTGCGTGCAGCAGTTAGCGCTGGTACGCCGCTGGGCGTAGAAGTCAAGGATATCATGGCTGCAGGCGGGCTGGTTCCCGACAAGCTGATCATCGCCTTGGTGAAAGCGCGTATTGCTGAGGCCGATTGTACCAAAGGCTTTCTATTCGATGGCTTTCCACGCACCATCCCTCAAGCACAGTCTTTGCTTAAGGCCGGCATTACTATTGACCATGTATTAGAGATTGCAGTTGATGACGAAATCATTGTAGAACGCCTTACTGGCCGCTGGGTACATGAAAATTCCGGTCGTGTGTACCATTTAAGGTACAACCCCCCCAAATCCCCGGGCATTGATGATATAAGTGGTGAAACTTTAATACAGCGTGCAGACGATAGTGAGGCCACAGTACGCAAGCGCCTGTCAGTATATCATCAGCAAACCGAACCGCTCGTTGATTTTTACCGTGAACTTGAGCTCTACAACCCAGAAACTGCACCCCATTACAGCAAAGTGATGGGGGATGGCTCTATGAAAGACATCAGTGAACAGATCTTTGCCGCATTGGGCTAAGATAGCGATGAGTATAAAGAGCGAAATGCCTCACGCAGTCATTCTAATGAATCTGGGGACCCCCGCAGAACCGACTCCAGCAGCAGTGAGAAAGTTTCTGCGGGCCTTCTTGTCAGATACCCGTGTGGTCGAAATTCCCAAGCCATTGTGGCAAATTATTCTCAATGTATTGATATTGCCACTACGCCCAAAGCGAATTGCGCCGGGTTACCAACAGATATGGAATAGTAGTGCGGATAGCGAGACAGTCACTGGCTCTCCAATTCTTTACTATCTTCGTCGCCAAGCAGAACTGTTGCAGCAACACTTTGACCACAGCCTGGGCAAAGAGAAGTTACTGGTGCGTTACGCTATGTGCTATAGCGAACCCCAACTGACTGTAATACTTGATGAGTTGCGACAGCAGGGCGTTGAATCTTTTACCATTTTTCCTTTGTACCCGCAGTTCTCAGCGACTACCACTGGCGCTGTTTACGATCAGGTAGCCGCTATCTTTCGTAGTGCACGCGACATTCCCGATATATCAATCATTCGAGATTACTGGAAAAATGCAAGCTACATTCGCGCACTCGCAAATTCAGTACGGGATTTCTGGCGTGAGCGGGGTGCGGCAGAAAGGTTACTAATCTCTTTTCATGGGATTCCTCAGGCAAATATTCGCAAAGGCGACCCCTATTACCGCCAGTGCTGCGAGACCGCAGAAAAACTTGCTCAAGAATTAGAGTTATCGCGATCTAGCTGGGAGATTTCTTTCCAATCACGCTTTGGCAAAGCCGAGTGGCTGCAGCCCTACACCGATAAAACCTTAATGGCATGGGGGCAGCAGGGAACTTCCAGTGTCGATGTGATTTGCCCGGCATTTTCTGCGGACTGCCTCGAAACTTTAGAAGAAATTATGGTAGAGAATCGCGCTATCTTTATGTCGTCCGGTGGCAATGAGTACCGATATATTCCCGCGCTCAATTTACGCACCGATCATATTGAGGCCCTTGCTTCAATCATTCAGGACAAACTCCCCCTTTTTGCAAGCTCGCAATAAACACTCAATTTTGAATTCGCAGTGACTTTATAAATGGGTTTTGTTCGTTGAAAATAACAAAAACCGTGACTATTTGATTGAATTATCACTTTTTCTCCATTTTTTTTCATTTTTTCTTATTTTTTACTTGCAAAGCAGAGTTTTTTTATTAACTTTGTTACAGCCAAACTCATTTAGCCAGTTTGGCTATCCCTGAACTATTGAATGGCTAACCAATATTAGCTTCTTCCCAAAGCTTTTAAGGGCTAAGGTGCTTAATAGGACTCCAAGGGATATAAAATGGTAGACATTTGCTAACAAAAGATTAGTATTCATCACGGTTACTGCTTTTACAGAGTTACCTTTTTCTATTGAGAATGAGGAGACAAGGGATGGCCAGAGTAGTGAAAAAAAAGGCACGGAGTAAGCGTACTGCTAAAGCATCAGCTGCTACAGCTTCTCCGGCAGTAATTAAGGCACAAAAAGCGATGCATACTGCGACGCAAGCATTGAATGCGCAGCTAGATCGCGTAGCCAAGGCTCGTACTAGGGCGCAAAAAACAGGAACTGCTGCTGCGAAAAAGTTTTTAACCGCTGCCAATACTAAAGCAAAAACTTTACGCGCCAAATTAGCTACTGCTAAATCCGCGCATACCAAAGCTGCTGCTATGGATCTTGTACATCAAGCCGAAAATGCAGCCAAAATGAAAGCGTCGGCCATGGCCGAGAAACTTTCAGGAAAAATGGATAAAGATCTTGCAAAAGCTTTAAAGGCATATGAAGCTCGCTGGAAAAAAGCGCGCGTTAAAGCCGACACTAAAAAGCTAAAGGCAGCAGAAAAAAAGGCTGCAGCCAAGATCAAGGCCACGGCCAAAAAAGCTGCAACAAAAATCAAAGCTCTGGAAAAGAAAGCGACCGCCAAAATCAAAACAGAAGCCAAGAAGCCAACTGGTGGCCGCCCGCGAAAAAAAGCCACCACTAAAAAGCCAGCTAACGGCCGTCGTGCTCGTTCAGCGAGCAAGGCTACAGCCAAAAAAACGGCTAAAACTACCCATCGTGGGCGACCACGCAAAAAGGCTTAACCCAGTCAAAAGCCCTTTTGTACTCGCTTTAAGCTAATAGTATAAGCAGCTCACCTGCCCTTTAGGCGTTTTTAATGTGGCGACTGTGGGTTTGCTCAGCCCATTTATCGTGAACTTGCTGTACAGACGCATTAAATCCCGGCCCAAACCGGGATTTTTTCGTTAAAAGCTTTTCGTTTATACCGCCAGATGTCACAATTCCAGCTTGTCCTTTATGGTTTTTGGGTACTGCCTTGAAAATTCTCGCTGTTGATGCCACTTCCGCCGCTTGCTCTGTAGCCCTCCTCAATAACGGTGAGGTGCGCGAGCAATTTGTACAGGCCGAACGCGATCACACACGCCGCCTACTACCAATGGTCGATCAGCTTTTGGCGGAATCTGAACTGACGCTCAATAGCGTAGATGCGCTGGCAGTGAGCCGTGGCCCTGGCTCCTTCACTGGCCTGCGCATCGCCATCAGCTGTGTCCAGGGGTTGGCCTTTGCGGCAGAGAAGCCGGTAATCCCTGTCTCTAGCCTGGCCGCTCTCGCTGCCGGCGCTGTGCGCATACACCCTCAATGGCAAGGCGCACCTGTGGCGGCAGTATTAGATGCACGCATGCAGGAGGTGTACTGGGGGCTATATAACTCTGATGCACCCAATCAGTGCCTACAGCAAGAGGCTGTACAGCAGCCGGCACAAGTCGCAGAACAACTGCATAAAATAAACCAGACAACACCAATGTATGCCACAGGCTCCGGCTTGCATTATGAACAATTAACGGCAATAAAGGTTTCAGCGCAGGATTCAGAATGCCATATCCACGCTTGGGATATCGCTCAATTGGGGTTTTTGCTGTGGTCCGAAGGTGCTGCTATCACCGCTGAAGCACTACACCCTACCTATTTACGTGACAACATTGCCCACAAACAGCGTCGGCAACTTTGCCAAAAATAAACTGAGCCAATGCAGCTTATAACGCAATAACTGATAGCTTTTGAGATAATAGCCATGTTCAAAATCGCTGGTATTGACCATATCGTATTAAGAACCTCCAAGCTGGATAGAATGCTGCATTTTTATTGCGATATCTTGGGCTGCAAACTAGAGAGAAAAACAACACAGGAAACCGGATTAATTCAATTACGCGCAGGAAACGCATTGATCGATTTGATTTCAGTGGATAGCACTTTGGGTAGAGTCGGCGGCGGAGCGCCGGCTAGCACCGAAAATAACCTAGATCATTTCTGCCTACAATTAAAAGTAATTTCAGAAATAGAAGTTAAGCAACATTTATTAGATCACGGTATTAATGTGGGTGATTTTCATCAGCGATACGGCGCTGAAGGTTTTGGAAACTCCGTTTATATTGAAGATCCTGAGGGGAACATAGTTGAATTGAGATCACAAATAAAATGATCTCTCCGGCCTACAAATATCCTGAGTTTAAAGGTAAGAAACCGATTGCAAGCTCATGCCAAACTAACAAGCAAGCCTACACAAATGGGTTGCGCTTATAAAATTTTGCAATTGTGTTTGAGAAGTGAGAAATTTTATGAGCCAGCAAAGCCAGTTTGCCCTGTTGAAAAAGCGGCGCTTTATGCCATTTTTGCTTACCCAGTTTTTGGGCGCGTTTAACGATAATATCTATAAAAACTCTCTAATGCTCATGGTTGCCTTTGCCGCAGCCGAAAGCCTTACTTTCAACTCTGCGCTATTCATAAATTTGGCCGCAGGTCTATTTATTCTGCCTTTTTTTCTTTTTTCTAGTATTGCCGGACAACTTGCAGATAAATACGAGAAATCTTTAATGATTAGGCGCATTAAATTGCTTGAAATAGCCATAATGCTACTGGCGTCAGTTTTTATTCTCACACAGAATTACGTATTAATGCTTGCACTACTATTTTTAATGGGGGCACAAAGTGCCTTTTTTGGCCCAATAAAATACGCCATTATCCCTCAGCATCTCCGGGAAAATGAATTGGTTGGTGGCAATGCCCTAGTGGAGATGAGCACTTTTGTGGCAATTCTGGCCGGCACTTTGGGGGCTGGCCTATTGATGGAAATACCTGAAGCAAAATATTGGATAGCCGGTGTTGTAGTGCTGCTTGCCGTGCTTGGGTGGCTGGCCAGTCGCAAGATCCCAACTGCAAAAGCCGCCGTACCCGAATTAAAAGTAAACTGGAATAGCTTCACCCAGGCACTACAAATTCTTGCGGACGCAAGAAAAGACAGAGCCGTTTTTCAATCAATATTGGCGATCTCGTGGTTTTGGGCTCTGGGGGCTGCTTATTTGACTCAATTACCCAATCTAGCCAGCGATGTACTTAGGAACGCGCACGAAACAACTTCCTGGTTTCAATGAAATAATCTTTCAGGTAAAATTCTATTTTCCCGCCAACAGATTATAACTTCGCGTATGTACTACTCTGAAAAACACGAACCAGAAATGATCAATTTTTATGACAGCTTGTCCGAAAAAGACAGGAGGCGCTACGCGGCGATTGAGGCTGAAAAAATTGGTCACGGAGGGCAAGCTTATATTTGTTCGCTATTTTTCTGTGATGATAAAACCGTCAGAAAAG
>JAHZJJ010000071.1 GCA_022600975.1 Gammaproteobacteria bacterium
TCATCGATCATTACAAGTTTGATTACTAGTAGACTAGATATACGTTAGCAAAACTGGTTGTGTTGATGGCGGTAATAACTGGCTAAAGCTTCTGTGTGGCCAGTGCAGCCTGCCCAACATCGTCCAACCCTTCCCAAGTGCCGTTTTTGCGAATGGCCCTAGGGGCCTGCCGGACTTAACATTGGCCTACTGCGAAAAGCCAGATTTGGCCATTTTTGATGCTGACTCTCGTTAAATAGAACCACTATTCGCCTCGGACCATCATAAAAAATGGCTCAAACCGGTCTTTTTCTCGCTACGACGGGTTAAGTCCGACAGGCTCCTAGCCTTGTACAGGCCATTAATGGTTTCCGCCATAGGGTTATTACAGGAGATGCCGTCCACAGGAGTCAGGAGTGTTGCGTCACTCTGTCTCTCGGTATCGCGTATTAACAGGTGCTGGCTATTCTGACTGCTGTGATAAAGCACATTTTTAACTTTCTCGTGCCCGCAATGCTTGCTCAGTTATCTGATGCTTTGCAGGCTCTTGGGTGAGCGCCATTGAAGGTTATAGCGGGAGAACACATCCAAAAGGGTAAATTTTTGGTAAATTTACCCTTTTAATACTGGCGCACTATACATCTTTTGACTACACATAAGTTTATACAGGTGACATTTTGTGCTTAGGAGTGCCAGATGAAGAGTCAATTAGTGTTTGTTGCGGGTTTTAGTACAATGCTGTTGTTTGGCTGTGCCACTCAACCAGAGCAGGTTCCTGGTGCTGGCAGCTTAAAGATTGACCCTGAAGGCGTCAACATGCGCCGATATCAGCTAGATCTTGCAGACTGTAAAGGGTTGGCATCTGGCGCCCAGAACGATTCCGGTCGCCGTGCTGCTGTACGTGCTGGTGGAGGTGCTTTGTTGGGTGGTGCGCTGGGTGCAATTGCTGGCGATTCTAGTAGTGCCGCTCTTGCTGGTGCTGGTATTGGTGCACTGGCGGGAGGGGTCTCAGGCATTAGTAGTGCAAGCAGTGAGTCGGGGCGAATAGTGCGCAATTGTTTAGTTGGGCGTGGTTATCGTGTTTTGAATTAGACCGTAACCTATAGTGGCCCCTCCAACGATGGGCCTAGTGGAGATTATGCGTCGAATCAAAAGGGCAGTCTTTATACTAGCAACTGTTCTGGGTGGAACGCCTTAAAGTTTATCTTGGGGCTGATGAAGCAGTGTCTCCTACCGACTGATATTCTGCAAACCGTTGACTTGCAGAATATCAATCAATCACCCTCAGCCGGCGCCAATTGCCCGTAATAACTGGCCGCAAAACCAAGCGGCATAGGTGCCGAGACCATAACCCATTACTGCCAGCAAAACGCCTACTGGTGCTAGCGATGGGTGGAAAGCTGCAGCTACCACCGGTGCCGAGGCTGCGGCGCCGATGTTGGCCTGGCTGCCCACTGCCATAAAAAAGGTTGGTGCTTTAATTAATTTGGAAACCAACAGCATTAACCCGGCGTGAATAGATATCCAGATTAGCCCCAATAAAAATAGCTCAGGGCTGTCTTTAAGTGCGGTGATGTTCATATGGGTGCCTATATTGGCAACCAAAATAAAAATAAATACCGACCCCACCTTAGAAGCTCCCGCGCCTTCCAGGCGCTTGGCTGGAGAGAAGGCCAGGGCGATTCCTATGGTGGTGGCAATAATAATCAGCCAGAAAAAATGGCTGGTAAAGCTGAATCGCGCCAATTCTGGAGCGTTGGCCTGAAACCAGGGGGCGAGAAAATCTGCTCCCGCATGAGCTATGGCGACCGCACCAAAGGTAATTGCGAGAATCAACATTAAATCCGGTAGGCTTGGAATACGCGCGTGTTTGCGTTGCAAAGTTTCGACCCGCTTACGCAATATGTCAATGGCACTGGTATCGGCGCCGCGCTTTGCGTCCAGTTGTTTAGCTTTGCTGGCCATGGTTAATAAAACTGCCATCCATAGGTTGGCGACAATGACATCAACTGCCACCATGGCGGAAAAAATACCCCCTCCAACGTCAAAAATTTCTTTCATTGCCGCTTGATTGGCGCCACCGCCAATCCAGCTGCCAGCGATAGTGGTCATACCACGCCACACGGCTTCGGGGCCAGTGACGTTAAGCATTGAGGGGTCGATAGCGGACATAATCAGCAGCGCTATGGGGCCGCCGATAACAATGCCAACAGTACCCGTGAGAAATAGGATAAGGGCTTTAGGGCCTAGGTTGATGATGCCTTTGAGGTCAATACTCAAGGTCAGCAAGATTAGGCTGGCGGGTAATAAATAACGTGAGGCAACAAAATAAAGTTGGGAATTTTCTACATTGATAATGTTGAAAGTAACCAGTAACGAAGGTAAAAAGTAGCACAATAGTATGGCGGGAATAATGCGATAAAAACGTTTCCAAAAGCGATGTTCACTGCTTGCGGTGTAAAAGACAAGGCCGAGAATTGCGCTCAGTAGGCCAAAAATAACTGCGTCGTTGGTAATCATAAAACTTATGTCGGGTTATCGGTTGGTTCGAAATACAGCCTGTATGGCCGGATTTTGAGTTGTCGGTAAGTTTTGGGTTGAGATAGGGCAATGGCTGGCAAAGTGGTGAGCCTATAGCGAAATTGTGCCCTGATTATTACGGTTAAGTTGCCTCTGTTGTGCTTATTTCATTTGTTTCATCTTTCTCAATTTTACGAATCTGGATCAAGACCCCCAATTGTGGGTGATCGAAATAGTGCAATTCGCCGCTACGTAAACGGCGTTGTTGCTGCATAACGGCAACCCGTTTGGCATAAACTGGGGCCGAGATGGGAGCGTTGACCTTTAGCTCAGTAGGCATGTTTGCCGACTGTAGCTGATTGAAATCGTATTGATTTAGTGTTTTTTCAGCTGGCAGGTCGAGAGGCTCACCGCTGTTGTGGCGGGGCCGGGGAGGCAATAGTACAGCAGAATCTGTGGGGCTATCACCAGTGGCAAATTTACTCAGCCATAGGTTGATGCTCAAATGTAAATAGTGGGAAACACTCAGGGTAATAGTGCCCTCTAGCTGGCGATGGCCACCATACCGCTGGCCGGCGCTAATTAAAATTGCCGGCGCATCTCTCCGCTGCTGTAATACTTGCCTCCAGGTTTTGTGGAGTAAAACCTGGTAATTTTTATCTTGTTTTAAAAGAACAGCTTTGCTATCCAGTTGATTTGCTACCGGAGAGAGAATGTAGGTATCGCCACTCAGGGTGCTAAAATCCACCCAATTGTTGGGGTATTGTAGTTGCGGTGCTTGAGGCCAGGTCTCCCCTGAAAGCTCCATACCGCGCTCACGGTTAAAGATGATGAGCTCAACCTCAAATGCTGTACCGGCATAACTTGCAGCCTCACTTGATGGGGAGGCCAAGCCCAACAGCACCCCAGTGCAAGTGAGTGCTGCAACGTAAAAAAAGCTCTTAAGGGATAAGTAGACAACGAAATTAAGGGGTTTACTCATAATAATACCGTTGCTTTCTCGGGTTGTTATGGGCCTTGGTCGCCCTTGTTTGTGTCGGTGTTGGCGAAATGCCCACTGCTAGAGGGCAGATTTTCATTGAGACAGTTGCTGTAATATTGCCGAAACCCGCTGCAGCCGCTGTTCCGCTCCGCTGTCATCAAGGCTGAAATACAACTGATTGGCTCCCCGCAGTTGGTAGCTGGTGGGTTGGGTTTGCACCATCTTGACCAATACCAGCGGGTTTACCTGAGTATTGTCGGTAAATTCGATGCGCCCGTGGCTTGCCGAAGCTTCTAGCTTGCAAATGCCTAGGCGATTGGCGTCAAGCTTTAATTCGGTGACGCGAAACAGGTATTTTACCGTTTCTGGCAATAAACCGAAACGATCGATCATTTCTATTTGTAGTTCTTTCAATGCTTGTGAGGTTGGGGCGCTGGCGATGCGTTTATACATAATCAGCCGGCTATGCACATCGGCCAGATAGTCTTCGGGAATCAGCGCCGGTAGGCGCAAGTTGACCTCAATGGCAGGCGATTCTAGAGGTTCATCGATATTCGGCGTGCGCCCGGCGCGAATGGCTTTAACCGCTTGGTCGAGCATTTCCATATAAAGGTTAAAGCCAACACCTTGAATTTGCCCACTCTGTTCTTCGCCCAATAGTTCACCAGCGCCGCGAATTTCCAAGTCGTGGGTGGCGAGGGTGAAGCCGGCGCCCAGATCTTGAGCTTCGCTAATAGCCTCCAGGCGCTTGATGGCATCCCTGGTCATGCTGCGTTTGTTGGGTGTGAGCAAATACGCGTAGGCTTGATGATGGGAGCGGCCGACTCGCCCGCGCAATTGATGTAACTGAGCCAACCCAAATTTATCGGCCCGATTGATGATAATAGTGTTGGCATTGGGTATGTCGATACCGGTTTCAATAATGGTAGTGCATACCAATAGGTTGAAACGTTGGTGGTAGAAGTCGCCCATCACCTGTTCCAGATCGCGTTCGCGCATCTGGCCGTGGCCTATGCCGATGCGCGCTTCGGGCACCAGTTGTTGCAGTTCACGGGCGATGCGCTCGATACTCTTAACTTCATTGTGGAGAAAATAGACCTGGCCGCCGCGTAGAATTTCCCGCGATACTGCTTCGCTGACCAGTGCTTCATCGTGCTCGCGCACAAAGGTTTTAACGGATAGGCGCCGAGCCGGAGGTGTGGCGATAATAGAGAGGTCACGAATACCGGCCATGGCCATATTGAGGGTGCGGGGGATGGGTGTGGCAGTGAGGTTGAGGATATCCACTTCTGCGCGCAAGCTTTTGAGCTTTTCTTTTTGGCGTACACCAAAGCGGTGTTCTTCATCGATAATCAGCAGGCCGAGATTGTGAAACTTTAGGTCACTTTGCAGTAGTTTGTGGGTGCCTATGAGAATATCCACTTTGCCTTCGGCAACCCGCTTTTTAATACTGTCGACTTCTTTGCTACTGCGAAAGCGCGATACTACTTCTAGCTGCACTGGCCAGTCGGCAAAGCGGTCCTGTAGGGTTTGGAAATGTTGCTGAGCTAGCAGCGTAGTGGGTACCAGCAACGCTACCTGTTTGCCGCCGTGAACGGCGATAAAGGCTGCGCGCATGGCTACTTCGGTTTTACCGAACCCAACATCACCACAAACCAGGCGATCCATTGGCTTTTGTGCCAGCATATCGGCAATAACCATTTCTATTGCCTGCTGTTGGTCCGGTGTTTCCTCAAACGGAAATCCCGCGGCGAATTCGTCATAGACTGAGCCCGGATTACCAAAGCTGTAACCCTTGCGCGCCTGGCGGCGGGCATAGATGTCTAGAAGTTCTGCGGCGGCATCGCGGGCTTTTTCTGCGGCGCGGCGCTTGGCTTTTTGCCATTGTTCACTGCCGAGCTTGTGCCAGGGGGCAGTTTCTACATCAGTGCCGGAATAGCGGCTGATCAGGTGCAGGTTGGATACCGGTACATAGAGCTTGGCGCCGTCGGCATACTCCAGGGTTAAAAATTCTGCGGCTTGTTGGTCGATTTCTAGATGTTGCAAGCCGCAATAGCGACCGACACCGTGGTCGACATGTACCACCGCGGCCCCGATACTCAACTCAGCGAGATTTTTTACTGCATTGTCTGCATCAGTTTTGGCTTTGCGGCGTCGACGTTGCTGCAGTATGCGTTCGCCAAACAGTTGAGATTCGGCGATAAGCTGTATATCGGGGTTTGTAAGGAGCAAGCCGGAGTCAATAGGAGCGACGGTAATACCGCAGGCTGCTTCGCTTGTTAGAAACGCTTCCCAGTCGGAAAAGGTCGCTGGTTTGATTTGGATGCCAGCGAGTAGCTCCAGCAGCGCTTCGCGGCGGCCGCTGCTTTCTGCGCAAAAAAGTACCCGGCCGGAGTAGCCTTGCAGATAGGTTTCAAGCGCAGCTAAGGGCCGCTCTGATTTGCCCTGCACTGGCAGTTGTGGTGGCAGCGCTGTGGCAAAATTGTGGTTACCGGTGGCGCTGGGCAGGGTTTCGGTATCAAAAAAGGCCCGCGGTATGGATTTTAAGGCTCCATAGAGTTGGTCAACATCCAGCAGTATCTGCCGTGGCGTCAGAATCGGGCGATTGAGATCGCCGCAACGACTCTGGTAGCGGTTTTCCACTTCTTTACAGAAATGTTCGATCGGCTGCTGTAGGTCACCCTGGATAAAAGCGATACGCTTTTCTGGCAGGTAATCAAACAGGCTGGCGCAGTGCGGAAAAAATAATGGCAAATAATATTCAATACCCGCCGGGGAAATACCGGCGTTGATGTCTTGATAGATCGAAACCGGGCCTGGATCGCAGTCGAACTGTTCATGCCAGCGCTCGAGAAATTTTGCCTGTGCCGCTTTGTGCATAGGGAATTCCCGGGCTGGCAGCAGCTCAATTTTATCTACTTTATCGATGGTGCGCTGGCTTTCTGGATCGAAGGTGCGCAGAGACTCGATTTCGTCATCGAACAAATCGATGCGGTAGGGCAGTGGGCTGCCCATGGGGAAAATATCCATCAAGGCACCGCGCACGGCGAATTCACCGTGTTCGTAAACGGTGTCTACGCAGCGATACCCCGCTTGCTCCATGGATTTGCGCTGAAGATTGATGTCAAACTTTTGCCTCTGCTGTAGTAGCAGAACATTGCCGGCGATATAGCCTGTGGGAGCTAGGCGGTGCATCAAGGTGCTGACGGCCACAATAATGATGCCGCGCTCCATTTTCGGCAGTCGATAGAGCGTGGCTAGGCGATCGGAAATAATGTCCTGGTGGGGGGAGAAGGTATCGTAAGGGAGTATCTCCCAGTCGGGGAACTGGGCTATTTCCAGGGTGCAATCGACGTTAAAGAATTTAAGCTGATCTTCAAGCAGGTGTGCCGTGTGGTTGCTGCGGGCAATCACCAATGTGGGCGCGTCTTGATTGCGTGCGGCGTTGAGAATAGCTAGAGCGGCACTGGCACCATGCAGCTGCCCCCAATGCTGACGATCCTTCTCGGATTGGAATAGAGGGGGCGACAGAGGGGATAACTGACTCATACTGTGCTGTAATTCCGTGTTGTGTTGCCGGGCTGGTGTAAGGATTGTGGCCATTTGGGGTTATTGTAACGATGAACCATCGTCATTGCAGCTCGGGAATTGGTAGCTTTCTCAAACTACAGGGAATAATTTTTGGCTATGTACAACTTGAGTGGAGGCTTTATATTTATGGCGGCTTGATAGAGCACATTTAATGCAGGCTTGCAATCTCTTAGTTTTAAAAGCTGCACTATTGCTTTACTGTCGATCATTTTCAGAAAATTAGCAAACTAATGACCAGTAAGGTTTCTTTAGAGGCAATTTATACCGTGTAACCCCATGCTATCGCGGCTGCAATTGATTTTGTATGCATCTTGATGAATCTTTTAGCTTTTTAGGTTTTTAAAAACGGGGCTGCTAAAGTTGCTATTTGGATGAATGGTGTGTGGCGAAGAGACGCGCTATAAATCTGGCGCAACTTCCAGGCCAATGCCCAGTGTTCGTACCCGCGTTGCGTAATCGATCAGGCTCTCACCATAACCATCAAAATACTTCACAACACCCCGCAAGCGTTTGCTAATGGGAAAACCCCAGCTGAGTTCCAGAGCGCCGCGATTGTTGGAGCGCAGGTTATTGCGAAGCATAATCGACAGGCTATAGCTGCGCGTGTGGTAGCCAGCGGTCAATTCAAAGTTTCCGTAGTAAAAGTCGAAGTCTGGACCGCGCCCTTTATTGCGCTCTTTTGAAAAGCGATACCAGGGTTTCAGTGCGACAAAATAATTGTCTCGTTCAAAAATGAAATTGGTATAAATGCGATTCCAGCCTCTGGAATAGCTAGCGCCACGACCATTGGATTGATGACTGACCCCCACCTGTGTGGCTACGTTGTGAAAACCCAACAGTCGTCGGTTATTGGACCAGGTGGCAATTAGCTCCACTTCGTGATCGATTTCTCTGAAGATGCCAGAGCCAGTGTAAGCCTGCCAGAAACTGATGTTGGTATAGGCGACACTGAGAAATGAATTCTCGCCTAAAAACCCGCTCCAGAGTGGCAGTTGCAAAGAAAGTTGAAATTGTACCTCCAGTGGGTCTAGGGTTGGAACTCCGTAGCGATCGGCAGCCGCTGATCTAGTTTCTCCCGGCAGTTCCCGGTAAGCCGCTGGCAGCAGATAATTGGCTTTGTGGGCAGTTAGTGGAAAAGTGCTGTTGATGGCGTTGCGAAGCCCTTCAATGGGTTGACTGGTATAAGGTGTTAACGCTTTTGCCTCTTCCGGCACTGCACTTTTATATTTGCTAATAGGTGCTCGTGCTAACGTTGCCCCACCGCTTTTACTGCAAGTACTTGAGCATAGTAGGGTTGAATCCACCGGCTGACACGAGTTGGCGTAGGCGCCTGAGCTGGGGTCTGAACACTCGTTGTTTGCAACGGCTGTTTGCGGCGCCAGCCAAGACCATCCTAAAATGGCAAACGAAATGAAAGGCGGTAAAACGAGAGCAGCATATTTTTGCCCGGCACAGAACACGGCGATCACTCCTTGATGCCAACCACACAAAAAGCTTAGCCAGAAGAAATACCACCCGCTCGCCTTTAATCATTCAGACGATATTAATTTGTACATTTGTACTTAATCTGTTGAAGCTGTATGCTGCTTCAAAAGAGTTTTTAGCGTCAGCTGGGTTCTTACTGACGGGCTTAGGTCAACTAGCCAACTCCTCTTTCATGCTGAGGTTTCAAATCGTCGGCGTTTGTATCATCTAAAAGTGAAAATTCCCCGTATACAGGATTTATTGCATGCAAGCTTTCGTTTTCCTGCTTCGTTGTTGTTTATTGCCATCACTGCTTTTGTCCTCTTTTAGCTCCGCTGAAACCATCAACTGGGCGAATACTAAAAAATCTTTAGTGGATGCCAAATATGAGATTGGTGCTATCGCTGGTGGTATTGCCTACCTGGGCGCTAAAGAATGGAATTGGGGTAGCTCGTCTTTCAACTTCAATGATGAAGGGTGGTTTGGCATGGATACTGGTAGTGGCGGCGTGGATAAGCTTGGGCATATGTATTCCTCTTATCTGATTACGGAAATTATTGGACATAGACTTTCCCAACACAACGAAGCGGATTTTGCTGCAACCTACAGCGCGCTCTGGGCCAGTGGGCTTATGTTATCTGTAGAGGCGTTTGATGGATTTTCTGATGATCACGGTTTCTCCTATGAAGATGTGATATTTAATTCTGCCGGTATTGCGTTCTCTTATTTAAGAACCCTTAATCCTAAATTCAAAGATCTGCTGGATTACCGTATTGACTATCAACCGTCAAAAGGGATGAAGGGTTTTCACCCGGTCACCGATTACAGCGGTATGCGTTATTTGTTGGCGGTAAAGGCCGCCGGCGTACCGGCGCTAAAGAACACGCCCTTTAAGTACCTGGAGTTTAACCTGGGCTATATGGCCCAGGGTTTCAAAGCGGAGGATTCACCTTATATTGCAGCGCCAAGTACGGAAGTGTTTGTGGGTATCAGCATTAATTTGGATCAGCTTCTGTTCAAGCCTTTCGCAAAACAGTTAGGCAGCGCCGGCAAGTATGCCTCTACCTTTTTTCACTATTATCAGCCCCGTGGCAGCTACGCAAAAACAGCGCTAAATAGACGGGATTAATCGCGAGGCCCCACACAGAGTTGATGTGTGGTTGACCATATAAGGGGCCGGCAGTTGTGGGGTGATTCAGGCATGTTTTCCTCAAAGTGTGGTTCGCACCCGCCAGAGCTCTGGGAACAGCTCTACTTCCAGCATTTTTTTCAAGTAATTGACCCCAGCGGTACCTCCGGTGCCGCGTTTGAAACCGATGATACGCTCAACAGTGGTGACATGGTTAAAGCGCCACCGACGAAAATAATCTTCAAAATCCATCAGTTTTTCGGCTAGTTCATAAAGTGACCAGTAGCGGCTCGGATCACTGTAAACTTTATGCCAAGCAGCGATGACGCCGTCATTGGAAGTATAGGGTTCACCGACATTCCGGTTTAGCACCTGAGAAGGCAGATCGATCCCTTTGCGTGCCAGCAGGTGCAGGGCCTCATCATACAGACTGGGGGCTGCCAGCTCTGTGGTTAGCATTGCAACGATTTCTTGACGATGGGCGTGGGGGCGTAGCATGGCTTGATTACGGTTGCCCAGCATAAATTCGATCAGGCGATACTGGTGGGATTGGAAGCCCGATGACGGTCCAAGGGTATCACGAAAGCGGGTGTAATCGCTTGGCGTCATGGTGCGCAGAACGTCCCAAGCACTGTTTAGTTGTTCAAATATTCGCGATACCCGAGTTAACGTTTTAAAAGCCGGACGCAAATTATCATTGGCAATGGCACTGCGGGCAGTACTAATTTCGTGGATTGCGAGCTTCATCCACAGTTCCGAAGTTTGATGCTGGATGATAAACAATAGTTCATCCTCGGCGGCAGATTTAGGGTGTTGGGCATTCAGGATGGCATCGAGAGATAAGTAATCACCATAGGACATCTCTGTAGAGAAATCTGTTTTAGCGCCTTCAGTGCTGGGATCATAGGGTTTGGTCGACCTAGTCATAATGAGCTTACTTGATTGCAGTTATGAAATTGGCTCTAAAGTTGTATTTGTCACGGTTTTGGAGTAAGGCGTGATAAATGCAACTACTCAAAGGTAGCTATTCTTATTGAAGCCGGAGAAATTGGCCTCAACAAGAATAGCTCTATAACAGAATTCTACTCTTGGCACCGTTAAAATCACAACACAGGCTGTTTTTATTTTCAGCCTTAGATTGACACATTTTTTAAAGCAATACTTCTGACAGTTTCAAGCGGGGCAGCCAGTAGAAACTACGGGCAGATACTGGGAAAAATAAGAGTTTTAGATCCAATAAACGCAGAACCTGCTGATTAAAGGCGCAGTAAAAGCTATTTACTCTCGAATGCCAAAGGTTAAAAAAATCGCAAAGAAAAATCATGCTCAGGTTATTTGAACAAACGTTGCTAGATAAGCATAAGTGCATTGCTGGCATAGATGCAGCTGTATTGGTAAGTCAAGCGAAAAAACAGAGGGCTTGGATTGATATTACAATGTTCCTGCGGCTCAATTACAGCCTAGCCCTGAAACTTACATTATCAGTACCACCGATTTACAACCGTTTGAGGGCGTAGGCGGCTTCACGTACGCCCTTAGAAGGGGTTATGGAAAAGTATACGATACCTGAGGGGTTGTACTCATTGTGCCGTTAATAATGCAGGGATCGCTACCAGGTGTGACAACATCAGGCAGGGCCGCATCGGTGAAAGTAATTAGACCGGTGGCCTGGTCAAAACTAGCGGCCAAGTTACCAGAACACCTAATAGCTCCTCCAAAGGCGCCAGCGTTAAAATTCTGAAACTCAATTGTCGTTGCGCTAGTCGCCTTAATAGTGTAAGGAAGACCTTCGAATTCAATTACGCCACACGCACCTAGTGGACCACCTGTAAAAACCATGGTGGTGAGAGAAGCGGAATCATAATTTAAGCTACCGCTGCCAGACATACTACATGGAATAAAGAGAGCCCCCTTAGAGAGGCTCATTTCTCCAACATTCTCTAAGGCAAATGGACCAGTGGGAAACCAGACTTCCGCCCTGACGTTGGTGAAACTGATTGTGACGACAGCAAGGGATACAGCGGATATTAACTTCTTATTCATTTCTATTCTCCAAAGTTTAATAAACTGAATCTACTGCGCACGAGAGTATAGCAGATCGCTAGGAAGGAGTAATTTTCGATGTTTTACAGGGATTGTAAACAAAGCGGTAGGTAATCGATATGAAAATAAGGTAATGAGAAAGTTGATTTACTACATATAAATTTTTTTAGTTGCCGTATGAATTACAGTCAAACCAGCATAAACGATTTTTCGAGTATTTCTTTATTATTGTAATCTAGCTTATCTCGTGAAAGCGCCTGTCTATTAATTACATAACTATAGTTTACTAAACCACGGTAATAAACACGAATTATGGCAGGAAAAGACTCCACAGCTTTTTTTATTGGTAGTAAGGTTAGGTTTTAGATGGGGTAGTCAGGCTAGAAGGCTGAACTATAAAAAATAGTGTACTTTACATCCATTAATAACAGATTAAGGAGTATAACGAAGTCGTATAAATTGAGGGCTATAGTTGCCAACTTACCTAATCAGTAAATATTATAAAATGGAAAGCATCATGAATAAATACTTAATAGCATTTGTACCAAAGCTATATCTTCTACAGAAAATCTATTTGTTTTTGATGATTTTTGTTATATTCAGCTTGATTACACCGAGCGTTGTAGCCTCTGACAGATTGGAGGAAGTGGTGGTGACAGCACAGAAGCGTGAACAGAACCTACAGGATGCACCAATAGCGATTACCGCCTTTGATAGTACGGCAATTGATAACTATGGTATTAAAAATATATCTGATATTGGTGCATTTGCACCCAATGTGCTTATCGCAAACTCACCGGGTGGAACCGCGGGTGCGACAATATCGGTCCGAGGCTCTGTGACGATAAACCCAGCAATTACTTGGGAGCCCACAGTCGGCATTTACCTTGATAACGTATTTCTTGGAAAAAATATCGGCGCTATCTTTGATATTGCTGAGTTGGATCGAGTTGAAATATTACGTGGCCCCCAGGGCTCGTTGTACGGTAAGAATACAGTAGGCGGAGCTATTAACCTGATAACGCGTAAGCCTGCCGAAGAAGCTGGTGGAAAGGCCCGTGCAACAATGGGTAATTTTGGTCTCGTCGAAGGTTATATCAATGGAAATACAGGTGCGCTGGGTACCATCGGTGCAGGATTTGGTGAATTGAAGGCAAATTTTTCCTATTTAAATAGTGCTCGAAATGGATTTTATAAGAATAAAAATATCGATCCATTTAATGGCTGGAATCCAGCAGTGAGGCCGGCTTCAAGTTCGGAATTTGAAAATCTAGACAATGAGGTTATGCGAGCAGATTTTTTGCTGGACGTAACCGATAATTTTAACATGCGTTATGTTGCTGACTTTAGTGATCGAACGGGTAATAGCTCAATGGGGCAACTGACAGATGTTAATGAAATAGAGTTTTCATGGATGCCAGGTGGATATATTTTAGCACAGAATCTTTCAGCTTATGAAGGAGAGTTGGATGTGCGGCCCGATGAGATTGGCAATGATTTCACCGGTGATGAAGAATCCAAAACTTCAGGCCACGCATTGACTTTGTCTTTAGATGCGGGCGACTGGGGAAGTTTAGGTGAGATTTCAATGAAGTCGATAACCGCTTATCGAACATTGAACTATACAGATTTAATTGATGTAGATGGTAGCACTTTGGATTATTATCATTCGAGTCGCGATATTGAATATGACCAAGCTAGTCAAGAGTTCCAAATACTCGGTAAAATGGAAAGTGTCGAATATGTTTTTGGACTCTACTATTTTAATGAAGAGGCCGATGTTCTCAATCCTATCAGCTTTTTCAATTTCAGTGGTACAGGTGAGCCTACTGAAGCCAATGAATACGGTTTAAAAAATACATCTACAGCGATATTTGGCCAGTTTGATTGGCATCCTTCAGATAGCTTAAGCCTGACAGCTGGAGGACGCTGGACTGAGGAAGAAAAAGATAGTTATATCATGCACCCAAATGCTGCCGGCATCCCTGGTGCTACGATTCCTCTAATCGAAGTAGACGACAAATGGAATAATGTTTCACTGACTTTTATTGCAGCTTGGGATTTAACAGATAACATGAATTTTTACGGAAAAATCGCTGAGGGTTGGAAATCTGGCGGATTCAACGGTGAGGCAGCTACCCGGCAACAGTTTGAAGCTGGCTATGATGCGGAAGAAGTATTCGCGTTGGAGTTAGGGATAAAATCTCGGCTATTAGATGATCGATTACAACTTAATGCTGCGGTATTTCAGAATCAAGTTAATGATATGCAATTATCTGTTTTTACCGGTGGAAGTGCTGCGGCATCCATCATTGATAATGCTGGGGAATCCACTGTTACAGGTTTTGAATTGGAGGCAACTGGTCAGGTTGGTGAGGCGCTTCGCCTGACGCTGGCTTATGGTTATTTGCATTCTAAATACGATGAATACATTGATGGCGGTATTGATGAGAAAGAAAATCGTGATTTTCCGTTTGCACCACGCCATACCGTCAGTATCGCTGGAGACTATACCATTGCCGGTGGCGATTGGGGGGTTATAGATATACATGTGGACTGGAGTTACAAGGATGAGCATGAACCCTACACTTTACCAAACCAGAATACTAAAACGCATATCGATAGTTATGCCGTTCTTAATGCTCGCTTGATACTGAGTGAAATTAAACTGGGTTGGAATAATACTATTGAGCTATCTGCTTGGGCGAAAAATCTAACCGATGCACAATATAATGTGCACGGCATACCCTATGGGTTGTGGACAGTGAATTACTATGGCGACCCTAAAACATTTGGTTTAGATATGGTCTATGAATTTTAAGTTTTAAAAATAGGATTATAGCATTAGATGATTAAACTTTAAAGAGCCTGCTTATTTTTTTGCTAATGCTTTATAAGGACACCTTATAAAATTATCATAAAATAGTTAAGTAAGTTTTGTCTCTTTACAATGACTGAAGCTAAGATGGTGAAACTGATCAACATTCACATAGATTGCGCAGGCTTATTGACCTCATTTTATATTTGATTACTCGTCTGCCTGGACTAGGTAATGCAGCCATAAGAATATTATCCTTATTCAATTGTAATTGATAAATAGTATTGTTGGAATGGGGGGTTATGGAGAATTTTGTTAATCGAACGGTTATTGTTACTGGCGGTGCTCGCGGTGTTGGAAAGGGTATTTCAGCCGCATTTTTGCAAGCTGGAGCGGATGTATTTATTTGTGGACGCCATCTGCCGGAAACATTGCCAGCAGCCTCGGGTAGAAAAGCCGTTTTTGTACAAGCCGATATTCGCGATTCTGCACAATCTCAAGCATTGCTCGACAAGGTTATTGCCAAGACGGGGCGGTTAGATATTCTGATTAATAATGCCGGAGGTAGCCCACAAGTGAGTGCTGCAGAGGCATCAGCAGCTTTTACAAACGCCATTATTTCTTTAAATTTGATCGCGCCCATTGTGTTGTCGCAGCAGGCTTTTTTTTATTTAGCTCAGAATGATCTTGGTGGCTGTATCCTTAATATTGCCAGTGTATCGGGTGTGAGA
>JAHZJJ010000072.1 GCA_022600975.1 Gammaproteobacteria bacterium
CCTGGATGGTCGCTTCCTCTATGGCAATATTACCTACAATTTCTGACAAGATTAGTAGAAAAAACGAAGATAACGCAGTGGGCATACATTCAAAGTTACACCTCTTTTTTATGTCTGCTCGCTGCGTTCAAATGCTATTTGCAAATAACGCTCTGGTTTAAATTCGGCTGCGCGCATCAATAGGCTTTCGAGGAAAACTAATGGAAAAAATTCGTGGAAAATGCTTGTGCGAAGGTGTGAAATACGAAATCTCAGGGAAGTTGAGCTCAATATACAATTGCCATTGCTCAAAATGCCGGCGATGGCATGGCGCTGCATTCCGTTCCCGCGCTTCAATTGAAGCTTCTCAATTTACCTTATTATCCGGTGAGGAACTTCTAAGCGCATTTAAATCTTCCGGTCATGTCACTAAATATTTCTGTAAAGTATGTGGCTCTCCACTGCATAGCACCTATGCAAATAAGCCCAATGTATTGGGCATAGCGCTAGGTGCTTTGGAGGGCGTAAAAACAAAACCAAAGGCAAATATATTCACTGCTTCAAAAGCCTCTTGGTATGACATCAATGATGAATTGCCACAGTATGAAAGCTGGCCAGGAAACGAAGCAAAAGTGCGAGAAACAAAAAAATAAAGCAATACAGATACTATGGAGCCGGTAGGGTAACCCATGGCACTACATTAACAAAGATAGCTCACCTTGAGCACACTCCGCACGCTTGCGGTGATTGTTAACACAGTTGTCGCCACAACTTAAGCAACCCCACTGTGCTTTTTGGTATCTGTTTTTTTAAACTCAACCAAGCCTCATCAATTAAATGTCAACTCCTTATTGAACGACTGCCCAGGTAGCGCCGCAGCGCGCAATGCACTCAGTACGCCTTCGCGGGTAAGAATCTGCGGCAGTATCACTGCCTCACCACCATCTGACGGGTAAAGCAGGTAGAGGGGCACACTGGTGCGTCCATAGTGATTTAATAGCGCACTGATTTGCGGATCCTGGTTGGTCCAATCGCCCTTTAGTGGCAATACTTTCAACTCTTTAATTAATGCGCTAACTCCTTCACTGCTGAGTACTAGCTTTTCATTGGCAAGGCATGTGACACACCAGGCGGCAGTCATATTGACCAACACCGGCCGGCCGGCATTGCGCCCGCTCTCGAGCAATTCGGGCGAATAGCGCTGCCAGTAGCCAGAGCTGGCCAACGGCGCAGACATCGTTGTACCCATGGCAGGCAAACGTGGTAGCAAGGCTACAGCACCGAGAATAACAACCAACGCCAGCGCACCTTTGCCCCATTGCCAACTCGAGCGCGGCCACAGCCACAATGCAAAAGCAATAGCCACAACGCCACAAAGCACCAGCGCCACCCCATCACCACCACTTTGACGGCCGAGCACCCACAACAGCCACACCGCAGTAAGATACATCGGGAAAGCCAGCAGTTGCTTAAAGCGCTCCATCCACGGGCCCGGGCGCGGCAAGCATTCGGCAAGCTTGGGAACATAGGTGAGCAATAAAAAGGGAGCAGCCATTCCCGCGCCCAAAGCGGCAAATATTACCAACGCCAGCAGCGTCGGTTGGGTGACGGCAAAACCTAGTGCCGATCCCATCAACGGTGCTGTACATGGACTAGCAACAATAGTCGCCAAGACTCCACTAGAAAAGGAGCCGCTAAACTTACCACCGTGACCCAGATTGCTACCAATGCCCATCAGCCGAGTGCCAAATTCCGTCAATCCAGACAGACTGAGACCCATGACAACAAACAAGTAAACCAATGCCGCCACCAGCACCGGAGACTGCAGCTGAAAACCCCAGCCCACCGCTTCGCCACCGGCACGCAATGCCAGCATCAATGCGGCTACTGCAACAAAGGTAACCACCACCCCAGCGCTGTAAAGCCAGCCGTGCAGTTGGCGCTCGGTAGTGTTGGTAGCATTCTGGCTGATTGCCAACAGCTTGATCGACAACACCGGAAATACACAGGGCATGAAGTTGAGTAACAGGCCGCCGGCAAAGGCCAGCAGTAGCGCCAGCGACAGATTGAGGCCTGTCGTATTTAGATTTGTTCCGTTTGCCTGTGCACGGTTGGCAACAACGGTTGCAGATTCTATCGGCACGCTTTTGCCTGTAGCAACATCTATCTCAAAAGAGCGCACCTGTGGCGGATAGCAGAGGCCCGCATCGGCACAGCCTTGATAATGCACTTCCAATCGTACTGGCGCATTTACACCAGCAGCCGCGCCAAGCGGCAATGGCACTTCCAACTGCTGGCGATAAACCTCAGTCTCTTTATTGAAATAGTCATCCCAGATTACCTCACCCGCCCTAAGCGTCAACGGTAAGGCCGTTTTATCGCCCTTGTACACTTGATAAATTGCGAGTTTTCCCCGGTACAAGTAGTAATCCGAGGCAATCTGAAAAATAGCGCTGGCGCCATCCTCAGTAAACAGAAAGTCTTGTTTGTAGGCTTCATCTACCGGTAAAAATTCCGGTTGCTGCACAGCGGCAAAAGGGCCAGAATTTTTTTCCGGAAATTTGTTGGCACTGGGGAAAACTGCAGCAGCGGTCGATGACAGCGCGGCAAACCATAGCAACGTTAACACCAACACTTGAATATGAAGGGATTTTTTGCGCAAACTGACAGTCATTAAAGCCATAGGCATCAAAATTCCTTATAGTCTATGGAAGGGTAAAGCAAAGCTGATGCCAATCAGACCACCTTGCCGGTAAACTGTTCCCGCTCAAACCGGCGCGAACACTGAGAAATACTCTACATCCTGAGCAAGACTCTATGGGCCACATAAGGCATAGTACAACGACAATAGCAGGTTGGAAATACAACGAGTGATCAGAGGCAACTTGGCAAAAGCATCCCTCAATGGGCAAAAATGGCATCCGCAAAACCATTCAAGTGTAGTTTGCAGCTTACTTTTTAAGATTGCCGGGGGGCCAACCGGAAGTGGGCAGCTGGCCAGAGCCGGCTTATTGGCGACCGCACTGCTACTGAACGCCTGTGTCAGCCCACCATTGCCAACTTCGCCGGTGCCAGCGCCTGCACCGGAGGCCATACAAGCGCAATCAGCACAGAAAATTCGCCAAAACACCGTTAAGCAGCTCCTGGCTCAGGCCGAATCCGCACAGCGTAGGGGCGCTCTAACCCGGCCTACCGGCAACAGCGCCTACGGTTTTTACCGCCGGGTACAACAACTGGAACCAAACAACCATCAGGCTGCCAGCGGCATTCAAAGTCTAGTGTTGCAACTGGTTGAGCGCGCCCGTACAGCCCTTCGGCAACGCGCATTCAATCGGGTATCCCGGCTGCTTCGCGCATCAGAACAACTGGCACCGGGCAATGCCCTCAGTGCAGAATTGCGCACCGAACTGAATCGTGAACGCGCCCGTGCAAACGCAACTAAAGACGCCCCTGAAAGTCACACTATTCCGCTACCGGCAGCAGAGCTCAGTGCAAAATCTACAAAGATCAGCACACTACTGGCCTCTGCTGCCCAGCGAGTCCGAGCTCAGCAGTTGCGCGTGGTCATCGTCGCTCGCAATGATGCTGAAGGGCGCTGGATCTACAGTCAACTGCGCAATGCAGTGCCTGGCTATCGTGTGCGTGGCGATATTAAACTGGGTAGTCCACCAAGGGTGTTACTGTTGACACCATAAAAATAAACGCAAGAGTTAAGACCATGAACAAGGCCTATTTATTCGCCCTTCCTCAGCTTCTGCTAAGTGCAACCTTATTGTTTGCCACCCTACCCGCCTGGGCACAGGATACAGATGCACAACACAATCAGCTAACCATCCGTGGTTTCGCTACCGAAACGCCGCCGGGAGCATCAGTAGGTGCAGCCTATTTGACCCTAGATAATCATACCGATGTGCCGCGCAGCCTGCGTTCCATTGTGCTATCCCAACACCCCCAGGCGACGGCCAGCCTCCATACCACTGAGCATCATGAAGGAATCAGTCGTATGCGTGCCGTCGATGCCCTCGACGTGCCAGCCCAGGGGCAACTGGAAATGCAGCCTGGAGGACTGCATGTGATGTTGCACGGGGTACGGCTGCGTAGCGGTGAAACACTGCCGATCCAACTGATATTTGCCGACGGCCAAATTCTCGAATTGGAACTGCCCGTAAAATCACTCATGTCCGATAAAAAACACCGGCATCACCACGACTAAAACAGAATCACCAAACAAAAATTGAGCGGGAGCACGCACTATGTCATTCTGGCAGCAAATATTGGGGAAGACCGGCGGCTGGCGTCACGGTAGCCGCTGGGGATTGCGTCTTATTTTATTAGCAATATTGGCCTACCTGCTACTCATGGTGAGCTTAAGCTTTTACTGGAGTCTAGAACCAGCTGCCTTTGACGTGGGCCGCAGCACCGAGACACAAGAAAAAGCCCTCGATAACAAGCGGGTAACCGGAGTTGCGAGCACATCAAGCCTAATTGGTGTGGCGTCAACACTTCTAGACAAACCCGGCGGCTACCTCTCCAACGATCTTAGCCTTCCTGGCGCATGGTTGGACAATCAACCTAACTGGGAGCACGGCGTTTTAGTGCAAGTTCGGGATTTCACCAAAGCCATGCGCGATGCCTTTAGTCGCTCTCAGTCTCAATCCAGTGAAGATCAGGCGTTGCGCACCGCCGATGCGCGCTTCAATACCGATCGCCACAGGTGGATT
This sequence comes from Gammaproteobacteria bacterium, assembly GCA_022600975.1. Classification (GTDB taxonomy): domain Bacteria; phylum Pseudomonadota; class Gammaproteobacteria; order Pseudomonadales; family Cellvibrionaceae; genus Microbulbifer. The sequence continues at coordinate 4,701 of JAHZJJ010000072.1, forward strand.
TTCCCCGCCGCCGAGGGCGAGTATCGCCAAGGCATCCAACAACTCAGCGATTATTTGAACCGGCTGACAGATCCACAGCAGCCCGGCGCACAATTTTATGCCCGCGCCGACAATCTGCGTTATTGGCTGGGCACAGTGGAATCTCGCCTTGGCAGCCTATCGCAACGCCTGAGCGCCAGTGTAGGCAAAATGCAACTCAATACCGATCTTGCCGGTGAGATTGCGGCCCGTCAATCCACACCGGTGCCTGCAAAACAGTTAATACAAACCCCCTGGCGAGAAATAGACAATGTGTTTTACGAGGCCCGCGGCAGCAGCTGGGCGCTGCTGCAATTATTGCGCGGCGTTGAAATAGATTTTAATGGGGTGTTGAAAAAAAAGAATGCGCGCGTTTCGTTACAGCAAATTGTTCGCGAACTGGAGGGCACCCAGCGCCCAGTGCATAGCCCCATGATTCTTAATGGCAACGGCTTTGGCCCAATGGCCAATCATTCGCTGATTATGGCCTCATATATTTCTCGCGCCCACGCGGGTTTAATCGACCTGCGCGAACTATTGGCCCAGGGCTAACTCGCCACTCACCTATTACCGCTATTTCATTTTAAATTGGAGAAATTGATGCACCCCTCACACAGTATTCTGCGCGCTTTTTTGCTGCTTCTAAGCTTTACCCTACTTGGCACTGGCTGTGCCTATAGTCCTGCGCAACTACAAATTGACCCCGAGCTACAAGTGCCACCGGATGTTATTGGCTCGGGTTTTAGTATTCAGGTGCGCGGCATCGACCAGCTACCCAGCAGCGTTCTGGGTTCCCTTGGCGGTATCTATTCAGAATCATCCAAGCTGACTTTGGGCAATGATATTGAAGCCACGATGGCAACAGCACTCTCCGATGGCTTTAGTGCTTGGTCGTTTCAACCGACAGATTCTGCTGCCGATGTACAAGTAGAGGCCAGCCTCACTAAACTGAACTATAGCCGCCCCAACAAGCTATACAGCACCCAGGCCAACGCTGAGGCTGAAGTCCAGCTAAAAATTACTATCGGTAGCGCAAGTTACTATGGCAACTACCATTCCAGTGGTAAAAACCACAAGCTAATCAAACCTTCCACCCAGGAAATGGAAGCCAGTATTAATGAATTACTCAGCGCAACACTGCAGCGCGCTTTTGTTGATGAAAAATTAAAAACCTTCCTGCGGCAACACCTGTAAATACTTTGTCACCCATTTGTGCCCGAGTTGTGCCCGAGTATGCAAAAAAACTGATCAAAGTTTAAATTATTGATTATGCTAATTCTCAGCTGGGTCCAACTGCGGCTGTCCACACGACAACAATCGATCGTTATTCATAACGCAGCGGACACTCCCTTGGCAGAAAGTTAAAACCTAGGGAAGCTATGCTAAACGTGACACAATAACCCTCTGAGTTGACATCCCTTGACTGATCTCGACCGCCAAACTGCCGAATATTTTGATCTGCTAGCCCAGGCTGACTATGCCCCTCCTCCCTATCGGCAAATGAGTTTGTCGGCAGCGGAAGCGGCGCTGGGAGAAGTGGCCGATGCGGTGATTATCACCGACCGCAACGGCGATATTATCTACAGCAACGCCCTAGCCAGTGAAATTTGTGGCAATCTTTTAGGGTTATTACCTGGGCAGCCACTGGATGAAACACTTCAATTACAGGATGAGCAGAATGCGCGCATTACCCCTTTGTTGCCACCTGCAGAGGTTACCGCCGAAGAAATAGCTGATAAACGCGAGTTCAGCGCCAGCCTACTGGTCGAAGACAATGAGCCCCTGAAAATCAACATACAGATCACAGCGGTACGGGAAGCGGCCGAGGTACAGAGCTTTATCTTATTGCTGCGCCATACCGTGGCGGCGCGACGCATTTCCTCTCTGCTCAGCTGGCAAAATAGTCACGATGCCCTCACCCGTCTACCCAACCGCCAACATTTTGAACGCGAACTACAAACAGCTATAAACCGATGTGGCGACAACAAACAACAACAGCACACACTGTTGTATCTCGATGTCTACCAGTTCAAAGTGGTCAACGACACCCTCGGCTACAGCGCTGGTGACGCACTGTTAAATACATTGACTCGTCGCTTAAGTTTTTGTTTGAATAAAAACGATGTTTTTGCCCGTATCGGCAGCGATGAATTTGCGCTGCTACTGCGCAACTGCTCCCTCGAAGAGGCCCATCCCATTATTACCCGGCTGCTCGCCGCCGTGAATGCGTTTGTGTTTCGCTGGAAAGACAGTGAAACACGCCCGGCTTTATCTATTGGCGCTGTGGCGGTGGATCACCAAGCATCACCGGCACCGCAGCTGCTAATCGCGGCCAAAGATGCCTGTAGCTCGGCGAAAGCACAAGGTCGCAACCGAGTAAAATTTTCCCGCAGCAAGGGTAAGACTCTGGGAAAACCCCGTGAATCTGCCTGGCTAGCAGAGGTGCAGGCGGCTATTCGTGAAAACCGCTTACTACTTTATCGTCAACCTGTCGTGGCGCTGCAACAGCAACAACAGCTACATCACTATGAGGCACTGGTACGCATGCGCGACCGCGACGGCGATATCATCACACCCGGAATATTTTTGCCAGCTGCCGAACGCTACGGCTTAATCAACGAAGTGGACCGCTGGGTAATTCGCGAAGTCTTTAGTTACATGGCACTAGAAGAGCACAGCGGTTCGAACATCGCTCACTACGCCATTAATATTTCCGGCATCAGCCTCGGCGATGAGCTTTTTTCCGACTTTATCCTTCACGAGCTAACGACCAGCGGCATCGATCCCTCACGGGTGCAATTTGAAATTACCGAAACCAGTGCAATTAATAATCTCGACCAAGCATTGCGATTTATTCATAAATTGCACGCTGTCGGCTGTCAGTTTGCTTTGGATGATTTCGGCCGCGGGGTATCCTCTCTGGCGTATTTGCGTCAATTGCCGGTCAACTATTTAAAAATTGACGGTTCTTTTGTGCGCAATATGCTCAGCGATGACATTGACCGGGCCATGGTCAGCACTATCAACCACCTGGCCAAACACATGGGCATCAATACCATCGCTGAGTACGCAGAAACGCCAGAGTTACTGGAGCAACTGCGCCTGATGGGAGTGGATTACGCCCAAGGCTTTGGTATTGCCGCCGCCTCAGTGCTACCAAAAATTCCCGCCAATTGAGAAAAAATCAACTACAACCAACTTACGGACAACCCACCGGCAACAATAATTGGTGCTGTTCAGGGCGCAGACGTGGGCCGTATTGGCTGACCACCTGCGCCGCCGCCGCACACGCCAGCCTACCCGCTTCGGGGAAATTCATACCGCGATTAATGCCATACAAAAAGGCCCCGGCAAACATATCACCGGCACCATTGGCATCTATCGCCGTTACTGTAGGGCTGCTGATCCGAAACTGCTGCTCACCATCCCACAGCAACACACCTTTGGCACCAAGGGTGATGGCAAAACTGCGGCAATATTGTTGCAATGCCTCCGCTGCTAGCTCGATAGACTGAGCCCCGGTAAAGCCCAGTGCTTCCTCGAAATTACAAAACAATAAATCAACACCACTGCCTAGCATTTCCTGCAGGCCACTATGGAACAATTTCACCATCATCGGGTCGGATAGGCTCAGCGATGTTTTTACACCCTCGGCCTCAGCCAGACGGCGCAGTTCAATCGCTGCGGCACGAGCGCTTTCGGAAGCGACTAGATAGCCCTCAATGTAAGCCCAGCGAGCGTTGCTCAACGCTTGGCGATCCAGCTCTGCAATGGAAACTTCAGCGCTGATACCGAGAAATGTGTTGAGGCTTCGCTCCGCATCGGGCGTGATCAGCACTAAGCATTTGCCCGTTGTACCCGCTTCGGGAAGATGCAGTGCTTGCGGATAGCCCACCCCGGCAGCGGCGAGGTTATCGCGGTAGAAGCGACCATTTTCATCATCGGCAAACTTGCAGGAATAAAAGGTATTGAGACCGAAATAACTGGCGGCGATCACGGTGTTGGCACCGGAGCCGCCACAATCGCGGGTAGCGGTTACCAAGTGGTCACTGAGGGCACGGGTCAATTCTCGCTGGCGGACATCATCCACCAGCGTCATGACCCCCTTATCAACCCCTAGTGAACGCAAATCCCCGTCGCTAACTTCTATCTCGGTATCAAGTAAGGCGGCACCAATGCCGTAAAGGTCGTATTGAGACATATTTGTCCTTAATGGGTTTGCAATAAACGAAGCTTTGCGCATTATGTCGACTCACAAACGCAGTGCAAGATAGGTTACATTTAACTTGCTAAATAGAGAGCTTTAACGGTATCTGGCTAGTGAGCTACGATTTACGCCAAAAGTGTTACTCTGAAGAATTGAGCTTGGTATTACAAAGCTATGGCATCATCAACAAAACGCCGCCGCGCCAAAGCGGCAAAACCGGGAAGACTCCGCCGCTGGGCGCTGCGACTAAGCCTGCTGGCAGTGCTAGCAACACTAGTATTGGCCGGCTACATGGCGTGGCTCGATGTGCAGCTGCGCGAGCGCCTCGATGATCGCCAATATCAGTTGCCGGCCAGGGTGTTTGCCCGCGCGTTGGTTTTGCGTCAGGGTATGGCACTGCGCCCAGATGAGCTGCAATCCGAGTTTGCCGCCCTCAACTACAAGCAAGTTGAACAACTTAGCGGGCCCGGCCAGTGGGCACGCAAGGGTATGCAGTATCAGATATGGCGCCGCGGTTTTATACATGCCGATAAGCGCGCAGATGCAGCCCGGGTAATCTTTCGCCTACGCAACGACGAATTAAGCCAACTGCGTGGGGAAAATGCTGCTGTGGTGAGCACATTTCGCCTTGATGCCGCATCCATCGGCACCTTGCTCGGTGGTGGTGATGACCGTAACCCTGTGTACCTCGACAATATTCCACCACTATTGGGCGCCACCCTAATCGCCGTGGAGGATCAAGATTTTGTGCATCATCTCGGTATTTCACCGCGAGCCATTGTTCGCGCCATGGTGGCCAATTTCAAGGCCGCCGGAGTGGTACAGGGCGGGTCGACTATTACCCAGCAACTGGTCAAAAATATATTTTTCGACCACAAGCAAAACCTGTGGCGCAAATTCAACGAAGCGTTGATGGCGCTGTTGATGGAAGTGCGTTACGACAAAGCTTATATCCTCCAGGAATACATCAATGAAGTGTGGCTGGGCCAGCAGGGCAGCCGCGCTATTTACGGCTTTGGCCTGGCCTCTGAATTTTATTTCCAAAAGCCACTCGATCGCCTAGCGCCAGACCAAATAGCACTTCTGGTGGGTCTCGCCAAAGGCGCCTCCTATTACAACCCTTGGCGCAACCCAGAGCGCGCATTGAAGCGGCGTAATATCGTGCTAGATGTAATGCTGGAACAAAAGTTAATCACCCCGCAAGAACACAAGCAATTGCGGGTAAAACCGCTACAAGTAACCCCCAGTAAAACTGCATCACAAAATCCTTACCCGGCCTTTACCGAACGTTTGCTGCAGGAACTGCGCCCCTACTATTCCCAGCAAGAGCTGCGTAGCGCCGGCCTGCGGATTTACACCACTCTGGCTCCATCGGTGCAAAAACTGACCGAAAATGCAGTGAGCAGAGGTACCACAGAGATTGAAAATAGCCGCGGCATCCAAGCCAAATCGTTACAGGGCGCCGCCGTAGTGCTGGACAATATCAACGGCGATGTACTGGCGATGGTGGGAGACCGTCGAGCTCACTACCCAGGGTTCAATCGTGCTCTGGATGCTCGCCGACAGATTGGCTCACTGATCAAGCCGGCGGTATATTTGACCGCACTGGAACGGACACACCAGTACAACCTCGCCACCCTGATTGACGATGCGCCGTTGCGGTACGAAACCGACAACAAGCAAATCTGGGCGCCTTCCAATTTTAGCCGCCGCAATCACGGCCAAGTGCCACTCTATGTGGCCTTAAGTAAATCTTACAACCAAGCAACCGCACGCCTGGGACTGGAATTGGGGTTAGAAAATGTGCGCCAAACCATGCGCAGGTTGGGGGTACAAGCAAAGCTTCCACGGGTGCCAGCGATGCTGCTCGGAGCCGTAGAGTTAACTCCTTTCGAGGTGGCCGGTATGTTTCAAACCATAGCCAATAGTGGCGAACATGTAGAACCGCGCACCCTGCTGGCCGTATCCAATGCCAAGGGCGGTGATGTGCAATACTTCCGTCGCCATGCCAGCCACAATATACGCTCAGTGCCCGCCTACCTCATTCGTTATGGCATGGAGCAAGCTCTGCGCGAAGGTACAGGCCATACTGCTTACCAACACCTACCCAAAAGTGTTGCCTTCGCCGGTAAAACCGGCACTACCAATGATTATCGTGACAGCTGGTTCGCCGGCTTCTCCCCCAGTACAACCGCCGTAGTATGGCTCGGCCGGGACGATAACCAGCGCACCAGCCTCACCGGCGCCACCGGCGCACTGCCAATCTGGGTAGAAATTATGCGCAAACTCCCACAATTGCACGGACACATTCAGCCCCCCCCTGGCGTGGTGTTTAAAACAGTAAACAAAGAAGGGCAATATATGGACCCTCGCTACTGTCAGGGCGGGCGCAAACTTCCCTTTTCCACCGAGACACAACTCACACCGGCACCGGGTTGTCAGGGTCGCAAAAGTTGGTTTCGCAGCTGGTTTGGAGGCGAGGAAGAAGCTACCCCTCCAACAGAAGAGATGACCCCCGGCTGGGGGGTGGACCCGCAGCGCCAACCGCACCAAGCCCCGCAATTTGATCAGCAAAAGCAAGCCCCATTGCGCAAAAAAGAAGAACCGCAACCCAATCAGCAGTTGCGCCATGAACCGCAGCCTGTACCAATCCGCGAGGCGCAACCCTGGCCGCCTCAGGAAAAAGATCAATGGCCCTGAAGCGCAACAAATCTCTTTGCCTCAACCAATGGTTTTTTCGGTTGTTCCGGCGGCACCCGTGAAGTAATTTGAATCCGCTTTTCCGGTGGATAACGTTTGGCAACGGCTTGGGTTAAATGCGCTGGTTCATAAACTTAAACCTCAATTAACATAGACATACATTGCCATGCGCTGTAAACAGTTAACAAGTAAAGTAAAAGCACGAGAACGACTTGACGAAGCTGGTAGCTGAAGCGTTAAATGCCTAAATGAAATAACTTACCTCCGGAAAATAAGAATGAATTTATACAGCCTCTTTGAGATTGAAAAACCAATAATCCAAGCTCCAATGGCTGGGGTACAAAACTGGGAGCTAGCTGCAGCGGTATCAAATTCTGGTGGGCTTGGCTCTATTCCATGTGGAATGCTAACTAAAGACCAAGTCATATCCGAAATAAAAAATTTTAAAAAACACTCAAACAAGCAATATAATTTAAACTTCTTCTGCCATAAAATGCCTGCTATAAACCTCCAAATGATGAAAGCTTGGCAAGAGCAGCTTTCGCCGTACTACGAGTCTTTTTCAATCAAACCTTCAGATGGAGCTTCTAACCTAAGAGTTCCCTTTGATATGAATCTTGCTAACGCTATAGAAGCGTATAAACCCCCAATACTTAGCTTTCATTTTGGTCTTCCTTCCCAAGAACTGGTAACAAAAATAAAGTCATGGGGATCAATTGTGATTTCCTCAGCAACTACCAAGGAAGAAGGCATATGGCTAGAAAAAAATGGAGCTGATGCTGTCATTGCCCAAGGTTTTGAAGCTGGAGGTCATAGAGCTATGTTTATGACTTCTGAGCCATCAACACAGATGCTAACTTCAGAGCTTGTTCATTGCTTAAAGCACGCAGTATCAGTTCCAGTTATTGCTGCAGGTGGCATAGCCACCAACTCAGACATCAAAAAACTAATAGCGCTGGGCGCATCAGGAGCCCAAGTTGGAACTGCGTACCTACTGTGCGATGAGGCAAAGACCAGTAAAATTCACAGAGATGCAATCAAATCAAAAAGCAGTACAACAGCGTTGACGAATATATTCTCAGGTCGTTTGGCGAGGGGCATTACAAATAAAATCATGAAAGATCTAAATTTTATTACTGATGAAGTACCTGATTTTCCCTATGCCTCAATTGCTATTGATCCTTTGAGAAAAAAATCTGAAACTCAAAATAAATCAGATTTCACTCCGCTGTGGTCAGGAACTAACAGAAGTGGTTGCAAAGAAATTTCCGCAGAAAAATTAACCAATGCACTATGGGGTAATGGAATTTAGTCGAGCAATCAAAAGTATTTTACTAAACCCCTCTTGAATCAACCAAAGTAACTGCCCCTCAGCTAATCACAGATCCTAGCATGAAAATTTTCCTTCATTCAGCTCTTTTTATATACAATTAGTTCAGATTAGATTTCACGATCAAATCCTTGCCATACACGCGCAATTAACGTCTAATAACAACAGGGGTTTCGACGACGATTGCTACAGAATATTTCCAGCTCATGAGTTCATGCGCATGTATGGCGCACACAAGAAAATCCAGATGGCGCCTTCAACGTACCTGATTTAGGCGTTAGCTGCTAGGAGAAAATGTGCATATTCCAATAAAATTCAAAGAAACGGACCGGGATAAATTGTATCAATTTATTCAATCCTACCCACTTGGCACTTTAATAAACTACAGTGGAAAAACGCTTGCTGCAGATCACATCCCTTTTTATCTAAAAAACTTAGCAAACGATAAAATAACCTTACAAAGTCACATTGCCAAGGCCAACTCACTCTGGAAAACATGCACTGATGGGCAAGATATTTTGCTTATTTTTCACGGTCCAAATGCTTATATCAGCCCAAACTTCTACCCCTCAAAAAAAGAACATGGTAAAGCAGTTCCTACATGGAATTATTCCGTTGTGCATGTCAAAGGTCGTATTTACTTCAAGCAGGATAGTAGTTGGACTCTCCAGCTACTCGAAGATATTTCCAACTTTTATGAAACGATACAAACTATACCTTGGTCAGTATCAGATGCCCCAGAAAGCTTCATTGAAAAAATGATCAAAGCTGTTGTTGGCTTGGAAGTGGTTATTGAAGAAGTAGTGGGTAACTTTAAGTTGAGTCAAAATAAAACAGCATCCGACTACGCTGGTGTCGTCTCTGGCTTATTGAACTCAGAGCTTAGCTCTGATACTTCAGTTGCCAAAATAATGCAAAAACCATAGATGCCGAGAAAGGAATGTAAGTGCAGCAACTGCAAGATACTTTGTGGACGAAAAGCTTTTTCAATGGCCACTTATTCAGCATTGCAACAAAACGCCACCCCGATACATCATTGACCTTTTGGAAGCTTGTCACCTTCTGTCAGCAATTTTTAGTTGGTGTCAGAAAGTGTTTCAATTGAAATTGTATTCATGCTCTGTGTTTAAAAATTAAATCTGTACTCACATATAATCATATTAAGTACTTTCATAAAACTTGCATTAATCCTATTTTTAATTCAGAATCGCTAACCCATATAGGTAAATTCAGCCCCTATCCTGAAGTTGCTTTTTAATATCCCATAAGAAAATACGGGCAGATATGAATCTAGTTGCGGTCACAGCTTTTTTTAAAGAACTTGGGCAGGAAATATTTGCTATAGCCTATGGCCTATTCAAAATTCTTATCCCTACGATTCTTATTATTAAGGCGTTGAACCTGGTAGGTGCCATTGATTATTTAGGCGTGCTGCTATCTCCGTTAATGCATTTTGTGGGGCTGCCGGATTTAATGGGGGTGGTATGGGCAACCACGCTTGTTGCTGGCATGGTGCCGGGCATGCTAGTTTATGTTGACATAGCCCAACCGCTTTCAGTTGCCCAGGTATCCGTACTGAGTACTATGATGCTCATGGCCCATGCGTTACCACTGGAAGGCGCTATCGCCAAGAAAACTGGCACCAGTATCTGGCTCACTTTGGTTGTCCGCATTGGTAGCAGCCTGCTACTTGGCTGGCTATTATTTAACATTTATAGCTATGGTAATTGGCTGCAGCAACCCAGCACTTTAGCGTGGCAACCAGACAGCCAAGACGACAGCATCTACGGGTGGTTGCTCGGGCAAGGTAAAAATTTACTGACCATTTTACTGATTATTGCCGCACTGGCGTTTTCTTTAAAAATACTAAAGCTGCTGGGGATAGAAAAGTTGATGGTCACTCTACTGCAACCCACCTTACGATTGATTGGTATAGGCCATAAAGCGGCTACATTCACCATCGTTGGTATTACCCTGGGGCTCTCTTATGGCGGCGCCCTGCTAATCAAAGAAGCGCAAACAGGGCATATTCCCCCACGGGATATTTTTGCCTCAATTTTAATGCTCGGCTTACTGCACAGTATTATCGAAGATACTATTCTGGTGTTGCTATTGGGGGCCGATCTCAGTGCTGTTCTCTGGGGAAGAATTGTATTTAGTTTCGTTATTGTTGCAGTTGTCACCCGATTAACGTCAAGAATCAATGATTCAACTTTTCAGCGCGTCTTTCATAAACCTGTACACGGTTGACCATTGTATGCTGACTGCTTTCACTATACCCAAAGCGTTTGAGATTTAAGCTGCTGACATGAAGGGGAAATACCTACTGTGCAAAAATGAAGAGTGGCGCGCAAGTTTAGAGGCAAGCGGCTACTTCAGTAGGAACCAAAAAAATTTTAAACTTGGTGGCTTTCCTATTGACTTATCACCAAATAGCAAGTACACGCATGCTCACCGCATCAGAAGCGATTTAGCGTCTGCACGGATTCAATCCTCTCAGGCAAATCCAGAGCCGCTAGGTTTGCGGCCACCCCTTCAGGCAACTTCACCCTCAACAATAAATTCTGCGCGGTAACATCGGCTTTCCAATACTCAGCAACAGTATCCCCGTCATCTCCGGAGACAGTAAACGCCAGCTTGCCGGCCGCCAACTGGCGTGCCTTGTGAGCAAGCGTATCTTCCGCCGAATTATGATCAACATTGGTAGCATATATGGACAAGTAGCCGTTGCGCTCATCCACTAACTCCAACACCCGGCTTTGTGAGGGAGCGTCCATGGTCGAGGCTGACATCAGCTCCCAGTAGCCTTTACCTTTATCGCCAGACAATTGCAGAATACGTTTGGCGCTGGCATGACCGTGGCCGGTGAGATGCAAAATCACATTGTCGGAACCCACAAGCAGGGATTCGATCGTCTCGGGACTGACCTCCGAATTCCCATGAAAATCCTCCAGCCGGTGGTGGGATACCACGATGACCAACTCTTGCAGGCTCGCTGCAGTCGCCAGCTCTTCGCGCAGCCAATTAAATTGCAACCTGTCCATAGAACCCAAATACGAAATTACTATGTTAGCCTCCGTTGGGTCAGTAGTATCTAGAACGATCATTTTTAAGGGTTTATTCGGGAGCGGATAAGTGCTGAAATAACCTTTTTCAGAATCGACATCCGCTTGGCTAAAGCCGTGACCGGCGGGCTGCCCATCGGCATCGTGCAAGGCCTGTAACAACTCTGTCTTGTTTAAGGGCAGGCGCTCAGGGTCAGCTGGAGTAATAACAGCAGCATCCAGGATAACCTGATGATCAGGTGTATGTCCTGCAACATAACCACCCCAGAATATACTCAGTAGGCTATCGGTAAACAAATGATCGCTCACGGCTGCCTCCCGCAGCTTTTCGTCGATCAGACCGAATCCGCCGACGTGTAGGACATCGTGATTTCCCAGCACCGGGTACCAGGGCCAATCAGTGCCAACCGAGGAAAAAGAGTCGTTGTAATCGTTGCCGGAACCGGCAACCGGGTCGTCATCAATTCCGGAATCCGGGTCGATTACCCCCCCATTCAAGATGGTTATCATCCATTCTAATTCATTCTTCTGACTACTGTCGGTCAGATCACCGGGCAACACGGTGAAGTCAAATGGACGTCCACTGAGATCACTGATGCGCCGTGCGGTACGCACGTGCGCCTCAAACAGTTGCAACGTCAGCTGGCCGTGAGGTCTATAAACCGAGTCGTAACCATCCAACCTTATAGGAGATTCCTCGTCGATAATCTGGGGGTCAGGAATCACCAACGCGTAAGCCAGGCTGCGGCGCTGATCACCCTCCTGCACAAAGCCCGGCGCCAACTCCCTGTGCTCAATCCATGGGAATCCTTGCACCTGCATAACTCCCAGACCATTATCGGCATATTGTGTGTGCTGGTAAACGGTAAATACACCATCGTTCATCTTGCTCCGCACTTCCTGGGTTGGCTCAATAGGTGCCCAGGATTTCTGCAATGTGGTATAGGGCGTATCAGTCAGGGCATACTCCGGCACAACAGGGTTTAGGTCTAGGTTGTTTGGATCGGGGGTGTTTGCAAGCATAGAGCTTGGGTTTGCAGAGGAGTGGGCACCAACCAAAGCAGTTGATAGGATCGCAATAGCAGATAATTTATTCATATTATGGTCTGTGATTGGTATTAGTGTACGAGAAAAAGTAGCATAGCAAGGGTTGTTTATATTATACAACGCTCTCCTCTCTTTCAGCTTACACGCCACTACGGCAGCTAGGGTTTTACCGACGAGATTTTTTTGGCGTTTAGGACGCCTGCACGAAATAACTTCCGGTTTTATTCGTTCACTGGCTTCACTTTATCATCGCAACTTATACTCAAAGCGTTTAAGATTTGCAAATTCTACTCGGTGAAGATTTTAAGGATTTTTTCCTCACCTTTGAAAACTAAATCTCAAACGCTTTGGGTATAGCAGTCAGCATAAAATTATGCGCCGATAAAACTTTCTCCCTGTGCCTGCTTATCGGCGTGATAAGAAGAGCGCACCAGTGGCCCGCAGGCCGCTTGCTTAAACCCCAGCTGCTGCGCAAAATGGCGATACTCTGCAAACTCATCTGGATGCACATAGCGCTGCACTGGCAAGTGCTCTCTGCTCGGCTGCAAATATTGGCCGATGGTGAGCATATCAATCTCGTGCGCGCGCATATCTTCAAGCACGGCAAAAATTTCTTCTTTTTTCTCGCCGAGCCCCACCATTAAACCAGACTTGGTTAGCACATCGGGGCGGCGCTGCTTAAACTTTTGTAGCAGCTTTAAAGACCACTGATAATTGGCACCCGGACGAGATGAACGATAGAGTCGTGGCACAGTTTCCAAGTTGTGATTAAATACGTCCGGCGCCTGGGCCTCGAGAATATCCAGCGCCACATCCATACGCCCACGAAAATCTGGGGTGAGAATCTCTATTTGCAACTGTGGCGACAGTGCGCGGGCCTGACGAATACAGTCAGCAAAATGCTCGGCACCACCATCGCGCAGATCATCACGATCCACCGAAGTAATCACGACATAGCGTAGCCCCATAGCAGCAATCGCCTCAGCCAAATTTTTTGGCTCCTCTGGGTCTAAAGGGTTGGGCTTGCCATGGCCCACATCACAAAAGGGGCAACGCCGGGTACAGATCTCACCCATGATCATAAACGTCGCCGTGCCCCCACTGAAACATTCACCCAAATTAGGGCAGCTGGCCTCTTCACACACAGTAGAAAGTTTTTGTGTGCGCAAAATACTCTTAATGCGCTCCACTTCCTGCGCTGCCTTGGCCGTTGGTACGGTTACTCTGATCCAGTCGGGTTTGCGCAGTAGTTGATCACTGGCAATCACCTTTACCGGAATCCGCGCCACTTTTTCGCCATCGCGCAACTTTTCTCCCCGTTTCAGACGGTGGCTACGTTTTACCGGTGTTAAATCAACTTGGTCGGCCATGCTTCATTTCCAGTTCGGCGCTTACCGCCATAAAAATAGTTTCGTCTACTGACTGCCAAACACCATCGACCAAGCCAAGTATGCGCTGCAGCTCTGTTACAAATAACTCAGCCACTCGATGCAAGCTCGGCACTGGCTGAACCAACTCGGCCATCTGTGCCATTTGCAGCCCAGCATAACCACAGGGGTTGATACGCAAAAACGGCGCAAGATCCATGTCGACATTTATCGCAATACCGTGAAAACTGCTGCCGCGGCGCACGCGCAGACCGATTGAAGCAATCTTGTTGCCGCCATGGGGCCCAGAGCTCAGATAAACTCCCGGGGCGTCTGCACGCGGTGCGGCTTCGATAGCAAATTGTGCCAATACCGCTACCGTGGCTGCTTCCAACGCACTGACAAGTTGGCGAGCACCGAGCTTGGCGCGGCGCAAATCCAACAACGGGTAAACTACCAATTGACCCGGACCGTGATAGGTAACCTGACCTCCACGATCCACCTGCACCAGCGGTATATCACCGGTATCCAGCAAGTGTTCAGCTTTGCCCGCCTGACCCTGGGTAAAAACCGGGGGGTGCTCCACACACCAAATCTGGTCACTGCTATTCCCATCGCGCGTATCGGTGTAATGAGACATAGCCCGCCAGACCATTTGATAATCGCGCCGCCCGAGATGGCACAGCATCGTATCCATCAAATCACCATATACACGCCAGGATGGGCCACCAGCTCATCGGACAGCGCTTTTAGCTGAGCTTCCCCTGTGGCTAGGATAAAAAAGGTGGCCGAAGAAAATTTACCATTGCGGCTGGGTTTGTGTCTGATTCGCTGCTCATCTAAACCCGGGGCGTGACGACGCATCACCTCCATCACAAAGTCGAGCACCTGACTATCGGTATCTCGCAGTACTTTGATCATATAATCTGCACAGGGAAATTCAATTTTAGGAGGTTCTTGCGCCAGCCCTGGTGTAGAATTTTGAATACCGTCTTCGTTCATACCACGCTCACTGGGCCGCAGGGATGGATGAATGAAAGCGCGGCCGGGGCGACAATTATAGCGCGGCAGTGACGGCGTGGACAACGATGGACACTGGCCCCGTAAGCTGCCACAGCGCGCAGCTTGCCTGCCGCCTATAAAAGTTTCAATCTAAACCTAGAGCCTACTCCTTAAAAAGCCCGATCACAAAACGACGGATCCTGTCCCAGGTACGCTTGAAAAAGCCGCCCCGCTCCACTGCAGTTGCGGTGACTGCGGGCACTTCAATAAGCGTTTCACCATCGAGTGTCACTTCCAACGCTCCCACCGGCTGATATTTAGCCAGTGGTGCCTCCAGCTCGCCATCGACAACCAGCTCGGCTTTGATGTCACCTTCAGCGCCGCGAGGAATAGTGACAAAAAGATCATTTTCAATGGTGATAGCTACGTTGTCTTGCTTCCCGCCCCATACGTGCTCAGTTTTTAGTTCCTCGTTGCCAGCGTACACTTTATGGGTCTGATAATAACGAAATCCGTAAGAGAGCAACTTTTGCGTTTCTTCCGCCCGCTGCTCATCGCTATCGGCGCCCACCACAACCGATATCAAGCGCATACCACGCTTGACCGCAGAGGTCACCAGGCAGTACCCCGCCGCCTCAGTGTGTCCGGTTTTAATACCGTCTACCGATGGATCACGCCACAATAGACGATTGCGGTTGGGTTGATTAATGCCGTTAAAGCGAAAATATTTTTCCGAATACAGCTCGTAATGCCCCGGATGATCGGCAATCAGAGCGCGCGCCAGTATACCGAGATCCCGCACAGTGGTGACATGGCCTTCCGCAGGCCAACCAGTGGCGTTAACAAAATGACTATCATGCATGCCCAACCGCTCAGCATGCTGATTCATCACCTCGGCGAAGACTTCTTCACTGCCGGAAATATGCTCCGCCAAAGCTATACTGGCATCATTGCCTGACTGTACAATAACCCCGCGCAGCAAATCGATTACCGGAACCCGATCACCAACTTTTACAAACATTTTAGAGCCGCCCTTGCGCCAGGCCTTCTCTGAAATACGCACAAGATCCTGCTCTTTGATACTGCCTTTCTCCAGCTCTTCGGAAACAATGTAGCTGGTCATCATCTTGGTTAAGCTGGCTGGCGGAATCTGCTCATCAGCATTGTGTTCTACCAATACCTGTCCGGTGTGCGCATCCAGCAACATATAAGCACTGGCTGCCAGCTGCGGCGGTGCCGGTATCAGGGGCTTTTCAGCCTGCGCCATAACGGCAGCAAACAATAAAATCGTGCAGGCAAATAAATGTCTGATCATAGGTCTCTCTTTTTTCCTCTCATACCACAAAAACTCCGACCCCCAACTACAGCGGCAACCGGGGAAATACTTTTTACTCAACCACAACCTGAGGTTGCCCCAACTGTTGTGCTTGTACTGATTGACGTAGTGTAAGCAGCGCTTGGTGTTGCTCAATAGGCCCAATACGCACACGATAAAGTGGTTTTTCGCCAGGGTTAATTAGGCTGACGAATACAGGATAGTCGAAGCTGGCCGACAACTGTTCGCGCACACGCTCGGCCTGTTCGGGCGAACTGTAGGCGCCAATCTGTAAAAATGTATTGTCGGCTAATTTAAAGCTGGCATCCTCGGGCAGCGCCTCCGAGGTGGCCGCAGCACCGATGTCACCGGCAAGCGGCAGTGATTCTGGGTCCAGCGCGGTCACCTCTACGTTCGCCACTCCCTGATCGATATAGCCCAGTTTTTGTGCCGCTGTGTAGCTGAGGTCAATAATTCGCCCGGTAACAAAAGGCCCCCGATCATTAATCCGCACGATCGCACTGCGGCCATTGTCTAGATTGGTCACTCTAGCGTAACTCGGCAGCGGCAGGGTCTTGTGGGCCGCAGACATGGCGTACATATTATACCGTTCACCATTGGCCGTTTTGCGCCCATGAAACTTGCTACCATACCAGGAGGCCTCACCGCGCTGCCGATAGCCTTTTACTTTATCCAGTACATGGTAGCGCACACCATGGATACGATAGGGTGATTTATTACCCGCCGGGCCTATAGGCTCACGCACCGGGACGACTTCCGGTACTGCCCGCATGTCCACCGGTGTCGGAGGGCCACTGTCACGCACTTGACCCTTGGATGTATTTTTTTTTGCCGCATTGGGCTCAGTGTTCGGTGTCGTACTGCATGCGGTAAAAAATGCCAGCCCACAGAAAAACAGCGAACGGGCAGTTTTACGGTACATAACCCCTCCCAAACACACCACTATTCGATCCTATGCAGTCATAGTCAGCAATATTGGTGCTTTTATGATTACTTCTAAACAATGCCCTACGGCGACCAATGGCAATAACAAAGTTATCCCACCCTCAGGTACTACCGCCGCGCGCTTTTATGATTTCTTGTGCCAACTCATAAACCGCCATGGCATACAAACGGCTGCGATTGTATCGTGTCAACACGTAAAAATTGTTCAAACCAAGCCAATATTGTTTGCCGGTATCGGTGTCTAGAGAAAATACACCAGCCGGCATATCGGGACTCACTTGTGCTGTAGTTGGGAAACCTTTCGCATTGAAAAGGCCCACTGTCCATTTCGGCTCTAGGCCATCGTTCACCAAGGTCAGGTCAGCATTTGCTCGAGGGCTCGTAATCACTGCTACCGCTTCACCGCGCTTCCAGCCGTGTTCAACAAAATAATTGGCAATGCTGCCAATCGCATCCTCTGGATCTGTCCAAATATCCGTTTTACCATCACTGTTAAAGTCCACTGCATAATTACGATAGCTAGAAGGCATAAACTGGCCATACCCCATGGCACCAGCATAAGAGCCTTTAAGTATTTGTGGATCCATACCCTGCTCACGCACTAACAGCAGAAAGTTCTCAAGCTCTTTGGTAAAAAAATCAGCACGGCGAGGGTAGTTGAATGCCAGAGTAGACAATGCATCGAGCACACGATAGCTGCCCATATTGCCACCGTAATGGGTTTCGATTCCAATAATGCTGACAATCAACTCGGGCCTTACACCGTATTTTTGCTCTGCAAGCTTTAGCGCTTGCACATTTTTATCCCAAAAGTCCACGCCATCACTGATGCGTTGGCCCGTGATAAAAAGTTTTCGGTATTCGTGCCAGGGTTTAACTTTTTCCGCCGGTCGCTTGATCGCTTTTAAAATGGATTCCTTGCGCTGAGCCTCTCGCATCAAGTTATTTAACGCATCACGATCGAATTGATGCTCCTCAACCATATATTCCACAAATTCCCCAGCTGCAACATTGCCACCATGGCCGTTATCCTGGGCACAGGCTCCCAGCATCACCCCCATTCCCATCAACAAACCTGTTGTCCACTTCAAAACAACTGCTCCCATACGCATATTGTACGACCCAACCACTTACTATTATTAAATCTCAGATACCAACATCGTGATACCTTACTCAGAGCCACTCAATTTGCGGCGAGGCATCATGCCACTCAAAAAAACGCTGCAGGCCTGTATCAACCACCCTTAAAAGTGCGTCCGCCGCGACTCAGTGGCAATGGCCATCAAGATACCAAAGCCCGCCATCAATGTAACCACTGCTGTGCCACCGCGACTCACCAGTGGCAAAGGAACGCCCACCACGGGCAAAATCCCGGTCACCATGCCAATATTCACGAATACATAGACAAAAAAGGTTAAAGTAATACTACCTGCCAACAAGCAGCCAAAGAGCTGCCGAGCTGTAAAGCTAATATAGATGCCCCGAGCAATAATTAACAGATACAGCAACAACAACAACAATACTCCCCACAAACCCCACTCTTCAGCCAATACCGCCACAATAAAATCCGTGTCGCTCTCCGGTAAAAAGTCCAATTGCGATTGAGTACCCTGCATATAACCTTTGCCCTGCAGACCACCGGAGCCAATCGCGGCCTTAGATTGGAAAATATTCCAACCACTACCCAAACGGTCTGCATCGGGGTTAAATAAAGTCAAAATACGCTGACGCTGATAGTCGCGCAGACCCCAGTTCCATATCGGCCAGATTGCCACCATTAATCCCAACAGTGCCCCGCCGAGCCATTTCCAGCTTAAACCCGCCAAATACAATGCAAACATACCCGATGCCGCGATCAGAATGGCAGTGCCGAGATCTGGTTGACGAACAATCAACGCTACCGGCAATGCAATAATCGCCAAGGCCCCCAGTATCACGGCAAATGATGGCGGCAGGCTACGCCTACACAAGTAGGTCGCCACCGCAATCGGCACCACCAATTTGAGCACCTCTGAAGGCTGAAAACGAAAATTGCCCAGCTGTAACCAGCGCTGGGCACCCTTGGCACCGTCTCCAAAAAACAATACCGCCACTAACAAGCAACAACCGCCGAAATAAAACCACAGCGACCAACGCTGATACGCCTCCAGTGACAGTTGTGCCGCTGCCACCATAACGACAAATGCCACCCCTATAAACACCGCCTGGCGACGCGCATGAGCCAACTCACCACCCGATGCGCTATATAATATCCCCAGGCCAACGGCGGAGAGCAACAACAGCAGAAGCAGCAATGGCATATCTATGTGCCAGCGCCGTGACAGGCTGGCAGGGCGGCGCAGACTTCCACTCTCCCCTTGGCCGGCATAATCGCGATTAGCCATCTACATCAGCCCTCAATTCAGTCTCAGTCGTGTCTACACTATTTTCCCGTGGTCGCGACATCCACTCCGCAAATACTTCGCGTGCCACCGGCGCCGCAACCCGGCCACCTCCCTCACCATTTTCCACCAGCACGGCAACGGCAATTTGAGGGTTGTCCACTGGCGCAAAGGCGACAAACAAGGCGTTATCGCGATGGCGCTCATGCAATGCCTTAGAATCGTATTTTGCCCCCTGGGCGATGCTGACAAGCTGAGCTGTACCAGATTTTCCCGCCACTTTGAAATCCAGCTCAGCACCGGCCTTTTTGCCTGTGCCTCGGGGATGATTTACCACACCTTCCATGCCTTCGAAGACCAAATCCCAATGTTCTTTTTTAACCTCAACTTGGTGGAGGAGTTCTGCTGGCTGTTCACTACCATTAATAGATTTCACTATCTGTGGCTTATAATGTTTGCCTCGATTAGCAATCGTGGCTGTCATGACTGCAAGCTGTAACGGCGTGGCCAACACATCCCCCTGGCCCAACACAACATTCAAGTTGTCGCCGGGAAACCAGGGCAACCCGCGCGCGCCGCGCTTCCATTCCCGCGAGGGGTAAAGCCCAGGGCGCTCCACTGGCAAGTCAATACCGGTTTTTGTACCGAGCCCAAAACGGCTGGCAATATCGTGCATTCCATCGATACCCCAGCGATGTGCCATATCGTAAAAATACACATCACAGCTTTCAATTAAAGCCTGTAGTACATCGACCTGATTGCCATGGGCTTTCCAGTCGCGATATTTATGCCGGTCGTTAGGTAGCCGATAATAACCAGGATCACGTATTGTGGTGTTGGCATCGATCACTCCGGCAGCCAGGCCACCGAGCGCCAGCATGGGTTTTATCGTCGAGCCCGGTGGGTATTGACCCTGTAATGCGCGATTGAACAGGGGCTTATCTGGCGAATCTCTCAGTGCGCGGTAATTGTCAAAGCTGATACCGGTAACAAACAGATTGGGGTCAAATGCAGGCTGGCTGACGAAAGCCAGTACCCCACCGGTTTGCACATCAATGGCTACCACCGCCCCACGCTGATCACCCAGCGCATCCAGCACCGCCTGTTGAAGATCCACATCCAGGTGCAAAACCAGCTCGGCGCCAGGTTTTGGATCCTGGCGTTCCAGCACCCGCAATACTCGGCCGCGCGCATTGGTTTCCACATTCTCAAAGCCAACCTCGCCGAGTAGCAGCTTTTCATAAGCACGCTCAAGCCCTACCTTGCCGATGCTTTGCGTACCACTGTAGCGGCGTATATCCTCTTCATTAAAGTCTTTTTGCTCGCGCGCATTAATTCTGCCCACATACCCCACACTATGAGCCAACAACTCTTTATGTGGGTAATAACGCACCAATCCTGCCTCCACCGAAACGCCAGGCAGACGAAACTCATTCACCCCTATACGAGCAATTTCTTCCTCACTGAGACGAAAACGCAGCGGCACTGGCTCAAAAGGCCGCCGCTGGGGCAAGCGTTTATTGAATTTGTTTACATCGCTATCTTCAAGGCGCACCAGCTCAGCCAATAACTCGAGAGTGGCGTTGAGATCATTGATCCGCTCACGCACCAGCGATAAAGTGTAGCTAGGGCGATTATCCGCCAACAGCGCACCATAACGGTCATAGATCAAGCCTCGAGTGGGCGGCACTGGGCGCACCTGAATGCGGTTTTCATCGGACTGGGTGCGGTAACTATCGTAATTGACAACCTGCAGATTGTATAAACGCGCCACTAGTACACCGGCCATCGCTATCACACCCACGAGCGCAACCAGCATACGATTGCGAAACAAGCGCCGTTCAGTGAAATGATCTTTAAAATGGAGATTGTCGGACATGCAGGCCCTGAACTCGATAATACTCTCTGACTTGGTATTTTAGTCGCAAGCCGCGGGCAGGAAGTAACCGCCAACTAACGCAAATTTTCCCACAAAGCGCACTAACTTAACCACAAGCGAGAAATTACAAATTCTAACCACACACAAAGTATGATATCACTGCGCAAGCCTATGACCGCCATCGATACAAAGAGTTCGGCCCCTTTTTGTTGGCATCCGCTAATAGCCCTGCGACTATTTGTGGTAGGGGTGGCCTGCAAGTAACGTCCAGGCACGGTAAAGTTGTTCTGCTAGCAACACTCTTACCAACGGATGGGGCAAGGTCAATGGTGACAGAGACCAACGCTGGTTAGCGCGGCTCAAGCAAGCCTCGTCGAGTCCATCCGGACCGCCGATAAGCAGGCTAACAGTGTCACCATGCATCCGCCAATCCGCCAACTGTGCTGAGAGTTTCTCAGTGCTCCAGGCCTTTCCCTGCACATCCAATGCAACTACATAGTCTTTCGGTGCCAGTGCGGAGAGTATGAGCTGACCCTCCTCGCGACGAGCTTTGGCAACCATACCCGCAGAGCTTTTTTGCCCGCGGCGGCCCAGCGGCAGCTCTACCATTTCCAACCGCAATGCCCGCGGCAGGCGCTTCACATACTCCCCATAGCCTTCCTGCACCCAGGAAGGCATTCGCCCACCAGCGGCCACAATGCGAATTTTCACACCAAGTTTAATCTTTGTCGAACTGCGTCAACTGACTGGCATCAAGGGGGGCGAGGTCCATTGCCCAGAGCTTTTCGAGATCATAAAATTCACGTGTTTCCGCCTTCATGACATGCACCACCAAATCACCATAATCTACCAGCACCCACTCTCCCTCTTCCATCCCCTCAACTCCTAGAGGGCGAAAACCAGCTTTTTTGCCTTCATCAACTACATTGTTAGCCAACGATTTGACCTGACGATTGGAGCTACCAGTACAGATTAGCAACGCATCCATCACGTCACTCAACTGGGTTACATCCACAGCAACAATATCTTTGCCTTTAAGATCTTCCAGCGCTTCAACAGCAACTTGCTTAATATTTGTCATAACACCTTACATTTGGGCCATTTGCGGCCTCATTGCCAGCCGGTGAAGCATGCACCAGCCAATAAAAAACCAGACTCTACGTTCAAGTTAAATAGAGTCGGCACCTTTGAATGTACTGCAGTACGGCATCCGGCAACAAAAATTGTGGCGAATGGCCAGCCTTGATCATCTGCCGAATGCAACTGGCAGAAATTGGTAACAACGTTTGCTCACGCAATATCAGGCAGCCAGCAGCGGTCTCATGAACCCGTTTTGCAGCTGCAGTTTTTTCGCTCAGTAAAGCCGCTACTTCTCCCGCCTGCGGCAACTGCCACCCAGGACGGGTCACCACCACAAGGTGAGCCAGCTCCAACAATCGCTCCCAGCGATACCAGCGCGGCAGATTAAGCAGGGAATCTAACCCCATGCAAAAGCTGATAGACACTTTTGTGCCAAGCTCAGTACGCAACGCCTCTAAAGTATCCACAGTATACGTGATACCCTTGCGCCGTAGTTCACGTTCATCCAAGCTTAACTCGCGGCATTCCTGCAGTGCTTGCAAGAGCATATCTCGCCGCTGGTTGGCGGTCGCGCCCGGGTTGTCTCGATGCGCAGGTAAATGCGCCGGCAACAGGCGCATTTCATCGAAGTTCAGCGCCTGACGCAACTCCAGAGCCATACGCAAATGGCCAAAGTGTACCGGATTAAAGGTACCACCGAACAAAGCAATACTTTTCATGCGCTTTGCGCCCTGCGCTGTTTTATGCCGGCCTTGTGTCATAGTATTTGCTCACAAGCTTAGTCATTTTGCTGTGGTTTTACTGTCAAGGCCACTTTAAACCAATACTTATACTCTGGCCCCCGCCTTAATCTTCAATAAAAGGAGTCTGATTTTGTGGGTGGCACCCCTGATATTTGCTAAACCGCCGCTGTATTTCACGCATATCGGCCTCCAAGTTGCCCGTTGGCTGATACAAGGAATCCAGGCAAATACACTTGTTGGGAAAATCCCAAGCCACCAACATAATTGGCACATTGGCGAGATAGGCAATCCTAAGAAAACCACTCTGCCATTTTGCCACGCGTTTACGCGTGCCCTCTGGCGTTATTGCCACCCACATTTTATCGTTTTCTTTAAATGCCGAAGTCACCTGTTGTACCACATTAGTGGGTGCTTTACGGTCAATTGGAATCCCCCCCAGCCACACAAAGAGGCTTTTAAACGGCCAGATAAAAGCCTCTTTTTTCATCATATAAGACACTTTTACCTTAAGTGCCAGAATAAATGGCATAGCGACGATAAAATCCCAGTTGGAAGTATGTGGCGCAAGAGCAACCATCAACTTTTTTTCCTTGGGAAACTCACCTTCAAAGCGCCAGCCCATCAGCTTCACCAGAAACAGGCCAATAGCCGCAGTGACACCATTGCCCATGCGGGGAACTTCTTCAGCAAACATTTTGGGAATATGCATAAAACTTCAATAAGTAACCGTTAATTTCAATGTTCTCGGGTCGCGTAGAAGCGAATCTGCGGATGACGCTCTTGCGCCAACTGCAAATTCACACGGGTGGGTGCCAAATAAGTGAGATGCCCGGAACCATCTATTGCCAAATTAGTGGCAGCTTTGCGTTTGAAAGCCTCTAAATCTTTACCATTTTCGCTGCTAACCCAGCGCGCACTGGTTACATTAACCTGCTCATAAAGAGCTTCCACCTTGTATTCATCTTTCAGGCGAAAAGCCACCACTTCAAACTGCAATACACCTACCGCACCCACGACAATATCGTTATTCTCTAGAGGGAAAAATACCTGAGTAGACCCCTCCTCAGAAAGCTGCTGTAGGCCTTTTTGCAATTGTTTCAACTTCAATGGGTCTTTCAAGCGAATACGCCGAAACAACTCTGGAGCAAAATTGGGGATACCGGTAAATTTGAGCACTTCACCCTCGGTGAAGGTGTCACCAATCTGAATGCTGCCATGATTATAAAGGCCAATAATATCGCCCCCTATTGCCTCTTCTACATGGGCTCGATCACCGGCCATAAAGGTCACCGCATCGGCGATTTTTACATTTTTTGCTGGCCTCACATGGTGCATCTTCATACCGCGACGGTAAATGCCGGAACACACCCGCATAAATGCAATACGATCACGGTGTCTAGGGTCCATATTGGCTTGTATTTTAAACACAAACCCGGAAAATTTTTCTTCATCCGGCGCTACCTGACGTTCGGTGGTCACTCGCGACTGCGGGCCCGGAGCCCACTTGACAAAGCCATCGAGCATTTCACGCACTCCAAAGTTAGCCAACGCCGTGCCGAAAAATACCGGCGTCAATTGCCCCGCACGATAGGCTTCAAGGTCAAATTCATGGGTGGCGCCGCGCACCAACTCAATCTGCTCACGCAAATCCTCACCATAATCACCCAAAAGTTCACTGGCTGCGGCAGAATTTAACCCTTGAATCTGAATATCCTCAGGAATGGTGTGGCCCTGCCCCTGTTGATAAACATGGATAGTGTCAGTATAAAAATTGTACACACCGCGAAAATTCTTGCCCGACTCCAATGGCCAATTGATCGGCACCGCCTTGATATTCAGCACATCTTCGATTTCATCCATAACTTCGATAGGATCGCGAATATCTCGGTCAAGCTTATTGATAAATGACAAAATCGGCGTGGTGCGCAGTCGGCACACATTCATCAGCTTAACAGTGCGGTCCTCAACACCTTTGGCCCCATCAATCACCATCAGCGCGGAGTCCACCGCGGTGAGCACCCGGTAGGTATCCTCTGAAAAATCTTCATGTCCCGGCGTGTCAAGTAGGTTGACGATGCGCCCAGCATAGGGAAACTGCATGACCGAAGAGGTTACAGAAATGCCCCGCTCCTGCTCCATAGTCATCCAATCGGAGCGCGCATGGGGGCCCTTCTTGCCCTTGACCGAGCCCGCTAGCTGAATTGCATTGCCAAATAGCAGCAACTTCTCGGTCACCGTAGTTTTGCCTGCATCGGGGTGAGAGATGATAGCAAA
>JAHZJJ010000073.1 GCA_022600975.1 Gammaproteobacteria bacterium
GACATGGGCATATTTTTCCGTTTCGGCAATACGCAGCTGGGTCTTATTTAAATTGGCGAGATATTCCCCGAAAGAATTGGTAATACTTTCCGGTGGAAAGGCACAGAGCGCATCTATATCGGCGGCATATTCTGTTGTCATAACAAAGGCGCTTAACTGAGGCGTCTTATTGCGGGTGAACCCCTCAAACTTGGTTGCAGTAAATGCACGGCTAAGCTGGCGCGCGCGATCCGGGCGAAAATTCATAAATATCAATGCATCACCGTCTGATACCGGCGCGGCTTCGCCGATCACAGTGGGCGCGACAAATTCATCCTTTTCACCGCGAGCATAGGCGGCATGCAGGCCACTTAGTGCGTCCACGGCACGATGCGCCGAACGACTCTCACTGATCAATTCATACACTGACTGGGTGCGGCCCCAGCGCTGATCGCGGTCCATGGCCGAGTAGCGGCCAGCTATAGTAGCAATACGCGCATTGCCGAGAGTGTCGCATACCTGCATCAAGCGAGCTAGTGAGGGTTCTGCGCTCTGCGGCGGCATGTCGCGGCCATCGAGAAAAGCGTGGACATAAATAGCACCGGCACCACGCTGGGCAGCCAGGGTAACCATGGCAACAATATGATCCTCATGGCTGTGAACCCCCCCTGGAGACAACAGACCCATAATATGGACAGCAGCCTTATTAGCAACCGCCCTATCCACCGCCTCGATGTAGGCCGGGTTGCGGAAAAAGTCACCATCGGCAATCGCTTTGTTAATACGGGTAAAATTCTGATACACCACCCGCCCGGCACCGAGGGTCATATGTCCTACCTCTGAATTGCCCATCTGCCCTTCTGGCAGCCCCACGGCCATGCCTGAGGTGTGAATCAGCGTTTTGGGCCGGGAGGCCCAGAGGTTTTCCCAAACCGGTGCCGTAGCCATTTTAATGGCATTGTGTTGGCGCTCTTCACTGTGGCCAAAGCCATCCAGGATCAGTAAAACCAAAGGGGATTTGCGCGCAGTTCGAGTGGATGCCATCGACTTGGATTCCTGTTGGGACTATTACGAGTCGTAGATTTTAACTCGATTGCCCTCAGAGGTCAGGTATTGGGCTCTATTCTAAATAAAATTTGATTAAGAATTCGCCGCAATCTTGTATACTCGACAATCTTTATAGACAAATCCTGGCATCATCGGGGCCAGACAAAAATTAGGTATCGGCAGAAAATGGGGGCGCAGTGGAATTTCTGGTCTTTTTAAGCGAACAGTGGCTGCTAGTCGGCTTGCTGCTGATATTGGCATACCTGCTGCTGTTGTCGGAACGGGTAAAAGCCGGCAAACCAGCTTCTGCCCAAGAGGCCACCAACTTAATCAACTCCGCCAATGCCCGAGTGGTTGATCTAAGGGATCAAGATGATTTCCGCGCTGGCCACATTGTCGATTCCGTCCATATCCCGCACAGTGAACTAGCCAAACGCCTAAACGAACTTGCAACGCCCAAGGACAAGCCAATCATACTGGTGGACAAAATGGGACAGCACACAGGCGCCGCAGGGCGCCTGCTCAAACGCGAGGGTTTTGAAGTGCGCCGGTTACAGGGAGGGATATCCGAATGGGTGAACCAAAAGTTACCACTCGTTAAAAATTGATCAACAGTGTTATAAGGTTTAAGCGATGAAAGAAGTTGTCATCTACTCCACCCGCTTTTGTCCATTTTGTATTCGCGCCAAGCACTTGCTGAACAAAAAACAGATAAACTTTCGCGACATAGCGGTTGACGGCCAACCGCAGCTGCGCGCACAGATGACTGCCAAGGCCGGCAGCCATACTGTGCCACAAATATGGATTGGCGAGCGCCACGTTGGCGGTTGCGATCAGCTTTTGGCAGCCGAACGTAGCGGCCAACTTGACAAATGGCTGGAGGGTGACCAGTAACCAAGAAACAATTGCTATCGCTTAAAAATAGACATTCAAATACCGGTTAGAAAAACTCTTCAAACCAACCTTCATGGAAATGAAGGCAATTAATAACCCCCTTGAACAACAGGCAAAAAAAACATGGCAGAACAACATAACGGTACAGCAGCAAATACCGAAGGCTCACAAGTACAATTTGCAATGCAGCGCATTTACCTGAAAGACCTCTCCTTCGAAACGCCATTGGGTACCGAGGCATTTAAAAAACAATGGAAGCCGCAAGCCCATCAGGAACTAAACACCAAAACTGCCAAAATTGACGAAGATCTCTACGAAGTAGAATTAACCCTAACGATTACCGTGAAACTTGAAGAGGAAACTGCTTTTTTGGTAGAAGTCCAGCAGGCTGGCCTATTTGGAATTAAAGGGCTGGAAGGGCAGCAACTCGCTCAGGCACTCAATATTAACTGCCCGCAGATTTTGTTCCCCTACGCTCGCGAAGTAGTTGACAGCGCCGTTGTCAAAGGCTCATTTCCAGCATTGATGCTGCCACCAATCAACTTTGACGCACTCTATTCAGCAGCCTTAAAGCAGGCACAACAGCAAGCAACAGCAAAAACTGAAGCTTAACCCCGGTGGATGCCGCCCCATTGGCACTGGGGTGGCGGTTCAAGGCGATTCGGAAAACTTATCCAGCAGCGCCTGCTGCACCCGTAGCGGCACAAATTTACTCACATCGCCACCCAATGAGGCAATTTCGCGCACCAGCGAAGAAGAAATATAAGAGAGGTGTTCCGCCGGCGTCAGAAACAAGCTCTCCATTTGTGGGGCCAGCTGGCGATTCATATTGGCCAATTGAAATTCGTATTCAAAGTCTGACACCGCGCGCAGACCGCGCACCACCCCGTAAGCACCCACTTGCCGCACCAGATCGGCAAGTAAAATATCAAAGCCGATGACTTCAAGGTTGGGCAGGTGATTCAATTCCAGCTGCAATAGCTCGACCCGCTCCTCCATCGTAAACAGCGGTTTTTTACGCGTGCTCGCTGCTACGGCGATAATGACATGATCAAACAGTCGACAAGCCCGCTGCGCCAAGTCCATGTGGCCATTGGTGACAGGGTCAAACGTTCCAGGGTAAACCACTTTTTTCATAAGCTGCATGCTTCGCCGATCAAATAGAAAGCGCATGGTAAACAATTTATTGGTCGGGCTCAAAGCGATTCTGCCGTGAGCACTCTACGGGCCGTTTTTTATTTGCAACAAAACTAGTATCAAAATCGATGTATTGACGACACACTAGGCATTATGCTCGTTACAGCATATCCAAACTATCGATATGCCCGCATGAGCGCGACGCTCGACTGATGGATAATATTTTCCGCTTGCAAGATTGCATTTATCCAAACATAGGCGGGAAAGCTAGGTGGCGCTTGCTTGAGGGAGCTTGGCCTGTATTTATTCAAAAGAAAACAAGCACCTATTAGTGTCAACATTTAAATCGAAAAGCTCGATCTTTTAAACCTCCAACTTTCCGGCAATTAAACCTTCACGAGCTCTCGCACTCCACACAGATAACCTGGAGGTTACCACTACACCAAAAAATAAAATATAACCATTAAGCTCAAAAACTTCTTCATAATTTGCACCACAAACTCCCGCCGACTGGCATAAATCAAATCCGCATTTAGAAACCTGTACGAACTAACTGCCTGTTTTTATTCGTCCATTGTTTTCACTTTAGCATCGTAATCTATTCAACTTCGGAGGTTATTTCGTGCACCTTACCCCCAAGAAAATACGATATTTTTACCGCAAGTATTCACCGTTGGCAAAAATAGGCAACAACCTTAGCCAGCTATGGCGGTTGCACTGACATCCCTGCATTGGTCGTGCAAGCATGTCAGCGCTTTTGGTACTATTTAGGCCAAGTATGGCCAGGTTTGAGTTTTGCCTTTTAATGCCGAGAATCATCGCTCGGTGGTTTAGACGGTGGGCCATCTTCAGAGGTTTGAGCTTTTTTTGCTGCTTTTGCTGCTTTTGCTGCTTTTGCTGCTTTTGTTGTGGGCAAAGTTTGCTCAACGATCGTCAGTTCGCCACCATCGCGGGCCACTATGTATAGCTTTACGATGTTGTCCCCCATCCATACCGGCGTGATGGAGAAAACTTTACCCAGGTGAACAGATTGCAATAATTTACAGTCGACCTCTAACATTTTTAAACTCCATTAAAAAAAGCCTGTGACGCGAAACTTCAAAACGCATGCACGCTAACACTGCA
>JAHZJJ010000074.1 GCA_022600975.1 Gammaproteobacteria bacterium
CAGCTTGTGGTTGAATGCCTCATTAACCTGTTCGAGGCTCTCATTAAGCTGCATCAAGTTAACCGCATCACGTTCATTCACACCTTGTGCAACATTAACAATACGGCGCTGGATGTCCGTTGACCCCACAGAGACGGTATTTTCTTCGATGGTGACCGCCCCCTCACCCAAAGCGACTGAATTTATACTAGTTGCTTTGGCCCCATCCCCCAACGCTAAGGAAGAGCCGGCGTCTGCTGCGGCGAAGGAACCCAACGCAGTGGAGTTATCGCCACCGGCAAAAGCAAAAGAGCCTATGGCAGTGGCATATTCTCCCTCGGCCGAGGCTCCGGCACCCAAAGCAACGGCACCAGCAGCAAATGCCTCTGCATAGCTTTCACAACCAACCACATCCTTCTCACCCGCAATGAAATTGACACACACAAACTGCCCTTGAGCAGCGGGTATAAATATCCCACTGATACTGGTTAAAAACAGCAACAATGTATTGCGGCAAACAACCTTTCTCAAGGTTGACGGCTTTTTAAAAGGGTCCAGATTTGAATGACCTTCAGCTTTCATAATTACTCCCTTGTAATAAACTTGATTAAAAACGAATCAACGGCATGATTAAAAAAATTATTGCAGTATTAACAAGTGGGGGAGCATAACAAAAATAGTCACCTACTTTGTAAACTCAACGGATTTTAAAAATATTTAAACGCCACTATTTATTCAGCTTTCATTTTTCTGCTTACAAAATATAGAAACTACCATGGTTGAGCGAAAAACTAGCGGCACAAATACAGTTTTAGCAGGCGATATTGGATAGTGTCACTGCATTACTTGCACAACCGGATAAACGGGTAATCCAAGAGACATAAGTCCTCTCAGTCGCCCATGCCTTATTTTGACTGCGCATCATAATACGTAGCTGAGGAATCAGCCTGCCGGAGTTTGTATCAACCGGAAAAGGAATATCGTCCATAAAATCCTGCTGTTGTTTCATCAATGAATCCCAGGAACCCAATACTGTTTAAATATACAGCAGTCTATTTCCGAATGCGAATATTTGCCGGTATATTTTCAGGGTTTTGAGTAAGTTGTTGTTTTTACAACCAATTAACCCTGTGGGTAACATGGAGTTATGCGGCGGCTTGCTGTATAATTCTGAGCAGGAAAAATCAACAAAGTAAATAACTGATTGATTTTATAGCTAAAAATTAAAAAAATGCGAAATATAGATAAAAAATATACAGCAAATAAATATACGGCAACCGTCCGTAGAATACGCTGTTAGCTATCAATTACAAAGGAATAATTTATGAGCAATAAATTTACAACTCCCCTATTAAGCGCGTTGATATTCCTCACTGCGTGCGGTGATAACACAGCCACGAGTGTTGAGAAATCTTTTACCACAGAAAACCAAAACCTCTCCCATCAAGATAGAGAATATCAATTGCTTGATACTCGAATTGGAATACTAACATTTGAAAATGATTATCTAGTCGGTGTTCCAACCGAAGAAAGCCGAGATGACATATTTAATGCCATCGACTTTCAGCGTGCATGCCAGGCATACATTTGGGCTGTGCCTATGGCTAGCTTTTATGCTTGGAAACAATCATTTTATGACATGGGCGGAAAAGATGGCCAGATTCACTACTTTGAAAGTTATGAATCAAAACTTGGCGGACTAACTTACAACACAAGCACGCCCTATGTATTGTCTTTCTTCGATGTCGCTAAGCAAGCTGTATTAATTACTATTCCCACCAATGAAGTACGCGGAGCTGTTCATAATGTATGGCAGATTGGCTTGTCTCAAATGACGGAACCAGGTGAATACCTCATCATTCAAAAAGGATCAAAAATTCCTGCTAATGCACCTAAGAAGGCAAAGGTTGTTGAATCTGATAGTAACTATGTTTTCTTTGGTGTTCGACTCATGGCCAAAACTGCTGAGCAACGCAGCAAAGACCTAGGAAATCTTAAAATTACGCAAGTCGACGGAACACCGCTTAGCAGTAACGACATAAATCGCCCTACAGTCGGGTTAGACGGTAAACATCCTCGCGGCATGGCCTATTGGACACTTTTAAATGAAGCTATCCAGAATGAACCCGTGCATGAGAGAGACCGCATTATGCACGATATGTTACGCCCACTAGGCATTGAAAAAGGTAAGGCTTTTTCTCCTAACGAACGTCAGAAAGCCTTACTTGATGAAGCTGTCGTGGTCGGTGAAATCATGACAAAAAACATCGATTTCAGTAAAACAGGACGTTTGGAACAATCCGAATATGGACCTGAGGGTAACCGATGGGAAATTGCCACTGCATCTGAGCCTAATCAAGATAGAGGCTACGGTATGGATCTCGATGGGCGTGCAGCTTGGTTTTATGAGGCGGTAACTAACGATATTGCAATGCATGGCATGGATAATGGCGGCTGGGGGCAAGTTTACCTAGACAACTATCGAGACGAAAACGGCAAAGGTCTTGAAGGGGGCAAGCATTACACACTCACTATTAAAGGCGATGTTAGCTATGCTGAGACATTTTGGACTGTGACGGTCTACAACATCGAGAACCGCGCCATCATTAAAAATAAGATAAAGCGAGCTGATGTAGGCTCTAATGTTCAAGGTACTGAAAAAAACGAGGATGGAAATTATGTATTCCACTTCACACCTGAAAAGCCAGACGGTGTAGCAGAAGCAAACTGGGTACAAACAAACCCCGGTGAAAATTGGTTTGTTTATTTCCGAGCATATTCGCCAAGTAAAGAATTCGTGGCACAAACGCCGGAAACTATCCTGCCTAATTTTGTACTGGTTGAATAAGAATTTCAATAGCTAATCGGGTAGCCAGGGGTATTTACCCCCCAGCCCCCACAACACGGCTCCGCACAGGGCGTTTCCTAAAGATGTTTTAAAATAAGCTGGCCGATTATCTCCAACTTACCTCAATGCTGGTTACTGTTTTTGCGTCAATACTCCTAAACCCGGTCGGGTATGGATAATTGAGCTGCACAGGCTCCTCATTGATCTTCAGGTTCAGGCCTTCACCCTGTCCTACCCATTACGATGGGCGTTGGGCTACTATGCCGTCTGCTGACTTCTGCTTAGTCACATGCCGAGTTGCCCCGTCATGCGCTATCGGTTGTCATCTGATTCGCTCCTTCCGGTCGATGAGGCTGAAAGGCCAAGGCACTTGTAAACCAGAGCCTCACTGGTTAATGACCAATCGCGTGTTAAGCAGATCTCCCCAGATAAGAACATGAACTGTCCCTGCGCAACTGCATCATTTACGGTGGCCCTTAGATCACATGGCTTCGCTGTCTTGTGCCAACGCGCCTCCAGCCTACGCCTCATAGGATGTTTTTGTTCATCAGCTCGCAGTTTTGTGGCCGGCTTCCTTCAGACCAACCCTCGCGGGTAAGCCCTTGCCATTCGCTAGTAGTTATCGTCTAATCACAATAGGGTTTTCGACGGTGATCTTCCTACAGAGGACTTTCACCTCATTAGTTCATGCCTATGCTGGGCGTACACAAGCAGCTGCAATCTGACTCCGCAAACTGTCACGCTTTTTGTTCCAAAAAGCCCGCCAGCTTGCTACGAAGTTGAACTGAGCGTTACATTTTAAGTTAAGGATTCAAAGAATGGAATCAGAAAAACAGAATGTGCTAAATACATTAATAAAATCACTTCCAGCAAAATACATATTTTTGTTACTAATAATTTTTCTTGCTTTCATCGGAGTAGAAATTTTATTTGCAATAAATGAAGGTGCTGATATTGAGCTTTATGGGCTCAAAATATCCTCGTCTTCTAATAATGAGAAAGTAAGAATAATTGCAGAGAATGAAAGCAAGTATGAGACCTTGCAGAACGAATATTCTAATGTATTGAATGATAAGGCCATTCTTTATTCGGAGAATATACACTTAAATGAGAAAATATCTCTATTAGAAAAAACCATAAACAATAAATCTTTCTCCATGGAGTCCAATCGTAGGGAGCAAGCCTTTCTTCGAATAGATAATATAGAAGAAGAAAATAAAAAATTAAAAGTAGATCTTGCTGTTCAAATGAAAGCGCTTTCTGTTGCAAGACAAAGTTATAATTCTGAGAAGTCTCTTTGTGATAGAAAACAAAATATGTTTTATGGACGGCCCTGTGATATGGCGGGTAAGTATAAAGGAGCAATGGATGCGTTGCAGATGAAAGTTTCTCAAATTGAAAAAGAAATTCAAGTTAATGACCAAACAGTCATTGAGTTGGTCAAAACAACTGGGAAAATGTAACCAGCGCCTGCAATCTGACCTCCGGCCACTGTCACCTTTTGTGAAAAAGCCGCACAAAAGGCGCACAAAAGGCGCCAGTAGACGGAGGCAGTTGAGGCGGGCGTTACATGCACTAGGAAAGTAGATTGAAGTTACGTAAAGGGAAGACTAAATCCATTCTTGACGCTTCTATTGATTCAGCGCTTTTAGCTGTTGAAATATACAACAAGCCAAGAACTACATTTCGTAGTGAAGGTTTCATCACCATGATGATCATGGCTTGGACGAAACTATTACATGCCCATTTTAACGCAAAAGGCGACCAGTACTATTACAAAAAAAAGAATGGTCGTTTCGATACCGTTGACGGAGAAAGAAAAGCATGGGAACTTGCTACATGTATCAAGAAATATAATAAACTTTCTCTTGGCGTAGAATCAAATCTCAACTTCTTTATAAAGTTAAGAAATAAAATTGAGCATCGGCACATAGAAAAAAGAGAGGTTGATACTCTTATATTTGGGGAGTGCCAATCTTTACTTTTTAATTATGAAAGTCAGCTAATTGAGTTTTTTGGGAGTACCTATTCTATTAATGAAGCGTTAGTTTATAGTCTCCAGTTTTCCCAAATACGCACGCAACAACAAGAGCAGGCAAATAAATCTGTCTTGTCAAAAGATATATCAGAAATAGTGGCTTTTGTAGAGAAATACAGAAACACTTTAGATGACGATACATATAGTTCCCAAGAGTACAGTATAAAGCTTATACAAATACCAAAAATATCAAATACTAACAGAGCCGATGCGGCTGTAGAGTTTGTGAGGTGGGATACCCTTAGCGATGAGGATAAAGCTGCATATGAGAAGCTTAATATAATTATTAAAAATAAAACCGTAAAAATTGAAGCAGCTAATGTAGGCAGGCTAAAACCCTCAGAGGTTGTTAAGAAAGTTAATGAAGGACTTAACGGTAAGTCCATCACTCAAAATCTTCATACTACCTTATACAAATTATTCAAAATCAGGCCTACAAATGGTTCAGATGAACCATTTAATACACAGGCTGAATTTTGCCTTTATGATGAACCCCACACTGATTACGTGTATCAGGATGCTTGGGTCACATTCCTTATCCATTTTATGCAAACCACAGATTTAGAAGCGTCTGAGTTAAGACAAAAAGAGCGAAACGGAGAGAAGCTGGATGTCGACCAATATCGCATATAATCGGGTAGCCGGAGTTACCCCCAGCCCCCACAACACCTTACATTTTAATGAATAGTTGTTGCGCACCTTTTTCTCATCGTACTTTGAACCAAATTATTCATCGTAGCATGTATCAAAATTTAACCAGTTTTACCAGTTTTACCAGTTTTACCAGTTTGCTATCGTAGGATCTGAAACCCAGATCCAGGGAGCCAAACCTATGGCGGCTATTCAAAATGATCATCGTCAAGCGTGAGTTTGATCTGACTGTGCCCGAAACCCTAGAGCTAAGTGCCTGCGCGCCTCTTCTTGCAGCGAAAAAGGCGTTGTCTCGGATGTTGAGGTGCTTGCAATAGAGGAGATCGGTACTGCTTATGCGCCCATGCAAAAAAGTGCTGTGAAGTACCGTTTTGTGATAGGCCTGGCAATCTTTAAAGCAAGCTCAAGCTAAAAAAACTGCCCTTAGCGTTGCTGAGTTTTATTTTATATTGAATTTTTTAGAGGCTTTGACGATTTATATTTAATTTATGGTATTTATTGTCGCCTAATGCCCTCACTTTAATTGCACTTCTCAAAAAAAGCGATTAATGTTGAGCATGCTGCGATAACACCTAAAGTAAAATGCGGCACAAGCGATAAGAAAACGTAAAAAAAACCGTTTACTGGTGTTATGTAGCCCGCGAGGCACCAAGTAGCTAAAGCCCTCGCGGAAAACCAGCAACCGTACCAATATAGAAGAACCACAGCATGATTGTGTGAACGTAAGATAACGCCACCCCTCAGTGTTATCAGCACCGAGAGATGGCTAACCCCGAAAGATACATTCCTATCTAGCGAGGCTATCTTGGATGATACGCTAAACACACGCTCGCCTTCAATAAAGTTGTTTGTTGCGCTGAGCAATTTCGTCCGCTCCCACCTTTGGTGCCGGAGTACGTTGTGGTGTAGCGCGAAAATAGGTGTGGTTCTCTACTTCAGCCGCGGCCCGCCCGTCCTCCCTCGTTATTCAAACATACCGTAAAATAACCTTATATTTAATCCAGATGGATTACGCCTGTGACGAGCGTGCATTGTAAGCGTGTACGCGTTTTGAAATTTCGCGTCACAGGCTTTTTAAAGGAGATTATGAAAATGTTAGAAGTAGACTGTAAATTATTGCAATCTGTTCACCTGGGTAAAGTTTTTACCATCACGCCGGTATGGATGGGAAACAACATCGTAAAGCTATACATAGTGGCCCGCGATGGTGGCGAACTGACGATCGTTGAGCAGATTTTGCCCACAGCAAAAAAAGCCCAGCGACCAGAAGACCTGCAAAACGCCCAAAACTCTGGGGATGGCACACCCCCTAAACCTCCGAGCGATGATTCAAGTTCGCAACACTGAAGCCCAGAGTAAGTTCTAAGCAGTATAAAAGCACTGACACCCCTGCGCTATGAATGGGGGGATGTCAGTGCGGTTTTTATTGTAAAAAATTTATCTAAAGATTAAATTTAGAATAGTGAGGCACCTTTTTTTCTCGAAAGTCGAGAGAAATTGATGCAGACCTTTTTCTCATCGCTCTTTAAAACAAATTATTCCTCGTAGCATGTGGCAAAATTAACCAGCTTATCCATTGATCAGCCTAGGAATATGCACTTTTATCCAATTAGAAAACGGTAAACTCTACAGGGAAATTGCGTTTGCCGAATTAGCGTTAGGCTGAAAGATTGGCGTACGACGACAATTTGGCTGAAAAAGGTCGGATCGTTCGATATTAATTTGGTAAATAACAAAAAAGAGCGAAAGCTCCGTAAGCGCAGGCTAAAGGGTACTCGTGGCCAAGAAACATTCGAAAAATAAAAGCCACCGATTCTTGAAGTGACCCACAGAGGTGGTGAGTTTGTTATTCGTATGCTGGGAATGTTCAACAAAAGGCCATTCGCCCCATCATAAAAAAATGCGTTGCCAAAGGGGCGATTACCTACACGAATGAACACGATATGGGGTATGAGCGTCACTCAAAAATGCGATTAGCCCGCGCTGAAACAACCCAGTGTCAGCCGTTGGTGATGACAATAGTCTCTACGGCTGCTCAGCTGATGTAAACCGACCGTTGCGAATAATTGATGTACGTCGGTTGCCTGCTGCCAACCATGTTCCACCATTAACCAACCCTGAGGAGACAAAAAATGTTTGCATTGCCGCGCAATTAACTTGATATCTCCCAGCCCTCGTTCCGGCGCTACCAGTGCCGAGTGTGGTTCAAAGCGCAGATCCCCCTGCTGCAAATGGGGGTCGGCAGCGTCAATATAGGGTGGGTTGCTGACAATCAAATCAAAACTCAGCCGCGGTACATCAGCGAACCAATCGCTGCGCAAAAAGCGGACATTATTCAGTTTGAGTTGCTGACAATTCTCTCTTGCCAGCGCTAACGCAGCAACAGACTTATCGGTGGCAATAATTTGCCAGCCGGGCCTTTCGCTGGCCAGTGCCAGGGCAATGGCGCCCGTCCCTGTACCGAGATCCAGAAGCCGCAACTGCTTTTGTGGGAACATTTCCAACGCCACTTCGACCAGCATTTCGGTGTCTGGTCTTGGAATCAGCGTGCTGTTATTCACTTTGAGGGGCAATGACCAAAATTCCCGCCTACCCACAAGGTGAGCAACCGGCTCGCCATTGGCGCGGCGCCTGAACAAAGCATCAAACTGCTGCTGTTCAATTTCGCTCAGGAGATATTCCGGCCAAGTGTAAAGCCAGCTGCGCGGCTGCTGTAAAATATGGCCAAGCAAAACTTCCAAATCGAGCCGCCCGCTATCGCTCTGCGAGAGCTCTCTACTGCGGCGTAGATTATCACTGACACTGCCCATTACATCATTCGCCGAGGCTAGCCAACAGGTCTGCTTGGTGTTCGGTACCCAGTGCTTCGATGACTTCGTCCATAGAACCCTGGAGAAATTCATCGAGTTTATAGAGGGTGAGCCCTATACGATGATCCGTAATCCGCCCCTGGGGAACATTGTAAGTGCGAATTCGTTCCGAACGATCCCCACTGCCAACCAGATTACGCCGCGTATCAGAAAGCGCCTGAGCGGCGGCAGATTCCTGTGCGCTATTGAGTTTTGCCTGCAATAGTGCCATAGCTTTGGCCCGGTTTTTATGTTGCGAACGCTCATCCTGACACTCGACCACAATACCACTGGGAATATGAGTAAGGCGCACCGCAGAATCGGTTTTGTTAACATGCTGGCCACCAGCGCCACTGGCACGATACGTGTCTATTCGCAAATCGGCCTTGTTGATATCTATGGCCTCGCGCTCGTCCGGCTCAGGCATCACTGCAACAGTACAGGCAGAGGTGTGAATACGCCCTTGTGACTCCGTTTCCGGCACTCGTTGCACCCGGTGGGCACCGGACTCAAATTTCAATTTTGCATACACATCGGCGCCACTGACACGGCTGATAATTTCTTTATAACCACCGTGCTCACCACTATTTTCACTGATAATTTCAATCCGCCAACCTTGCTTTTCCCCATAGCGCGAATACATACGAAACAGATCACCAGAAAAAATCGCCGCTTCATCACCACCAGTCCCCGCGCGAATTTCCAGAAACACGTTTTTATGATCATTGGGATCCCGTGGCAACAACAAGGTTTGCAGCTCATGCTCTAGCAACGCAAGTTTTTGCTCTGCCTGTTGCAATTCCTCTTGCGCCATTGCACGCAGTTCGACATCATTATCGTGCAACATCTCACTTGCTGTGGCCATGTCTTCTTGCAAATCTTTATAGCGTCTATAGCAGTCCACCAAAGTTTCAAGCTCAGCGTACTCTTGGGATAATTCGCGGAATTTATGCTGGTTGCCAATGATGTCTGCATCACCTAGCAGCGCCGACACTTCTTGATGGCGCTCCAACAGGTGTTCGAGTTTATTTTGTACTGATACTTTCATTACTTAGGATTCTTTTGTGAATGCTCACTTGAGGGTAAATACTCAATGTCCGGTGCCTGTAATCCGATAACTTCATGAGTAATACGTAGCCGTTCGAGATCACCCGCGGAGGTCGCGCGACGCAGGCTAACAGTGGGGGCGTGAATAAGTTTATTGGTTAGCGTGCGCGCCAACTGCTCCAAAAGCTGCTGTGGGTCTCCACCACTGCGCAGCTGCGCCAGCGCTTTTTCTAACTCTTCCTTACTGATCGATTGCGCCTGCTGGCGATAATTACGAATAGAGTCTACCGCTTTAAGCGCCCGATGTTTGCCCATAAACGCCTGCGCGGCGATATCGATAATCTCATGAGCAGCTTCGGCAGCCTTTTTGCGCAGGCGCACACCCTCGTCAACCACACCCCGCAGGTCATCCACGGTATAGAGATAAACATCGTCGAGCTCGGCAACCTGCGGTTCGATATCCCGTGGTACAGCAATATCTACCATAAATACCGGTCTATGACGGCGCTGTTTAAGCGCCGTTTCCACTGCCCCTTTGCCCAAAATCGGCAATTGGCTGGCCGTGGAGCTGAAAACAATATCGGCCTGAGGCAGATATTCGGGAATATCTGCCAACAATATAGCCTTGGCGCCAAAATTTGCAGCCAACTGTTCCGCCCGTTCCAGGGTACGATTAGCCACAATCAGTCCCTTGACCCCCTTATCGAGCAAATGGCGGGCGACCAACTCAATGGTATCGCCAGCACCGATCAAAAGTGCAGTCTGCCGCCCCAAATCGGTAAAAATACGCGCGGCCAGAGAAACTGCAGCAAAGGCAACAGAAACCGGATTTTCACCAATTGCGGTTTCAGTGCGTACTTTTTTGGCAATCGCAAACACCTGCTGAAACACATTGTGTAACAGTGCACCAACGCTGCCGGCCTCTTGTGCTACCGCGTAAGCAGATTTCATTTGCCCGAGAATTTGCGGCTCACCGAGCACCAGCGAATCCAACCCGCAGGCAACTTGCATCATATGACGTACGGCGGGGGCGCCAGAATACTGATAATGGCAAAGACGAAGTTGCTCTAGTGGCAACTGGTGATGAGCCGCAACCCAAGCGAGTAGCCTTTCAGGGCATATATCCCCATAAATCTCAGTGCGATTACAAGTGGAGAGAATAGCCAACTCGCGACAACTCAGGGCTTTGCGTGCTTCGCCCAGTGCTCGTGGCATAGATTCCGGAGTAAATGCCACCCGTTCACGCACCGCAACAGGTGCACTTTCGTGGTTGATTCCCAGGGCGAGAATTGGCATAAGCTTCCGTTGACGATTGAATCCCGGCCCGTGGCCGGAGCGTTGCTGAAAATTAAGTGATGCCTGCCTTCACAGTAATGTTTCGGCTAGATGCCAACCCAGCAAATCAACTCCTCGCTCGGCAAATTAATTTGCGGGCCGTCTGTTCACAAAAGCGTAAACACATCCTACGGCTGCCACTTGATGGGACGCACATTGTCCGGGGGCAGAGCCTTAGTTGCAAGTAGTTGATTTTTCCACCAATACTGTTCTAGTTTAACCCGGTGCTAACTTTGCCTTGTGCCGTGCCAGGCGGCACCCAGGGCTAAAATACACGGCTAGAATAATAAGGTAATGGCTTGCGAGGCCGGATTACACATGCCCACATAGCTGCATCTTAGCCTACGGATATACTTCCTATGCATTTCCTTCCGGTTCCTTCCCCATACCTCTCGGGCCATAAGAACAGCAACCAACAGTACATAAACACTACCCGTAGCATCAGAGTGCTTTTAACTCTATCCATAATTGCGCTGATTACATTGCTGAGCAGCTGTGCCCAGCAAGCTCAGACACCAACCAAGCTGAAACTCCCAACTGACACACACTCTGAAGCAAAAAATCGGGGGCAAAACGAAACTAAGCCACAAAAAGCGTCAATAACCAGTCCACGGAGCTTCTCCGCGGATACGCTGTACACTTTGCTGGTGGCTGAGGTGGCCGGTAACCGCGAGCACTATCATCTGGCACTAGCCAATTATTATAATCAAGCAGTGCGCACCAAGGATGCGGGGGTAGCTGCACGTACTACGCATATCGCGCGCTATCTGAATGCTCGCCCCGTTGCCCTCAGTTCGGCAAAGCTATGGGTGGAACTGGAACCAAGCAACCTTGAAGCGCAATTAGCCGCCACCGTTGAGTTAACTTTGGCAGGCGATGTCAAAGACGCATTGGCGCATGCCGAAAGTGTTTTAGCCTTGGGCGGTGATGCTCCATTACAACCCCTAGCCATTACAGCGACGTCCCAAAGCGAACTGACCTTACAATTGATACCAAAATTTCGCCGCCTGACTGAGCAGTATCCCCACAACAGTGAAGTGGCACTGGGGCTGGCCATCTTGCTCAAATCCAGTAAAAATTATCAAGAAGCACTCTCCATTACCCGCCGGGTTCAGCGACAACAGCCGAAATTATTCGATGCCCCGCTGCTTCTGTCACACCTGCTCATCGACCTGGAGCGCCGCGATGAAGCCCGCACGCTGCTGGAAGACCTACTCAAAATCCACCCCCAGGCGAGTCGTTTGCGACTGCAATACGCACGCCTGCTGATTCGCGAAGATTTAACCCTGGCCCGACAGCAATTTGCCGAATTGGTTAAACAACGCCCGCAAGATGGTAATATGATTTTATCTCTGGCTCTGATCCAGCTCGAAACCGGTCATATTGATGAAGCACAGCCACTATTTGAACGCCTGTTGGAATTGGAACAACACGAATCAGCGGCCAATTATGCTCTCGGCCGCATCAACGAACAGCGTGGAAATATCCCCCTGGCTGTCGATCACTATCGCCGTGTGGACACCGACGGTGAGTATATGACTGCAATTACTCGCGGTACTGGATTACTGCTAGCCAGCGGTGATCCTCAAACTGCCAACTCCTGGTTCAACGAACTACGTCAACGCCACAATAACAAAGCGAAACAATTTTATTTGCTAGAAGCCAAACTTTTACATAAATTTGCTTTCCATCGTGAAGCTCGAATATTGTTAAGCCAGGCCTTGGAGGAGTACAGTAATAATCAGCAGTTAATTTATGCCCATGCCATGGCCAGTGAGCAGCTCGGAGAGTACAGCGAATTTGAAGCTGGATTGCGCAAACTATTGTTGCACGAGCCAAATAATGCGAGCCTTCTCAATACCCTCGGCTATAATCTGCTCGCCGATGACAGCCGCCTTGAGGAGGCCCGCCAACTTATCGGCAGAGCACTGGAGTTGAGCCCCGAAGATCCGGCGATCATAGACAGTATGGGTTGGGCGCAGTATCGTTTAGGCAATCACCAGGAAGCGGTCAAGTTGCTGCGAAAAGCTATGCAACAGCTGCCCAATCATGAAATCGCCGCACATTTAGGGGAGGCTCTGTGGGCTCAAGGAAATCGTAAACAAGCCTTAGCGGTATGGAAACAGGGACTCAAACTCAATCCCGAAAGTAAAATTATTCCCGAAACCATGCAACGCCTAAAAGGCGAACAAAATTTGGATCAGCAAATCAGTGAACGCTAAAAAAATACTCTCAACGATACCACGATGCAAACACACACGATTATTCTTCTGGGCTGTAGTGCTGTTATTTACAGGTTGCGCCAATCAGCCACAGTTACAACCATCACCGACTATTACAACTTCTAAACCACAGATAGAACAGTTGCAAAACTGGGTAATCAAAGGCAAATTGGGCGTGCGCGGATCTCGTGACAGTGGTAGTGCTAACTTAATCTGGCAACAACTGGCACAAAATTATCGCATATATCTTAGCGGCCCCCTGGGCTCTGGAGCCACAGTAATCACCGGCTCTCCCAATGGAGTCAGCCTGCAACGCGGTGGCGATACCCCCATCTTTGCCGCCACGCCAGAGCTGCTGACCACTGAGGTTATGGGATGGCCATTACCAGTGGCGAAAATGTTTTACTGGTTACGGGGCCTGGCTGCACCCGGCGCCAGCAGCAACCGCCAACAAAATGCCAACGGACAACTACAAAGCCTACGGCAGGCCGGATGGCAGTTAAGCTTCGACAAATATCAAACCGTAAGCGGCTATCAATTACCAACGCGTATAAAGGCTGTTAGCCATCAAGCCGGCGACCCGATCAATGTCACTTTGGTGGTTAAACAGTGGCAACCCCAATAATAGCTTGCCTCGGCACAAACGATTTTTTTCCTTGTCCAGATTTCCTAGCCTTCGCAACAGGCTAGCTGTTAGGACGCTTCATCCGGCACCAGCGTAGTTCAAAAAATTCATGTCCAGCCTGCAACTTCCCGCACCCGCCAAACTGAATCTAATTTTGAGAGTTCTAGGGCGCCGCACTGATGGCTACCATCAATTGCAAACCCTATTCCAGTTGTTGGACTACGGCGACTCGTTGCATTTTAGCGTACAAAAATCTGCGGCAATTGAAGTCGATTGCAAAAACTTTTCGCTAAAGTTGCAAGACAATTTGGTGTATCGCGCGGCGCGCTTGCTACAACAACACACCAATTGCCCCAAGGGAGTGCACATTCAACTGCAAAAAAAAATACCTTTGGGCGGCGGTTTGGGTGGTGGTAGTAGTGATGCCGCTACCACCTTGCTAGGATTAAACTCGCTTTGGCAATGTGGCTTAAATACCGAACAACTGGCACAACTAGGTGGTCAGTTGGGGGCTGATGTACCAGTGTTTGTGCACGGCCACTCCGCCTGGGCAGAGGGTGTGGGTGAGCTGCTCACGCCGGTCACCATAACCCAAAAGTATTATGTGGTACTGTTACCCGATTGCCATATAAGTACCACAGAACTTTTTTCCCATCCGGATTTGACAAGAGATTCCTCTCCAATTACATTTGCGCTTCTTCGCGGCAAGGCACTAGACAGTGACTGGCTGGCGCAGTACGCTGGGAATGATTTTCAACCTCTAGTGGAGCATATTTACCCGCAGATACGCAGTGCGAGGCAGTGGCTTGAGCAATTTTCCCAAGCTTATTTAAGCGGCAGTGGTAGCTGTGTTTTTGCCGCATTTGATTCGCACAATGATGCTCACGAAGTAATCGAACAAATACCCAAGCCACTGAGTGGCTTTGTGGCCACAGGAGTAAATCACTCTCCAGCACATCGACAACTGGCGCAAAGTGCAAATACCAACCAGCTTTAGTGATATGACAATTGGGGTGTAGCCAAGCGGTAAGGCAGCGGGTTTTGATCCCGTCACGCGTAGGTTCGAATCCTACCACCCCAGCCATATTCGCCAGCGGGGCAAG
The DNA here is from genome assembly GCA_022600975.1 of Gammaproteobacteria bacterium. Classification (GTDB taxonomy): domain Bacteria; phylum Pseudomonadota; class Gammaproteobacteria; order Pseudomonadales; family Cellvibrionaceae; genus Microbulbifer. The sequence continues at coordinate 14,698 of JAHZJJ010000074.1, forward strand.
CATGGTATTTTTTTCCTCTTTGCCAGTTAATTTGCAGCGTTGCATTTGCTCAGATTCATTTTGCTGGCAACTCTGCAATAATCACTGCTGCTCTTCCCCTACAATTTTCAATGAATGGCAGTTTAAAATAGCCATTTTTCACCGCATTTTTCATTTTTTACGAAGGTAACCGCTGTGGCTGACTTAATGGTCTTTACCGGCAACGCTAATCCGGAACTCACGCAAAAAGTTGTCAATCATCTGGCCATCCCTAAAGGTGAAGCGGAGGTCAAACGCTTTTCCGATGGCGAGATCGCAGTTGAAATTACCGACAATGTGCGTGGTCGCGATGTGTTTGTATTGCAGTCTACCTGCTACCCAACCAACCGCAACCTGATGGAGCTCATTCTGCTCTCAGATAGCCTGCGCCGCTCTTCAGCCGGGCGCATCACTGCAGTGGTGCCCTATTTTGGTTATGCCCGCCAGGATCGCCGAGTGCGCTCTCAGCGCGTACCCATCTCCGCCAAAGTGGTTGCCGACATGATGGTAAGCGTAGGTATTGATCGCGTGCTTACTGTGGATTTACATGCTGAACAAATCCAGGGCTTTTTTGATGTGCCGGTAGATAATGTGTATGGATCTTCGGTGCTACTGGATGATATTGAGCGCCAGGGTTACGAAAACCTCGTTGTGGTTTCCCCAGATATTGGTGGAGTTGTGCGCGCCCGCGCTGTCGCTAAAAGCCTCAACTGTGACCTGGCCATTATCGATAAACGCCGCCCCGATGCCAATGTAGCCGAAATCATGAACATCATCGGCGACATTGATGGCCGCACCTGCCTGCTCGTAGATGACATGGTCGATACCGCCGGCACCCTGTGTAACGCTGCCAGCGCCCTAAAAGAACGAGGCGCCACACACGTAGTGGCTTATGCTACTCACCCGGTACTTTCCGGTAACGCCATAGAAAATCTGAATAATTCGGTGCTTGATGAGCTAGTGGTTACCGACTCCATCCCTTTGGGAGACAAAATGTATCGCGCCCCCAAAATTCGCCAGCTGACCCTCTCTGGAATGTTGGCTGAGTCTATGCGCCGAATCAGCAATGAAGAATCTCTGTCTGCCATGTTTCGCTAGCAACTGCACTGCCTGTCAGGCTGCCTTGAGTCTGCGATTGCACTGGTACTCCTCGCTGTATTCTCTTAAACTACGCGCCCGCCCAGCCTTGCTGGGCGTTTATTATTGGAGCTTTATCCAATTTATCATTTCCCCCAGAGTGTTCCGGTCGCAGGTCACTCTGGACAGACAAGCCAGAGGGTTAACCAATGTCTGATTTAACACTAAATGCCAAAGTCCGCAGCGATGAAGGGAAAGGTGCGAGCCGCCGCCTGCGTCGCCTTGAGGCCCGAGTACCGGGTATTGTTTACGGCGGCACTGCTACTCCGCAATCCATCTCTGTACTGCAAAAAGATCTGTTTAAAGCACTGGAAAACGAAGCGTTCTTTTCATCTATTGTTACCGTTGACGTAGAGGGTAAAAAAGAGACAGTAATCCTGCGCGACTTGCAGCGCCACCCCGCTAAGCCTGTACTGCTACATGTGGACTTTCAGCGTGTCAGCGCCAATACCAAAGTAAGCATTAAAGTGCCCTTGCACTTTTTAAATGAAGAAGCTTGTAAAGGGGTTAAAGCTGGCGGTATCGTATCCCATACACTCACCGAGCTGGAGATCAGTGCACCGGCTTCTCAATTGCCGGAATTTATTGAAGTGGACCTGCTTGATCTAGACATGGATGCCACCATCCATATTTCCGACCTGAAACTGCCAGCCGGAAGCGAATCCGTTGCACTTACTCATGGGGCCGACCATGACCTGCTTATAGCCTCGGTACACAAACCCCGTGTTGCCATTGAAGCTGAAAATGAAAGCGATGGAAACGGCGAAAATGGCGAAAATGGCGAAGCCAACGGAAATGGTGAAGGCTCAGAGTGAGTTAACCTAGGCTTTCACTGTGAGCAAAGCGCCTGATACCCCAATTCAGCTGATTGTGGGCCTCGGTAATCCAGGTCCACAATATGACCATACACGCCATAATGCTGGCGCTGACTTTGTTGCTGAATTGGCGCGCTCTTGCAAGGTTGAGCTGGTGCTAGATGGCAAGTATCACGGCCACATCGGCCGAGTGCGGATCAATGGCCAGAACATCCGCCTGCTGATTCCTACTAGCTATATGAATCTCAGTGGCCGCTCAGTCGCCTCACTGGCAAACTTTTTCAAGATTCCCGCTGCAGCCATTCTGGTTGCTCACGATGAGTTGGATCTTCCTCCAGGCACAGCGCGATTTAAAAACAGCGGTGGTCACGGAGGGCATAATGGCCTACGGGATATTATTACCGCACTGGGCAATAACCGCGACTTTATGCGCCTAAGACTCGGCATTGGCCACCCGGGTAATGGCAGTGATGTGGCCAACTACGTACTGCAACGCGCACCTCACAGCGAGCGCGAACAGCTCGTCAGAGCCATCGAACGCGCCATTGATATACTGCCTACAGCCGCCACCGGCGACTGGGGTACAGCAATGAAAACACTGCATACTGGCCATTAAACCCCGCCCGGGTTTAAGCAACCCTAGGAGCCTGTCGGACTTAACACTGGCCTACTGCGAAAAAGATCGGTTAAGACCGACAGGCTCCTAGACGCATACCTTTCGGCATAACTTTAACCAATAGGACTTCAACCATGGGTTTTACTTGCGGCATAGTCGGCCTGCCTAACGTGGGCAAATCCACGCTGTTCAACGCCTTGACCAAGGCCGGTATCGATGCGGAAAACTTTCCTTTTTGCACCATTGAGCCCAATGCGGGCGTAGTGCCGGTGCCCGATCCGCGCCTCGATAAGCTGGCACAGATCGTCAAACCGCAGCGGGTGTTACCCACTACTATGGAATTTACCGATATTGCCGGACTAGTGGCAGGCGCCTCCAAGGGCGAAGGGCTCGGTAATAAATTTCTCGCTAATATCCGCGAAACTGATGCCATTGCACATGTAGTGCGCTGCTTTGAAGACGAAAATGTTATTCATGTAGCCAATAAAATTCATCCTCTGGCTGATATCGAAGTAATTAATACCGAATTGGCACTGGCAGATCTTGACACTGTAGATAAAGCACTGCAACGTTTCAGTCGCGCCGCCAAGGGCCAGGATAAGCAGGCCATCAAAATGAAGGCTTTACTGGAAAAAATTCAACCACATCTGGATCAAGCCAAACCATTGCGCTCCTTCACCCTCACCGAAGATGAACTCAGCGCTCTAGAAGAACTTAACCTGTTAACCATAAAACCCACCATGTATATCGCCAACGTCGATGAAGAGGGTTTTGATAACAATCCTCATCTGGATACGGTCGCCGCCGTAGCCGCCGAGGAAAACGCTGTTTTGGTGCCCATCTGCAATAAGCTGGAAGCGGAGATCGCAGAATTAGACGACAGTGAAAAAAACGAATTTCTACAAGCATTGGGCATGGAAGAGCCAGGGCTTAATCGCGTCATTCGCGCCGGCTACCACCTGCTCAACCTTCACACCTTTTTCACTGCTGGAGTTAAAGAAGTGCGCGCCTGGACAATTCCAGTCAATGCCACTGCACCTCAAGCCGCCGGTAAAATTCACACTGATTTTGAAAAAGGATTTATTCGCGCCGAAGTAGTTGGCTACAATGACTTTATTACCAACAAAGGTGAAGCAGGCGCTAAAGAAGTCGGCAAATGGCGCCTGGAAGGCAAAGACTACCTAGTAGCAGACGGCGATGTGATGCACTTTCGCTTTAATGTGTAAGCTGTGTCTTGCAGACTGGATTGAAGCCAACCCGGACAATGCCCTGCTCCCCCAAAAAAACCTAGGCCTCTAGTTTGGCCGGGCTCTATTACTCTACACAGATCAGCAAGTCCTAGGTGCCATGAAAGAATCCAACTGGAAAATCGGTTTACCGCTGGCATTGGTCACCGCATTTATGTGGGGACTGCTGCCCATTGCCATGAAAGGGCTATTGAACGACATTTCTGCCACCACAGTGACCTGGTTTCGCTTTACTGGTGCGGCGTTGATCGCCACTATTTTCTACAGCTGGAACCGACAACTCCAGCTGCGGACATTATTCCACCGCAGACTTCGCATTTACACTCTGATCGCAATAGCTGGGCTACTGGGTAATTATATCGCCTATTCCTCTGGCCTCAGATATATCCCCGCTGAATCTGTACAGCTCATACTTCAACTGGCGCCCATACTACTGGTGATCGCCAGCGTCATCTGGCTCGGCGAAAACTTTACACTGCGCCAATGGGTCGGAGTGGCAATGGTGGTCTTAGGTTTACTGCTATTTTTCAATCAACGCCTACATACATTAATCAATGGCACCGATAAACAGTATCTGATTGGTATAGGACTTGCGTTGGTGGCCGCCGTTGCCTGGTCTTTGTACGGTGTTATGCAAAAAAAAATTTCTGCCAGTGTCCGCCCTCACAACTTATTGGTATTGATCTATCTAGCGGGCTTTCTGTGTTTTTTACCAATCTCAAGTCCCGGCAGCGTAGCACGCCTAGACGGCCTGGAATGGATGTTGCTGTTATTTCTTCCCGCAAACACACTTATTTCCTATGGAGCCTTTGGTAAAGCCATGATGCACTGGGAGGCATCCCGCGTCAGCGCCACCCTGGCTTTAGCACCGCTGATGACACTTCTATTCAGCGCCATTATCAACGTATTTTGGCCCACATACATCGAGGCGGAAACGCTCAACTGGGTCAGCTGGCTGGGTGCATTATGCGTTGTCTGCGGCTCTTTAAGTGCTGCCATTAGCAGGCGTGCTAAAAGCGTAAGCCACTGATAGAACTACTGAAATAGGTATTGACACACCCCGCTTGGAGCCCGATAATGCGCGCCATTGATCGATGCAACGGCAAGGTAGCTCAGCTGGTTAGAGCGCAGCACTCATAATGCTGAGGTCGGGAGTTCAAGTCTCCCCCTTGCTACCATTTTTTGCTAAAGAACAAATATAAAGTACTTTAGCAAAACTGAGGTTTTCACACTATTGGGGTGTAGCCAAGCGGTAAGGCAGCGGGTTTTGATCCCGTCATGCGTAGGTTCGAATCCTACCACCCCAGCCATTTTAGAAAGTCATAATTAAATCTACTGTGGCGATTTTTCAGCAAAAACATGCAAAAAATATACGCTCCACTCTAGCGTGTAGCTTAACAACTCAAAACACTGTAATGACACAGCCGGCAATAGCCGATAAAATGCCAGCAAGCGATAGATCCCTTGCCAAAACAGTACTATGTGCCTCCGTCGGTTAACAGGATAAACCACGGACCTCCTAAGTCTGGACTGGTGGTTCGAGTCCACCCGGAGGCGCCATCCTATTACTATGGATTCTCTAGCTTGAGTTCTGCGCAAGGCTTAATCTCAATCAACAACTGCCCATTGCGCAGTTGGCTTCCGGTATTTGCATGCACGGCAGTCACCACGCCATTACAATTTGCACGCAATAGATGCTCCATTTTCATCGCCTCCATAAGTGCCAAGGTTTCTCCACGCCGTACCTGCATACCCGTAGCGACATGGATCTCGATCAGACTGCCATCCATCGGTGCCAATATTTTACCGTTGCCCAACTGCGGCTCACTGCTGGCAGGTTGGTAAGTGATATTACTAATGTGCCACTGACATTGACGATGAAACAGGTATAAAGCTTGTTGCTTGATTATACCTAAGGCGTTCTGACAAAGGCCATTCAACTCAAAGGTAATATTTGCACAATTTTGATGTAGTAAACGCGCTCGAAACGTTTGCTCTTGCACGGTAATTGAATAACTTTCAACACCATCGGCATCGCGCCCTAACGGTAATATCTGACAAGAATACGAACTGGAATGGATGCCCAAGCGATAATTAAGCGGTAAAGGATTCACGCTGGTTCGCCAGTTAGCGCGGCCACTTTGCCTATCACCGGACTCAATAGCTTCTTCATGCAACAGTAAAACCGCTATAGCCAATGTATCCGCAGCGGGTTTTTTGCCTTCCTCACCCCCCATGAGCATTGGTATTTGTTGCGTTAAAAACCCACTATGGACGGCACCCGCGATAAAGGCCGCGCTTTCAAGAATCTTATATAAAAAGAATTGGTTATTGACCGGCCCCAAATAGGCCAAATCATTTAAAGTAGCACTGAGACGGCGGCGCGCTTGCTCGCGATTCTCTCCCCAACACAGTAGCTTACCCAACATAGGGTCATAGTAGTGGGAAATTTCCATACCCTCGGCAAGGGCATGATCCATACGTATACCTTCGCCTTGTGGCACTCTCCAATAATGCACTCGGCCTGTTTGCGGCAGAAAATTTTGTTGCGGATCTTCTGCGTAGAGACGCACTTCGATACAGTGTCCACGGTGGTGAAGCTGTTGCTGACTGAAAGGAAGTGGCTCCCCCCGGGCAACTTTGAGCTGCCAAGCCACCAAATCTACCCCGTAGCACATTTCAGTAACGCCATGCTCTACTTGTAAACGAGTATTCATTTCTAAAAAATAAAAATTGTTTTGCTCGTCCAACAAAAATTCTACGGTACCCGCACCTCGGTAATTGCAAGCGTTAGCAAGCTTGACTGCGGCTTTTCCCATATTCTGACGCAGTGTTTCATCGACACCGGGAGCCGGAGACTCTTCAATGATTTTTTGATGGCGCCGTTGAATTGAACAATCCCGTTCGCCTAAATGTAGGGTATTGCCGAGGCTGTCAGAAAAGATTTGTATTTCAATATGCCTAGCATTTCGCAAGGCCTTTTCCATAATAATTTCGTCATCGCCAAAAGCACTTTGAGCCTCGTTTTTAACCGATTTTAACCCAGCTGTTAATTCATCTGTATCATTTGCCAGCCGCATCCCTCGTCCGCCACCACCACTGGCCGCTTTAAGCATAATCGGAAAACCAAGTTTTTTGGCTTCGTTTAACCATTGTTTGTTATCTTGATTGCCGTGAAAACCTGGGATGCAGCGGATACCTGCAGACTCGGCAAAGACCTTTGCTTGACGCTTATTCCCCATTAACGCAATTGTCGCAGCGTCTGGCCCAATAAAACTCAAACCACCCTCTACACAAGCCTGCGCTAATCGTGGATTCTCGGACAAAAATCCATAACCCGGATGTATCGCATCTGCTCCTCCCTGCTTGGCAGCGGCAATAATTTTTTTAACATCCAAATATGCAGTTGCCGATGTGGAACCGCCAATAGCAATTGCAGCATCGGCGCTTCGCACATGAGGGGAATCGCGGTCGGCATCACTGAAAACTGCTAGGGTGCGGTACCCTTCCCGCTTGGCGGTATGCATTATGCGCAAAGCAATTTCACCGCGATTGGCAATCAATAATGTTAACATTTTGGCTTATACTCTGGGTAAGTTAGTACAGCAAACAACACAGATACCCACTAAATTTTGAAGTTTTTCTGTGATCAAACCTTTGCATTTTCACGGTGGTATTTTATTTAGATTTACCCGACCCTAGGCCCATCAATTTAGCAATAATACCCAACATAACTTCGTCAGCCCCACCGCCAATTGGCGTAAGGCGAAAATCCCGGTAGGCACGATTTACTGAGCTCTCTTCCATATAGCCCATACCGCCCCAAAACTGTAAACACTGATCGGGAATACTGCGTGCTAAGCGGCCAGATTTTAACTTGGCCATAGACGCCAACCGAGTGACATTTTCTCCGCATATATAGTTCGCTATGGCGCGGTGGGTCAACGCCCGCAAACACTCCAGTTCAGTTTGCATTTCTGCCAGCGCAAACTGCACCGTTTGATTGTCGAGCAGTGGAGCCTTAAATACTTGGCGCTGACGTAGGTAATCAATCGTAGCGGCAATACAATTTTCCAAACCTTTAATATTTAAGGTAGCCCCGGCGAGGCGCTCCTCTTGAAACTGGAGCATTTGCAGACGAAATCCACTGCCCTCTTCGCCAATACGATAGCCCTGGGGGATGCGCACATTATCGAAAAATACCGCTGCGGTTGGCGATGAGCGCATACCCAATTTTTGCAATTTTTCTCCAACACGCACGCCGGGAAGCCTGGCAGGAATAATCACCAGAGACTTATTGTCATGACCATGACCCTCACTAGTATTGACCAGGGTGCAAAAAAAATCCGCCAAGGGCGCATTGGTAATCCACATTTTACTGCCGTTAATCAGATAGTCATCGCCATCTTTTACCGCTGTAGTAGTGATAGCGGCAACATCGGAGCCAGCATTCGGCTCAGAAACTGCGATGGCCGCGACCATATCGCCGCGAATAGCTGGGCCGAGAAATTCTTGTCTTAATGTCTCGCTGCCAAAATTGGCGAGTGCGGGTGTGGCCATTGATGTCTGAACAGCTATTGATAGGGGTACACCTCCACAGTGGGCCGCACCCAGCTCCTCGAGAAATACCGCCTCAAAACTAAAATCCAAACCCAGCCCACCGTAGCTTTCCGGCTTACCAATACCCAACAAACCCAATTGGCCGAGTTGCTGGAAAATGGATTTTATCGGAAACTGACCCGCTTGCTCCCACTCGGGAACCTGAGGGTTAATTTCCTGTTCGACAAAATTTTTAACAGTACGCTGTAACTCGCGATGCTGATCAGTGATATGCATAGTTTTGCTCTTATAATCTGGCTACGCCAAAAGTGTTGTTGCGCAATACCTGGGTTTCTGCCGTCCGGCAAATTTCCAAAAGCAGCCCCAGCAGTTTGCGGGTATCGCGGGGATCAATAATACCGTCATCCCATAATCTTGCGGTGCAGGAGAGGGCACCGGAACCCGCCTGAATAAAGGCACTGGTATCCTGTTCGAGTTTATCCAGTGCCAATTCATCAAATTTACCATCACGTTGCATTTTTTGCTCGCTGAGAATCCGCATCACTTTGCCCGCCTGAGCAGCACCCATAACTGCGGTACGCGAATTGGGCCAGGAGAAGATAAAGCGTGGATCAAAACCACGGCCACACATGGCGTAGTTGCCCGCACCAAAGGAGCCGCCAACCACAATGCTAATTTTGGCAACACGGGCATTGGCAACGGCCTGAATCATTTTGGCTCCATGTTTAATAATTCCGGCCTGCTCAACTTCGGTACCGACCATAAACCCCGTGGTATTATGCAGAAATAACAAAGGGGTACCGCTTTGCTCACAAAGCTGGATAAATTGTGCGGCTTTATTGGCACCTTTGGGGGTTATCGGGCCATTGTTGCCGAGCACTCCGACGGGGAAACCTTCGATACGAATATGCCCACAAAAAGTTTGCCGATCAAATTCTGTCTTAAACTCCAGCATCGCAGAATTATCGGCAATACGTGCAAGAATTTCTTTAACATCGTAGGGCTTTTTACTATCTGCGGGGATCAGGCCTAGCAATTGGTCTATGGAATAGCGCGGTTCCAGCCATGCAGCACCCCCTGAATCGGCCTGCTTGGCAATAGACAGGCTACCAATAATGTCCCGCGCTAGACGAATCGCATCTTCATCATTTTCTGCCATATAATCGCCACTACCCGCCTCTTCTATATGCATTTTGGCACCGCCCAGCTCCTCTTCGCTGGCGACTTCTCCGGTAGCGGCTTTGAGTAACGGTGGGCCAGCCAGATACATGTTCGATTGCTCGCGGATCATAATGACATAATCCGACAACCCGGGTTGATAGGCACCGCCAGCAGTGGCACTACCATGCACCACGGTAATTTGTGGTATGCCTGCTGCAGACAAACGCGCCTGGTTGGCAAAACCGCGGCCACCAGGGGCAAAGGTTTCGTTAGCGTACATTAAATTAGCGCCGCCACTTTGGGCCAGAGTGACCAGGGGCAAGTGATTTTCCAGTGCAATTTGTTGCATACGCAACGCTTTTTCCATTCCAGCCGGCGAAATGGTGCCGCCTTTAATGGTGTAATTATCCACTCGAACCAGACAGTGCACGCCACAGATCACACCGATACCACAAATGGCACCGCCGCCAATACTGCCGTCGTAAAGCTTGTAACCCGCCAAGGCACATAGCTCTACAAACGGCGCCGCAGGGTCCAACAGGCGATTTAACCTTTCTCGCGGCAACAACCAACCGCGACTATGATAGCGAGGAGCTTTTTGTAACTCAGCATCCACCAGTTTTTGCTCAATAGCACGAAAACCCTCAATAAATTGAAGCATTCTAGTCTGGTTATGGTGGAAATCGGGCTGATTGGTGTCCAATTGAGATTCAAACGGTTGCATCGGGATTTATATTCCATTTTAAATTACAGACACTGAAACCGGTAAACAGGCGCTTACTCATAGTCCGAAATGTATTGAACTTCATATCAAAACCTTCACGCTGTGACGAGCCTAAGCGGCCCTGCCCATGCTTTATCGCGTCCAATATGCCAACGCTACCAAGCAAGCGCTTGGTTTTCAATAGTTTTATGATAAGCTGATCAGGCAAGATGCCAAACAGGCGTAGTTGACCGCTAAAGTGAAATTCAAAACGAATGGGAGCTTCAACACAAAAGTGGGTAAATCAAACACGGGGGCCGAGACAGCAGAGACAAAAAATCTACTGATTGCCGAGTTACTGGCCTCGGGACAAATTACAGATCCTGCCAGCCGTCGCGGTCAATTATTGAATGCAGCGGCACGACTATTTGAACAAAAGGGCTACACAGCCACCACCGTGCGCGACATTGCTGCGGCAGTGGGCATACTTTCCGGCAGTATCTTCCACCACTTTTCCAGCAAGGAAGATATATTGTGTTGCACCATGCAGGAGGTTACCAGGTTCGCCAGTGCACGTATGAGGGTTGCCATTTTCCAGGCGTCAAGTGCCGAGGACAAATTGCGGGCCTGCATTCGCTGTGAACTGGAGGCCATTCACGGCTTGGCGGTGCCGGGATTTTCCATCCTCGTCAACGAGTGGCGCAGCTTGTCGGCCTCCAGGCAAGCATTGGTATTGGGCCTTCGAGATCACTACGAGCAGCTGTGGTTAGAAAGTCTCAGCGCAGTTCTTGGCACCCAGCGGCGCGATCTGCCTCTGGTGCGACGTTTGTTATTGGGGGCGCTCGCTCATACCCATAATTGGTTCAAGCCTGAGGGGAAGGAACTCACCTTGCCACAATTGGCAGAGCAGGTGTTCGTACTTTTTGTGCCTCAACCACCTAGCCGCCAACCAACTTCACTTTAAGTTTTTTCTCTTCCAATGTCTGCTGTATTTGCTGACGCTTATCACCCTGAATTTCAATAACTCCGTTTTTCAAGGTACCGCCACATCCGCAGTGCCGCTTTAGTTCAGTCAATAAAAGCTTAAGCTCCCCTTCCGTGCCGCTGAGCCCGCTGATACAGGTCACTCCCTTGCCTTTGCGTCCCTTGGTCTGGCGCTGAATACGTACAATGCCATCACCACTGTGGCGGGATTCAACCTTGACATCCTGCTTGATACGACCAAGATCCGTAGAATAAACCAAGCGGTTATCTTTTGACAAAATTATTGTGCTCCCAATCTCATAAACTCTAAAATAACCATTCGAATCACCAAGTTTTAATACCACACCGATGATTAACCTAGTATTTAGTGCTAAAAAATATTCAAGTGCGGTAATTATCATCAACTCTGTTATGAAGCTGTTATTTTCTCCCAAGCCTCATCCGCTGTTACTTGCTGAGCAACCAGTAATGCTCTACGGGAGGTGTCTCTTAAAGCCAATTTTCCTTTTCCAGTTTCCCATCGGCTAACACTCGCCCCACTGGTATTTAATAGCGCAGCAAATTGAGATTTGTTCATTTGTAATTTTTTTCTCAAACGTTTTACAGCAGCTACGGTAAACGTTGGTAATTCTTCATGCCCTTTCAAATTGGCTACAGTATTTTTGCTAGATTTTTTAGTCAATACTTTTTTAACAGGGGACGGTACTTTTTCATCTGTATCCAACTCAATACCAAATACATCACTGATACTCCCTTTTAGTTTACGCCCTCGATTATTGCTGGAAGATGGCGAAAACTCTGCACTGATAAGTGTACTGTGATCAATGCTACGAAGTTTAAACAACAGCTCAGGCGACATATCCAATCTTGCACCAATACCGTATAAAACCGCAGCAATATGCTTACACATACCTGCCCAATCTGGGCAATTACAGCTGACTTCAATCTCCTTAACCTGAGGAAAAAGGCCTGATTTTGGATCAGTCACCTTTGCCATAATATTATCGGAAAACTTTCCTTGTAATAATTCCAGCATGGATCCTATGTGGCCAATACATGCAGTTTTAATCATTTTCCATTTTTTTTGCGCTAAAGGTTTAATTGTACCGTTAACCTTATAAATTTCCGAGCCACTCACTATCGCTTCAATAACACCCTCTTCAATCGACAAATGGCAAACAGAGCCATTGCGAACATAAGTTCGACCGCGGGGCAATCGATTACCATAATCACTAAATGACTCTATATGCTGACACCAGGCATTACCCCAAAAAGTTTTGGTGATTTTTCTACCTTCGATTTCAACAGGCTGAATATTAACTCCTTTTTTACGGAGTTTATTCATTATTTGTAAAGTATTTTTCCTGCGTTTAGCGACCGGAACATAAGGGCTGTAACCATATTTCATAATTTCTCTCTCAGATTTATTGTTAAAGGCCTACTTGATTGACATCCAGAGATATCAAGTCAACCAATGCTTCATCGCTCATTTCGGTTAACAGGGTTTCTGCCCCGCCACTTAATAAGTCTTGCGCCAATAACTGTTTTTCCGAAATAAGCTTATCAATTTTTTCCTCTATGGTACCGCGGCATACCATCTTGTGTACCATAACATTGCGCTTCTGACCAATACGAAAAGCGCGATCCGTTGCCTGATTTTCAACTGCTGGGTTCCACCAGCGGTCAAAGTGAATAACATGAGACGCCTGTGTCAAATTAAGCCCCGTCCCGCCCGCTTTGACAGACAAAACAAAAAATGGCGGACCGGACTCCTGTTGAAATAAGTCGACACACTTTTTACGCTGCTTAACCGAGGTGCCACCATGTAGAATCAAGCCTGACTGGCCAAAACAGCTGCTCAAAAAATCACCTAAAGGTTTTGTTATTTCACGAAACTGGGTAAATACCAGTACCTTTTCCTGTCGCGAGGCAATCTCTTCACATAAAGTAGCCAACCGTAAAAATTTACCGCTATCTTTCGCCGCATAAGCCCCATCCCCAAGCCACTGTGAAGGATGATTGCAAATTTGTTTAAAACGTAGCAAAAAAGATAAAACCAAGCCTTTACGTTGTATGCCTTCGGCATCATTTAATAAAACAAGCAATTCCGATACTGCTTTTTTGTAATGCCCTGCCTGTTTTTTAGTAAGGTGGTAATAGCTATTTACTTCGGTTTTTTCAGGAAGATCAGAAATAATACTTTTGTCTGTTTTTAACCGGCGAAGAATATAAGGTTGAACAAGCTTTCGCACAGGTCCATAAGGATCATGTTGCCTTGAAGCTAATGACTTAATAAAAGTTTGAAAACGCTTTGCTGAACCTAGTAAGCCGGGGCAAATAAAATCAAACAGCGACCACAAGTCACCCAAACGGTTCTCTACTGGTGTTCCTGTGAGTGCAATACGTGACTCTGAAACCAATTGCTTTACCGCTTTTGTTTGTTGTGTTCCAGCGTTTTTAATCGCCTGAGCCTCATCAAGAATCAACAATTGCCACGAGCGCTCTTTTAACCAGGCCTGCCGTGTCAACATACCATAAGTGGTCAATACAAGATCACAACTCTCTAAATCCTCCTTTCCTGGTACCTTAACCCCTTGCGAAGCGTGTACAAAGATACAACGCAAACTTGGTGCAAACCTGGTAATTTCATCTTTCCAATTTGCCAATAGTGAGGCGGGAAGCACCAGTAGTGAAGGGGTATTCATCTTCTTTTGTTTAAGTAGCAGTAAAAGCGCAATAACTTGAATAGTTTTCCCTAGCCCCATATCATCCGCCAAGCAAGCGCCCAACCTAAGCTGGGTTAAGGTCCATAACCATTCCACCCCCCGCTGTTGATAAGGGCGTAAACTCGCCTTCAAGCCACTCCTTAATTTTGTAAACTTTACCGCTTTAGGTTGCCGCAGCTCAGTCAGCAGTCGATTTAACCCTGCTCCGGCCTGGATGGAAGACCACTTGGGATCACTAGAGATATTGGCATTGGATTTTAAATCCATCGACGCGCCGGCAAGCAACCGCATGCCCTCCGCAAAAGAAAGCCCTTCATCGGCTATAGAGTTCTGAACCGTCTCCCAGTGATTTAAAGCCTCTTCAAGCTTCTTTTTATCCACCTCCACCCACTGGCCTTTAAAAAAAATTAAACTCCCCTCGGCGGACAACAATTCCTTCCACTCTCGCTGAGTGAGCGTCTTTCCATCCAGTGTTTTGGTAATACGTACATCTAACAATGCATCGACATTCAGTTTATTTTTGGCCTGGCTATCTATACTCACGCTAATACTTGGGCGTGTTCGTTTTTTCCACCAATCTGGCAGTCGCACCGCCAACCCAGCCATCTCATATTGAGGTATTTCTTTAATGAATTGATGCGCTTCATTAGCCGTCCAGGCTAATGGATGATAGATATCACCCGAAGATAACAACTCTTTCATTAACTCACTATGTTTTGACGCCAAATCAAGTGGCGATAACAAACGCACTAGCTCAAATTTATTTTTTTTATTTGAAAATAATTTTAATGCCTGCCCAAGTGGACTGTATTTTGGCGCACCCTGATTATTTAATTCACAAACATAGGTAGCCATAAAAGCAAAAGGGTACTCTGAATCATGCTTGTTTTCTGCAAGGTGTAAACATACTCGACCAAGCTGGTGCCATTGCGGTGCATATTGAGCTAAAAATTCACTCAAAGAAAGGCGAGCACGTTCCACCTTTTCACACATATAATGATCAAGCTTTTCCCAGGCACTACTCAAAGTCGCCATAGATAAATACTCAGCACCCGACATAACTGGTGGGCAAGCAAGTAATTCAGAAAATTCCGGAAGATTAGAAAAAGAGACGCGAGTCAAACCAGGCTTTTCTTCTTTACTACCCAGGTCGGGCTCAAGACGACAACGGTATGCCATATAACCCTTTGCAAACGCCTGCCAATAGCGAAAAAGAGCAGAGAGATTGTCGTTATTTTCTATACAGACAAGCCGCAATAAGCCTTTCCCCAAATCCTCTTTAAAAGCATCAATCAACGATTTTGACAATTGGGCATCATCGGCTGATAAAAATTGCGCTTGCGCCCGCTCTTCAACGTGTAAATGCCCACTGGGAAAAATACTAAGTGTAATCATAATACTTAGGCCGCTAAAACTTTATACTGCTAGTTTTCTCAGAATGAGGCCGCTTCAACTCAGCTAGAGTGTCTCAATGAATTATTGTATAAGAGACTAGTTTGCCAATACAAACGTTGGAAAACAACTAACACTTACTTGTTAAGCTTTGCCCTAAACGGCTTGCTCTTCAATATCACCAGCCATTAATATTGAATTGAATTTTAAAAAAGAAAAAGCCGCCGAAGAAAACCTCGGCAGTTTTTAAATATGCAACCTCTCTATAATGTATACAGCGGTCAACCGATAAATTTAGCCTCTAGGACCAGCAGCTTTGATGTTGTCGACAACTTCAAACTTCTCAATATTCTCTTGAAACAATACTGCCAGCTTTTTCGCGGCAGCATCATAGCTGGCAGCATCCTTCCAAGCACTGCGCGGGTTCAGGTAGGATTGATCAACTCCAGACACTTGCACTGGAATATCCAGGTTGAGAATATCGAGATGCTCGGTCGGTGTATTTTCCAACGCGCCACTCTGAATAGCGGCAATAATCGCGCGGGTAACCGGAATCGGAAAACGCTGGCCATTATCACCAGAGCCACCGGTCCAACCGGTGTTTACTAGGTAAACTTTAGAGTTAAAGTCTTCAATGCGCTTCATCAACAGGTCGGCGTACTCCCGCGGTGCCCGCGGCATAAAGGGCGCACCAAAACAAGCAGAAAAAGTCGGATGAATACCCGCTTTAGATCCAAGCTCTGTGGAGCCTACTCGCGCGGTATAGCCGGATAAAAAGTGATAGGCAGCAGCCTCCTTGGAAAGAATAGATACTGGTGGTAATACACCGGCAACATCGCAGGTAAGAAAAATTACGTTTTTCGGTTCGCCAGCGCGATTTTCCAACTGACGCTTTGCCACATGCTCCAGCGGGTAGGAGCAGCGGCCATTTTCAGTGAGGCTGGTATCATCATAATCAGCACGGCCATTAGCGTCGGTAGGTACATTTTCGACAATGGCGCCAAAGCGAATCGCGTCCCAGATTACAGGTTCATTTTTCTGACTCAAATTAATTGTCTTGGCGTAACAACCACCTTCAATGTTAAACACCGCACCCTTGGCCCAGCCGTGCTCGTCGTCACCGATGAGATAACGTTCCGGGTCGGCAGAGAGCGTGGTTTTACCTGTGCCCGAAAGACCAAAAAACAGGCAGGTGTCGCCATCTTTACCCACATTAGCTGCACAGTGCATAGACATTACATCTTTTTCCGGCAAAAGAAAATTTTGCACTGAGAACATGGCTTTTTTCATTTCACCGGCATAACGCATGCCGGCCAATAATATTTTGCGTGCCGCGAAATTAATGATCACGCAACCTTCAGAATTGGTACCATCGCGTTCGGGATCACAATTGAAGTTGGCTGCGTGTAAAACTTGCCACGCCTCTTTGTTTTTGGGGTTATATTTCTTCGCACGGATAAACATATTGCGTGCAAATAGCGCATGCCAAGCAGTTTGCGTGGTTACCTGAACCGGCAAATAGTGATCTTCATCCTGGCCCACATGTAGCTGCTGGGTGAAACTGTCACTGCTGGCTACAAAGGCTTTAACCCGATTCCACAGTGCATCGAACTGCTGCTGGGGAAATCTGCGGTTGACATCACCCCATTCGATACTGTCACTGGTAGAGGGCTCATCCACTACAAAGCGGTCAGCGGGAGATCGGCCGGTACGGGCTCCAGTAGTAGCTACTAAGGCGCCTTTGTCGGAAAGCTTACCCTCGCCACGCACCAGCGCCTGTTCGATCAATTGCGCGGATGCCAGATTCTTGTGTACTTGAGCCATATCGTCAATCTGTGCCATTGGTTGGTTACCCGTGAAGTTAGATCGGTAAAAAATTTAAGCCAAGCCGCCACCAATTGGCAGCTACCAGAAGCAAATTAGGGGCGCGCATTATGGCAAAGTTCAACGGATGACGATAGTTTAAGTGGCAAAAAGCTGTAATAACACCATTTTTTTACCTTTTATAGGGCAAGTATTGTGCGAATATTGCCTAAGAAACAGCCGTCAGTATGTATTTTTTACGGATAGCACTTTGGTCAGTGCATTGTGTGCGGTGGCGGGTTAAATAGCGCTTCCACCTGTGCCTGATTAAAACGATACCGTCGGTTGCAAAACTGGCAGTCCGCCGTGATTTCCCCAGACTGCTGGCTTAGTAGTTGATAAACCTCCTCCGCTCCCATGGCAATCAACGCACGGGCACTGCGCTCTGGTGAACAGCTGCATTTAAAGCGAAATTTGGAGCTGCCAAAACTCCTCGGCCCAAGCTCGTGGAACAGCCGGTGCACTAGGACTTCATGGGCCAGCTGCTGCAATTCCGTCGCGGTAACCGTAGCCGCCAGTTGTGCGGCAGTTTCCCAAGTTTCACGACTGTCGGCATCATCACTGCCCGGCAAGGCCTGCAACATCAGACCCCCTACCGAATCTGTGCCAGCTTCAATCCAGAAACGCGTCGCCAGTTGCTCTGATTGGCTAAAGTAATCCTCCAGACATTCCGCCAGGGTACCCCTTTGCAGCGGCACCACCCCCTGATAGCGTTCACCCCGCTGTGGAACTATCGTGATCATCAGTGCACTTTTATCACCCACCAATTGATGCAGTGTCGCGCCCTCTGTTATTTCGGCGCCTTTAGCCAATCGAGCAATGCCGCGCAGATCGCGATGATGCGTACACTCGGCCACAATCATCGGCACCTCACCTTCACCGCTGGCCTGTAGAGAGAGTGTGCCTTCAAATTTTAGGGTGGTAGAAAGCAGACAGGCTGCAGCGAGAAACTCCCCCAACAATTTTGCCACTGTTGGCGGCAATGGGTTGTGGCTGAGGATCTCACGGTAACTGTCACTGAGTGTAATCAATTGACCACGAATGTCGTGTTGAGAAAAAATAAAGCGTTCCAGCTGGTCTGACATAAATCTTAGCCCTCAAGGCGCAACCTGATAGCAGACTGCGCAATCAGTAGTTCATTAAGCACGGGAGTTTAGGTTGAGGGCAATTTTAATGGTAGCTGCTTTAGCTTGAAAGCTACTGCGCCTCCTGCTGGAAGCTTTAGATTGCCTGTACTTTGCATTGGGGTCGGCCGCGCTAGCGCAAAGCAAAAGCCGGCCCAGCACAGAACTGTTCAAACCGACACCCCTAATCGCTGAGACCTTCCCTCCATAATTGCAGCTACAGACGCTAGTTAAAACTATCTACAGCGATACTAAAAAAACCAACCGCAGGCTACCCTCACTCACCACCCTTGGCAAAGGCAGCGAACAAATCCGCTGAGTGGCGGCTGGGGATCTGGTAGGTCTGTAGAATAAAAGGTTGCTGCTCCTGGGCGAGGCTGGCATCCAGCACCATGCGATAGCCTGCATTGTCTCGCAGATCTACATAAGAAGCTCGATTATCCTCTAATAATCGTGCGAACTGCTGAAAATCGGTGATTTTTTCACCGTTAAGAGTTTCGATAATCCAGTTTTTCCAGTCGTGATAGCCAAGATTAACTGGGGCTGGCAACACTCTGAGTGCCACCACCAGCTCACGCTGCTCTTGGGTCGCCCACTGGCCGCGGGCGAACAAATATTCTATTGGCGCCTTGGAGTGCCAGTTATTTCCCCAGCGCTTAATCAAATTCATATTCAGTGGCACAAATACCACACCCCCGTAAATAAAATAGCGCGGCGGCTGATCGTATTGCTCACCGAGCACCAATGAGCGTGTTAGCGGGGCCGCTGTCAGGGTGATTTTTGTGCGCTGCTGTTGACCATTGCGTACAAAGCGAATCGGCAGCTCATCATTAACATGGTGCTGGTCCACCGTATAATGATAGTTGGTACGTTGGTTTTTACGCCATTCAATTGTGCGATCTGAGGCTATCTCATAGCCATCTATCTCCAGCAGTACATCCCCTGGCTGCAATACGGCAGCAGCCGGGGCATCGGCAAACACTTTAATAATCAATGCCCCTTGCTGGTCTTCATTGAGCCCCGCGGCACGCTTCATCGACGGGCTTTCAAGACTTTGAGTAACCACCCCCAATTCTGCAAAGCCTTGATGCGAGCCGTCAGCAGCGTCACTCAGCACGTGCTCAATGACGCTTGGCGGCACAAAATAACCGAGATTTTCCGTATTTTGACTGTGATGAGCCTGCATTGCTACGCCGACAATACGACCATCAGAAATAACCGGGCCTCCACTGTTACCAGGATTGATCGCCGCATCTATTTGCCCAGCCATCAGGTAGCTGCCAGCATGAGCGTAATATTGGTGTTCCACTCTCGACAATACGCCGCGGGTAATTGACAGAGATTTCCCTCCAATAGGGTAGCCATATACTGAGACTTCCTGCTGCAGCTCGGGCAATTCACCCAGCGCCAGGGGGCGTGTGCCCTCAAAAAACTGTTCTTCCTCGAGGGTGAGCAGGGCTAGGTCAGCATCGTGAGAAATAAATGCCACCCGCGCGCGAAATTTCTTGGCATCGCCGTGACGCTGGACCTGAATGTAGCTGCCATTGGCCACCACATGGGCGTTAGTCAAAATACGCTTGCCACTAATTACCACGCCAGAGCCACTCAACTGCTGGGCGTTGAGCAACGCCCAGGGGTTAAAGTAATCCGGCGCGGCAGCGGTGGTATAAATTTTAATAATCGAGCGCTTGAGCTGCTCCTGCTCTTGCACTTCGGCGCTGGCAGCCTCAATAGCGTACAAAAACAACAAACATAATGCGGGCAGAGCAAAGAAGTTTTTCATAAAGGATTGAACTTGGATTTATGGCTAAATTGCAAATAGGTGCCTGGCGAGTCTAGCAGTTCAGAACCCTATAAGCATCGGTATTTAAGCATTATTCGCGTGGATAAAACGATGTATTTGCCGTCGTTGCTTTTTATTGGGCTTTTCGCCGCGAATACCACTATGACTGGCTCGGCGCTCTTCAAGACGCTGTGCCCGCTGTACTATGCTGGCCTCGGTTTCACGGTACAATGTCTGTGCAATGTCGGCACCACGGCGCTGCTCTGAGAGTCGCAAAATCTCCACCTCACACTGGTCAACCCCCCGGCGCAAGCTCAATATAATTCCACAATGAATTTCTTTACTGGCTTTAACACGTTGCCCCCCAATGCGTACTTTACCGCTTTCAATGGCCTGTTTGGCGAGGCTGCGAGTTTTGTAAAAACGTGCAGCCCAGAGCCATTTATCAATACGAAGCTTTTCCATAGTAGTTGTTCATAGTGCTTTGGCGATCTGGAGATGGGTGTCGTTGAAAATTTCGTCAAAATCGCAAATTGCTGGGAATTCGCTAATGTCGCGCAGTGGGCCACGGCTGTCCGGCTGGCGAATACAAAGTAAATGGGCAATACCATAGTCCCGGGCGGCAGCCAGCACACTGAGGTTGTCATCAATAAACAGTGTTCGCGCCGGATCAAACACTACGCGCTGGCGCAACGCTGGCCAAAAGGCCGCCTGCTCTTTGGCATGATGCAGATGATGAGAGGATATAATCTCATCCAACCACTGATTAATGCCTGTATATAAAAGCTTGTGGTTGAGGTTGTCCGGGTGTGCATTGGTGACCAACAAAGTATATTTGTCGAGCTTGCGCACACCGCGAAGAAAGTTCGCGGTGTGTGGGCGCAACGCGATACGATCCTCTATTTCGCGGTAGATGGCAGGTACATCTAGCTGTAGTTCCCGAGACCAGTAGTGCAAGCAGTACCAGTTGAGACTGCCGCGCTGGGATTCCAGCTGCGCAAACAACTTCTTTTCAGCCTCGAGCAGGGAAATGCGATGAACCTCAGCGTAGCGCCCTGGGAGGTAACTGGTCCAGAAGTAATTGTCGTAGTGAAGATCCAACAAAGTGCCGTCCATGTCCAACAATACAGTATCTATCTGTTTCCAATCCAGCATTTATGCCTCGCTTACCCGCTGTGTTTACCCAAGAATTGGCGCTAGTATACCCGAGCGCGAATGATGCCATACAGCAATGCCAATTGTGCGCTGTAATAACTGAGCATAATACTGATAGTGGCAAGCGGCAGTGGTATAACAAAACGATTAAGGGCAATTAGCGTATCGGAGACTATAAAGGCGATGGCGCCGATAAATAGTAACGTGGAATTACCACGATGAGCAGCGGCAGTGAGCGCCATCACTAAAATAGCTACTAAGTATGCAGCTACATAGCCCGCTTGAGTGCCAGCTGCAGGCAGCAGTTGCAACGCCAGCAATGAGGCTACGAGCAACAATGGCACAGCGCGTAATGCAAAGCGCAGACAAAGAAAATTGGCAGCGTGCACAAAAGTGGCAGCATAAGTCAATTGTGCCAATAAAAAGGCACCGAGACCAAAGCTAAATTGATTGGGAATATCCAGTGCTAAAAATACATCGCCAAGGGCCGAAAAGGTCAACGCCACCAACATCAAATTGCGGCAACTACTCGGGAGGCGTTTTACGGTAATACCCATCAACAAAACAATCGGTATTATTTTCACTGCCGCCATCCAGTTGCCGGCAAACCCACGGGCATCCAAAAGTATATAGCAAGCGCCACTCAGCATAAAAAGTATCAGGACAGTTTTAGATCGCGGTGCAGCGGCTGTAGAAGTCGTTACCAAGCGGCCTGTTTGCGGGGTTAATGGGGCCCTGCTCATAGCCTTTCTCCATTATTGTGTAGTTGGCGAAATATACAGAAACACTGTCAGATCGCGTCAGTATTGAGTAAAGTTGATAGCGGCGCAATTGATATCTGCAATTTTGCTTACTAAGCGCCCGCTGTCGAACCGCTGCCTGGACAGCTTGTTTTTTTACCAACATTAGGAAAATACTTCGCCATGAAAGCCAACACGATTCTCGATACTATCGGTAACACACCTCACGTTAAAATCAACCACCTGTTTCGCCCCGACATCGAAGTGTGGATGAAGGTGGAACGATTTAACCCCGGTAGCAGTATTAAAGATCGCATCGCGCTGGCGATGATCGATGACGCTGAAGCCAGCGGCAAACTAAAATCCGGCAGTGTAATTATTGAGCCTACCTCCGGCAATACTGGTATAGGCTTAGCAATGGTCGCCGCAGTACGCGGCTACCGGCTGATTCTCACTATGCCGGAATCCATGTCCGTGGAACGCCGCATGATTATGCAGGCAATGGGCGCAGAACTTGTGTTAACGGAAAAAGAAAAGGGTATGCCCGGCGCCATCGACAAAGCCTTCGAGCTGCTCGATGAGGTGGACAACAGTTGGATGCCACAACAATTTAACAATGCCTCCAACCCGCGCGTGCACCGGGAGATCACGACGCAAGAAATTCTCACTGACTTCCCCGAAGGGTTCGATTATCTCATTACCGGTGTTGGTACCGGCGGCCATATTACTGGCTGTAGTGAAGCGCTAAAAGCCTCTTTCCCCCACATGCAAACGCTAGCGGTTGAACCGCAACAATCTGCCGTAATCAGCGGTGGTGAAAAGGGGCCACATCGCCTACAGGGTATTGGTGCTGGCTTTATTCCCGAAGTCCTCAACACCGATACCCTCGACGGCATCATAAAGGTCAGCGAAGAAGACAGCTTTGCCATGACTCGAGAGTGCGCGCGTAAAGAGGCCATTTTTGTCGGCATTTCCTCCGGTGCCACCCTTGCCGCGGTGAAACAAAAGCAGGCAGAGCTTGCGCCGGGCAGTCGGATATTGGTATTTAGCTATGACACTGGCGAGCGCTATTTGTCAGTTGATGGCTTATTTAACCACTGATAAAAAACCACGGTCGTTATATCCAAGAAAACTGACAGTGCTTTATCTAAATATAAGGAAAACTGAGTGAATAACAGAACAAGCGAAAAGACATTATTGCAACGTGCAATTGAAATTTCCGTAGAGGCGGGACGCGCCATTCTCAAGGTGTACCACAGTAGCATAGATATTGCCGTAACGACCAAAGCAGATAACTCACCACTGACTATCGCGGATCTGGCCGCACACCGGGTGCTGGTATCCGCACTGAGTGATTTGCTGTCGGTGCCAGTATTGTCTGAAGAAGAGGCTCCACCACCTTTTGCCGAACGCAGTCAATGGCAACGCTACTGGCTTGTTGATCCACTGGATGGCACTAAGGAGTTTGTTCAGCGATCAGGTGAATTCACCGTTAATATTGCCCTAATTGAAAATGGTGTACCTGTGCTGGGAGTGGTGCATGTGCCTGTGCTCGGTATCACCTATGCCGGAAGCCAAAATAGTGGTGCGATTAAATTGAATACCGCAGGCCAAACATCCATTCAAGTACGCAAGCTACAACCGCGGATCACTGCCGGTGAAGCAGTTGAAATGGTCGCTAGCCGCAGCCATGGTAAAGGTGCCGTTGGGGGTTTAATCACACAAATTGAGTCCAAACTCGGCTCCATTGCCCTTAAAAATATGGGCAGCTCTCTCAAATTGTGCCTAGTGGCCGAGGGAGCCGCCGACCTGTACCCCCGCCTCGCACCCACTTGTGAATGGGACACTGCCGCGGCGCAGGCGGTGGTGGAGGCGGCTGGCGGTATTGTTGTAGACGAACATTTCGAACTGCTGCGTTACAACCGCAAAGCATCACTGCTTAACCCCTATTTTTATGTTATCGGCGATCAACAATTTAATTGGCGTCAGCTGCTCAGTAAATAAAGCTCCTTACCGAGCTCTATCCGGCTCCAGCCTAAGAGGAACGGTAGCGCAGAAGTCACCTGCTCCTTATTTTTCCATGCGCCTTTGCCTTTACTAATCAGGCATTTTCCAAACTGACAAGCTCGGCCTGCTGGGTTGCACTAACACTTTTTCTAATTCGCAGTGTTTCAATCACTTTGTATAAGTTAGGCACTAATACCAACGTTACAAAAGTGGCGCAGAGCACGCCAAAGGCAAGACTTATCACCATTGGAATTAAAAATTTCGCCTGCATGGAACGCTCAAACATAATCGGCATCAGACCCACAAACGTGGTCACTGAGGTGAGAATAATCGGCCTAAAACGATCGCGCCCCGCTTGTACCACCGCGTCCATGACCACCATACCCTTAGCGCGCAGTTGATTGATACGGTCCATCAACACCAGATTGTCGTTGACGACAACTCCCGCAGCCGCCAGGAAGCCAAGCATCGACATTATGTCGATGTTGTAGCCGAACAATAGATGGCCGAGAACCGCACCAAAGAAACCGAAAGGAACCGCAGTGAGAATCAGCAGTGGCTGCAAATAAGAGCGAAAGGCAATGGCCAACAACGCATAAATAGCAAACAGAGACAGCGCAAAAAAGGCCAAAATTGCGCCGTTGAATTCTTCTTGTTCTTGCATTTCACCGGATGCTTTAAGCAAAAACCCACTAAATTGCTTTTCCCATGCAGGTAAATGGGTTTTTCTTATCTGCTGTAAAATCTCCTGTGCGGAGGCATTGCCCGGCGTCAATTCGGCATTGATTCGCACGGTACGTTTGCGGTCATTGCGGCGAATGGTGGTGTATCCAGGCACATAGATCGCTTCGGCCACAGCACTAAACGGCACTTCACCTTTACTCGTGCGAATACGTATGCGGTTTATCTGCTCCTCACTAGCCCGCTCTTCCTTTGGATAACGTACCATCACCCGTACATCTTCGCGACCGCGGGGTATGCGCTGTACTTCTTCTCCATAAAACCCCTGACGCACCTGACGCGCAACCTCTTCAAGACTAATGCCCATATTAGTGGCGTGGGGTTTGAGTAGAATTTCGATATCCTGACGTGCGCTAATCAGATTATCACGCACATCGTAGACACCAGCGTAGCTGTCAAGCTGCGCTTTGACCGCATCAGCAGCCGCACGCAATTCATTAATGTCACCAGACGCAGTGCTCAAGTTGAGCTCCATCCCCTGGTTCCCATTATTCAGGGTATGATGAATATCTATCTCTTCAACACTCGCTGGAAGTTCACCGATATATTCTCGCCAACGCAATGCCAGCGTCTGTGAACTAACGTCCCGCTCTTCACCATCTACCAGCTGCAGTAATACTTGGACGTTATTGCCCCACGAAAAAGCCATGATATTTTTCAAAAATGACGCACCATTATTTTGTGTCAACATTTCTGAATCTTCAGCTAACTTCTGCCCGGCGCGTTCAATTTGTTGCATCACACGCTGTGTCTCTTCAAAAGATTCACCCGTGGCAATGGTAATCTCCAATTCTAATAGGTCAGAAGAAATCCCCGGGGCAAATGCAGAGCCTACATAACCACTTTTATACAGTGCAAATGACAACCCCAGTGCCATCACAAAAACCATCACCGTACTACGGCTATTATTCAATGTTTTTTGCAGTAACGGCGAATAATATTGATCTCCCGCCTTTTGCATACCGCCAGCAAACTTCCCTCGTAGCTTTTGTAACTGCATACCGAATTTACTGGTGGCTGTTTTTTCCGGTTTCATATGCACTAGGTGGGCCGGCAGAATTAACAGAGATTCCACCAATGAAAAAGCTAGGCACAGCAATACCACTATCGGCAACGAGAGCACCATCTGAGCAGTATTGCCGGGCAAAAACAACATCGGCACAAAAAATATCATGGTGGAAATTACTGCAAAGAGCACCGGGGCAGAAACTTGTTTGACACCTTCTTCGGCCGCTGCCAGGCCAGTTTTGCCGCGGTCGTGGGCAGCATGCACCGCCTCACCGACAATAATTGCATCATCCACCACAATGCCGAGAATCAGCAGGAAAGCAAACAGCGATAGCATGTTTAAGCTTACACCGGCAACGGGTAACAGCCAAAAAGCGCCCATAAACGCCACTCCGATGCCAATAGTCACCCACACCGCCAGCAACGGACGCAAAAACAACATCAACAGTACAAATACCAGCACTAGGCCACCGAGGGCGTTACTGATAAGCAGATCCATACGGCTGGCATAGGTGTCAGAAAAATCAAACCAGATTTCAAATTCCATACCCGGCGGCAATTGTTCACGGGTCTCAGCCATAAAGCTCTTGATCGCTTCGGCCGTATCAACCACATCTAGCGGCTGGCCCTGCAGTATACGCAGGTTCATTCCCGGTTTGCCGTTGAAACGAATTATTGAACCCTCCTCTTCAAAGCCATCGTGAATTTTTGCTACATCTCCGAGCAGTAACTGGGTACCATCGCTGCGGCTAAGCAGTGGAATTTTGGCAAAGTCCGCAGCTGTATAGGCCTGGCCACGAGTTTGTACCTGAATATCGCCACGCTCGGAGCGCACCATGCCTGCGGGCAGATCGAGCGAAGAACGACGCACCGCCGCAACCACAGCGTCAAAGCTAAGGTTGTGACGACGTAAGTTCAACTCGGGAACCTCTATCGAAACTTCATCTGCACGATCGCCCCATATATCGACCCGGCGTACCCCGGGCAGCAGGGTAAGCTGATCACTCAAATCCATTGCTGTTTCCTTGAGCTGACGCGGTGTTACCAGACCGGCCAAGGCGATCATCATCATTTGAGTTTCCCATTCCTGCAGCGCAATAACCGGGCGCTCAATATCACCGGGAAAGGTACTGATACTGTCGATCTCTGCCTTGATATCATTCAACATGCGCAATTCGTCATAGCCATCCACCGCCTCAATTATGACGACACTGTGGCTGCGGCGAGAATAGGAGTTTATCTCTTTAATTCCCTTTACTTCAGCGATCGCCTCCTCAACGCGTACAGTGACTTGTTGCTCCACTTCCGCAGGGCCGGCACTAGGATAGCTGATATCAACCCTTACAATGCCCGGATTAATTGAAGGAAAAACCTCACGTCCAATGTGTGAGAGACCAAATATGCCGCCGATTACGATCATAATCATCAACAAATTGGCAGCTCTGCTGTTGCGTACGAACCATTCGATAATACCCTGCATACTTTAGCCCTCGCCGTTAGCCAAAACCGCGGTTGAAATTAAACTTCCGTTAACCTTCGGGCTAAATGTATGCAAATTCAGGCTTGGGGGTTTTTCATTCAAAGGGTTTGGGGTTAGGGTCATACCCTCATAGGCATAGCCTAGGCTGGATACCACAATTTGCTCTCCACTGGCAAAATCGCCCCGCAGCCACACCTCGTCGCCAATGGTTTGTAACAGTTCTACAGTTTTGAACACCAGCTGATTTTCATTGTTCAATATCAATACACGATCACCCTCGTGTAGCGCCTGGCGCGGCAGCCGGGTAATGTCTTCTAATGTTTTACCAGAGATTTGGGCTTCCACAAACAAACCGTTGATCAATGGTGCGGCACCAGCATAGGGTGCCTCTATTTGCGCCACGGCGTAGACAAAGCGGCTGTTTGGGTCAATATGCGCCTCTGTGCGCACCAATTTGCCGTGCCACTCTCGACGTTGACCGGCGATCGTTGCCGACAAACGCACTGCCAGGCCGCTTTCCAATGCTCTACCCAAAGGCAAATCCAGCAATGCCAATTGGTGATCTGTCAGCGGTAGGCGCACTTCGGCAATATCAGTGCTGTGCACCCGCGCTAATGTAGTGCCAACGGTGACATATTGCCCCAAATTCACAAAGGTCTCACTCACGCGACCAGCAAAAGGCGCCTCCACCTGAGTGCGCTCCAAATCCAGCTGGGCCTGATCCCGATTGGCTCTGGCAGCCTCCAGACCCGCTTTGGCAGTACTGAGCTGAGGTTTGCGCAAAAATAAGTCATTAGCACTGGAGTTACCCAAGTCACGCCATTCACGCTGGGCTTGCCTGGCTTGCCCCTGCTCTTGAGCCAGGGCTGATTCCGCCTTAGTCAAATCTGCTTGTTTGAGGGTTAATAAGTGGTGGTAGTCTGCCGCTTCCAGCTGTACCAGTGTTGTCCCTGGCTGGAAAAAGCCTCCGGGAACAAAGCTCTCGTCGACCATTTCAATAACGCCGTTAACACGTGCGATCACATCAATTTCATAGCGTGCATGCACTGACCCCTGGCTCGGCACCACCAGGGTGTGGCGGCCGGGTTCAGCGTAAACTACGTCCGCAATCGGTGGCACTGTAGCTTCGGCAACTTTTTCCTGCGGCTTTGGGGCCAACAAGACCACCAACGTAATAACAGCAGCCCCAACGGCAACTACAGCCCCTAGCAACTGGTTTTTTCTCGATAACTTCATGAACACCCCTAACTCCTGAACCTTCCATTGATTAATAAATCATCGGCTGTACATTTTGCAGGGGTTCATACCAAAAAAGAATGCCCACCGCTACGCCGCCAAATGCGCTCTCTCACAAACTATGAAATGATTGATGTAAAGATCTACGGGTTAACTTTAACTGCAGAATACAGCTTCCTATTTACTTCCTGAATAATTTTGATACCTCCTTTAACAACCTCTTTTTATGGTCTAATCGTCCATTTTTTAGCTCTGCCATTAAATAATTTATTGTTTCGGCAAGCTGACACAATATCAGCAACTTCAAAGAGAGTGATTCAAGCGTACAAGCAAAAAGTCGATAATATTCTATTAAAGAGCAGCTACTAACTTATGAAAGGCGTAAAATGCTGGTTTCTATATTATGACCTATCAACACTTAATCATTAACGCAGGCTCCGAGTATACCAAGCTTTTGGTCAATAGCCATAGTTTTTTTAAAAGTGTAGCCACCAAGCCCCACTTCGAGCCCAAATAATAATCTAAACCCATCAAAAATATTCTGCTCCACCACATTAGAATTATTTTTGATATTTTCATTCAACCTTTCTCTCGAACACGGGCAGCCTTAGAATAAAAAAATTCTCTAATATTTATCTTTCCTCGCTCGGCTGTGGTTAACTATATACATCAAAGCCTTGCGAACCATGCCCCCTAGAACTGAAACTCATAAAATTTGTTTTTAATAGAGCGATCTAAACTTGGCCTCTAATCGATAACTTCTTGAATAACAAAGATCACAGGTTATTCTTATCAATGTTGGCGTTTAATTCTTTCAACTCTCACACAGTTGCAAAATGTTTTCTTTATTTGCTATATGCAACAGTCAAAGGTCTTACTACCCATGAAAAAATTACTGATACCACTGATTATTCTCTTGCTGATTATCGGTTTTTTTATGTCGAGAGAAAGGCGCGAACAGGCGGAAGATGCCCACAATACCCTCGATCAGCCAAGCTCTGAAACTACTGAGAATAGCCAAAATAAAGCCAGCCCGAATGGTGACACAATGAAAGGGGCAACAGAAGATGCCAGTGAAAGCTTAAAAGATGTCGGCAAGGAGGTTCGCGATACCGCCGAATCTGCCGTGAATAAAATACGCGGTGAGAAAAAAAGTGAAGATAGCAGCAACACGCAAAATGGAGATGACAGCAACAATACACAGAATGCAAATGGCAGCAACGACACACAAGATGGAGATGACAACAGCAACACACAGAATGGAAATGGCAGCAACGGCACCAATCAATAGTTCGGGCAAAAGGGGCAGCTTCTCGAAAAGTTTCAACTGCATTTATACAGAGAGATAACGGTAAGATTGATCTAGCGATAACTGAAATGTTAAAGCTAGAAGCCGTAGTTGAATCACGCAAGTCTGCACAAGTTCTTGGTGTGCATGTTTGTAAGTTTGTAACTAGCCTTTTGGCAGATTAAAAAGTCTCTGCGATCAAAGTTGAATGAATCGATGCTCAAACACTGGTGGCACAGAAATTATAAGGTATTGGAAATTTGCCCGTTGGAAAAATTGCACAACGGCGACTTTCTTGGATTAAGATTCCAGGTTGACCCCATCATCTGTGAATACGGGACACTAAGAGGATTATTGATCGATGCTGAAGATTTTTACGGCTGGGAAAGCTTTATCACACGTGTGCCATACTGCGTTTTTACCCAGGAGCAGCACAAACATATTCAGCGTATAGCCCTGATCTCGGACCGCATGTTATTGAACTTTATGCCCCAGCTTGTCGAGCACTTTTTAAGTGCTGAGGTGCGACCATTTCCTAGATCCGAATATGATTCAGCACTAGACTGGCTCGCCAAAGCCGGTTAGATCAAAGTTATTTAGCAAGCTTAAAGTAAAACCATTGCCTGCAATGGAACAGAAAACAAACTAATTC
The DNA here is from genome assembly GCA_022600975.1 of Gammaproteobacteria bacterium. Lineage (GTDB taxonomy): Bacteria > Pseudomonadota > Gammaproteobacteria > Pseudomonadales > Cellvibrionaceae > Microbulbifer. The sequence continues at coordinate 45,134 of JAHZJJ010000074.1, forward strand.
CCCCTCTCAACCATTTTTAGTCTTCGTGTTCTCCCTCTCGTTGTGGCATTTCCGTCACTGTACTATCAGAGCCACTTTCACGCAGCTCTTGTGATTCAACTGCAGGAAAGTCTGGGCTTTCATCTGCCGTGGCCCCTACCGAGGTTGAGGTTTGCGACGGTATTGCCTGCTCCTCAGGTGGCATGCTTGCTTCGCTGCCAGCAGTCACTTGGGCCGGCGAGCTAATTTGTTCTTCTGGTGCTTGAATGCCGATATGATAGGCGGCAAAGCCCGGCTGTACCACTTGGTTCATCGCCATGCCGATAACCATGCCATTATACTCTGAGCGAATCTCTTTGCGCACATTGGTAATCGGGTTGGTAACAGTGCCGAGCAAATCACCCTTGCGAACATTTTCTCCCAGAGATACATCGCTAAATATAATACCGCCGGTGGTGGCGCGTTGCCAGGTGGAATTGTAATACACCGGTTCCGGATCCCCCCACAGACGGAATTTACTCACCATATCCAATTGGTTTAACAAGGTACGGATACCTTTTACACTGTGGTTAACCGATTTTTCATCGAGTATCATCGGCGCTCCCGCTTCCAGAGTAACTGCTGGAATACCCGCGTTGACCGCAGCCCGACGCAAGGTGCCATCGGCACCTCTGCTGTGCAGCACCACTGTGGAGCCAAAGCCCCGAGTCATTTCCACTACCTTGGGATTACTCAAATCACCCCGCAACTGGGGCAAATTGGTACGGTAAAAAGAGCCGGTGTGCAAATCCACTATAGCGTCGCAATGGGTCACTATTTCATCAAAAAATGACTTGGCAATACGCGCTGCAGACGAGCCATTAGCATCGCCGGGGAAGTGGCGATTAAGATCTCGACGGTCCGTTAAATAGCGGGAACCGCGGTGAAACCCCTGCAAATTAACAATGGGCACCCCGATCACAGCACCGTGCAATCCATCGGCATCAAGTTCATACACAACTTTACGTACTGTCTCAATTCCGTTAAGTTCATCACCGTGAATCGCCGCAGTTAAGCACAGCGTGGGGCCCGGTTTGGCGCCGTTAACTACCAGAACCGGAGTCGAACTATAAACGCCTTCAAAGTGTTGACTGGGAGACCAAGCCAAGCGAACAGAGGTTGCCGGTAGCACTTCAGTTCCTAACAGGCGTAACACCTTGTCGGTGCCAATACTCGGATTCCCCTCTTCTTTACTGACATCGGAATCAGCAGCTTTTTTATCTGCCTCTGTCACTTCCCTACCCCCTGCTGAAGCTTCTGGCCCTGACTCTTCCGTTGCCAAAGGCTCAGCCGGAGTTCCACAAACGGAGTTTTCTGCAATAGCAGTACATTCATTAGCAGCTGTTTTCGACCCCAAAGCATTGGTCTCTGCTCGAGGCAAACCATCTGTATTCTTTGGTGGCTTGGCTTTTTCTACAACAGCTGTCTCGATGGAATCAGCAGCGGGTAAAGGCGTCTCTTCTGCCAATGTAAATGTCGCTAGAACCAATAAAAAGAACAACAAAATAAGGCTCGGTGAGCGCGACAACATAAATGGCTCCAATTTTTAACTTTCAATACTCCGGCAGTGCAAGCTCATATTCCATACACACCGCTCAGCAAGATGACGACAAATTCCCAGCAGTCCAATAGCCGTTTTCAAGAGCCTTTAAAGAGAGGGGTATACTGAATACTCCGATGGTCCCTTATGTTAAAGCAAAGTATAACGAAGGGCTAAGCGCCAGTTTAAGCGGTGATTGTGAAGCAAGGTTTTACACCATAATTTTCTGAAGGCTTTTGCCACTGACCCGCCAGAAGCGCAACCCCAGCAAAATCGACGCCGCACCGAGGCCGATACAAATCCCCACCCAGTAGCCGTATACTCCCCAATATGCTTCTCCCAACCAATAGGCACAAGGAAGACCAATTAGCCAATAAGAAATAATCTGCAAACACATAGGTACGCGGGTGTCTTTATAGCCCCGCAAGGCGCCCCAAGCCATGGCCTGAGCCACATCCACCAGCTGGAAGGCTGCGCACAATAGCAATAAATTACTCGCCACCACAATAACGGCAGCATCACTGGTATACGCCATAACCAATAAATGGCGCAATGCAATCAAAACGATACCCGTAAACAGGGCATAAACCATGCCACTGCCAATGCCGACATAACTTACAAAACGCGCTTTGTCGGGGCTTTTTTGCCCCAAGGTCCAGGCAACGCGAATACTTACTGCCTGAGCCATCGCCAGAGCCACTAGATAAAAAGCCGAGCCGATATTCAATGCTATCTGATGGCTGGCGACAATGACGGCGCCATAGGATGCCAGCAAGATCGTCATACTGGCAAAAAAGGTCACTTCACTGGCAGCGCCAATGCAAATTGGCAAGCCAAGAGCCAGCAAATGGCGCAAGGTAGGCCAATGAGGTCTGGACGGAAAAAGCTTCAACTTCAGCACGCGGTAAGCCGGGACTTTACCGAGATGCCAGAGCAGAGCGAGTGTAATGCACCAATTGATGATACTGGTTGCCCAACCGCAACCGACGCCACCCATGGCTGGAATGGGCCCGGCGCCAAATACCAGTAGTATGTCCAAAGGAATATTAAGCAGTGCGGCAAAAAGGTAAATTCGCATCACCGCACTGACCTGTGCCATACCTTCGCAATAACCACGCACTGCGATGCCAACAGCAAAGGGCAGAACACCGCTGACCAATGCCTGCAAATATCCCTGCATAACTTGGCGCACAGGTTCTTCAGTTTGAATCCACTGACTCCACCAGGGCACCAAAAGTAACAGCAACGCTATCACCAGCGCGCCGCTCAAGGCAATCCACATCGCCTGGCGCAACTGATTGGCGCAACCAAGCTCATTACCCGCGCCACGCATATGCGCCACTACCGGTGATACTGCCGCCAGCAAGCCAATCAAAGTGACCGCGCATATCGCCCAGACCCCAGAGCCCAGAGCCAGACCAGCCAAGTCTACCCCGCTGGCATGACCGGCAACCATTGTGTCCACCATACCTATGCTCACCACCGCCAGGTTGCTCACCGCCAATGGTCCACCCAAAATAGCAAGCTGTTTAAGTTCGCCCCCTATAACAATACTGTAAAATCTGGCCATAAATACAACTCAAATGAAGTGGCTATACTGACGTAGAAAGCATCTGAATTTCGCTGTGAATCGGTGCCACACAGAGCGAATGAGATTTAGTGGGTTGGACTCTAAGTCTTTCAAATGAGCCATCGACGGATAGCCCTTTTAGAGTACTCGCGGTTTGCGTACTAAGTTAAGGCAAAATATGCGCCAGCATCGACCAAAAACGGAGTGAATTATGAGTGGTATCTTCAATTGGTTCAATCGGGCTTACTGTTGTTTTGTGAAATTTTTACGCCCTCTAGATGGCTTGGGTCCGCTGGCCCTGCGGCTATTTCTGGCTCCCATATTTATTCTCGCCGGGCTTAATAAACTCGACAGTATTGGTGAAGTTGCCGCCTGGTTCGGAAACCCCGACTGGGGCTTAGGGCTACCGGCCCCACTATTACTAGCTTGGCTAGCGGCGCTAACTGAATTTTTGGGAGGCATTGCCCTGCTGCTGGGATTGGCCGTGCGGCTGATATCGATACCCCTGTTGGTTACGATGGCAGTAGCGGCGATAACCGCTCACTGGCAGTACGGTTGGCATGCACTGCCAGAACAAACCTTGGTGGTACCCTGGGAATGGCGCAATGACCTGATTGGAGAGGTCATTATACGCAAAGAGAGAGCCATAGATCTGCTTAAAGAGCACGGCGATTATGATTGGTTGACCGAAAGCGGCAACATCACAATACTAAAAAACGGTATCGAGTTTGCTGCAACCTATTTTGTCATGCTACTGGCACTGCTATTTTCCGGCGGCGGACGCTTTGTGAGTTTGGATTACTGGATCGCCCGCCGGGCCTGCGGCAAGTCTGACATAAATCCGTAAGCGCTAACCTATTTCGCATCTGGTGTAGCAATAGGGCTACAGACCTAGGCAGGCTATCACTGCTTTTGTGGCGGCTCAATACCAACCCACAGTGGAGTACCGGCAACGATTTTAAGATCGAACTGCCGGTACTGCCCATTAAAAACGGCATAGGGGCCTATTAAAGCTTCATCAATATCTGGAATCGAGAATATCATTAAGTCATCGTAACGATGCTCAACGCCGCTGGGGCAAACACCAGCAATATTATCGCTCGGGCGATAAGCACATAAAGTAGATGATTGCGCTGATGAAGGCGGACAGACACAGTAACCCTCCCCCGATATATTTTCGGCACAATTGCCGATATCACCTGGAAAGCGAACAGTATTGACCCGGTTTTCTGCAAAAAAACGGTTTGACGTCTGAGTTGATAGGTTACCAGTACAGATATTGATACGGCTATTCGCCTGAAGATCGACGATGCGTTGAATCCTGACCAACTCAGTGGCCGAAGCGCAACGGTCATTCGCCACACAGGGGCGGTCATCACTACTGCTGGGAATAAACGCATACTGCGCACTCGAAGAAACCACACAGGAAAATAATCGACTATCACGGCGGCGCAAACCTTCCGTTTCTCCACCGAGAGCATTCACCTGTTGTATGTAATCGCAGCTACCATTATTGAGCGCCGTAGTAAAATTAAAAGGCGGTGCAATCTCTATATCCTTGCGCTTAATCGCCACCTTATAGTGGTCGCCCAGTTCCTCAAAAATTGCATTTTCAAGCGCCTCGCTGGCACGGGAAAAATTAGTCGTATCCCACGGCAACGGCTGATAAGAAAGGGTACAACGATTGATTTTCGCCTGCTGTAAAATAATTTTAAAATTTCCCACAGGATCGCTAGGATACTGGGTCGTTTGCGGGTCGGGCAAACAATCGGCCTGATTAACAAAAATTTCATAAGAAGGGGTGCCCTGAGGAACTGCAAAATAGCTGGGGTCGGCCAAAACCTGCTGATATCGCCCGCTTCGCAATACCCGCACCCAAGCCGCGTCTATTGCCTGAATAAGCTGCCGCTGGCCTTTTGCGATGGTACTCTCGATAGCATTTTCTTCTGCCATGAGCGTAGTTGCCACCAGTGAAAATAACGAAAGTGCCGCTGTTACCCATAAACGTTTGAATTGCATAGCTAACTCCTAAATTTATTTTAATGAAATTTAAATGCCAAAAGCTTTATTAGAAATACATTAACTCTGCACAACTTCTGTTCTCACTACCCACCTACCTCCTTGAAAAACTGATGCCTTTATATATACCATCAGTTAGTAAACGCTTGCCGGGCTATTGCTGATACCACAACGCCCATTATCATCATTTTAATAGAGTGCACAGTTGCAAAAAGCACTGCGTGACGTTAAATCAAACCTCACATAAAAACTTTTGCCAATAAAACCACCCTAAATTTAAAAATACAGACCTCCTGTTCTCGGAAGATTTGCCAAAGTAACTTTTGTCGATTACAAGCGGATTCCAATCTAATAATTGCCTTAAACCCCCTATCCACCAATAAAATCTCTAGCAGCCCCAATCCAAGTCTCAGACTCTGCGTTATAGCAATAAAAATCATCGCACCATTGGATTGACAATATCACGACACAATCATGGTACAATGGGCAATTGTCTAGCCATTTTTGGAGTATGCATTTGATCGCTAAGTTCTTTCGTCGCAACGCTGGCGAGCCTGATGGCCATGCGGTCACTACCGACAACCCCGGCTCCAACAACCAATCTGATAATAAATCCGGCGACAACCCCCGATCTCGCAACACCAATCAAAAAGGGCGCTCACCCAATCGCAACCGCTGCCAATCCACCACACCCTGGTCGCTTGAGCAATTTCCGGTAGCCGAGCTGCCCGATCAAGTACGATTTCACGATCTCGATCTGCCATTGCCACTAATGCACGCTATTGCCGACTTAAGCTTCCAATATTGCTCGCCAATTCAAGGGCGTACGCTGCCACACACCCTCAATGGCCACGATTTGGTGGGTAAGGCACAAACTGGCACTGGAAAAACTGCCGCTTTTTTGGTCACCATTATTGACGCACTGCTAAAAAACCCCCTTAAAGAGCAGCCCTATGCCGGTGAGGCTCGCGCATTAATCATCGCACCTACCCGCGAGTTAGTAATGCAAATTGCCGAGGATGCCAAGCATCTGTGCAAATATACTGAGTTAGAAATCCATACTTTGGTAGGCGGCATGGATTATCAAAAGCAACAGCGCAAGCTGAATGAGCGCCTCGTGGACATTCTGGTTGCCACCCCCGGACGGTTACTGGATTTTGCCAGCAATCAAGACTGTTATCTCGATCAGGTGGAAATACTAGTAATTGATGAAGCCGATCGTATGCTGGATATGGGATTCATTCCCCAGGTACGCCGTATTGTGCGCCAAACGCCGAGCAAAGATTATCGCCAGACTATGTTTTTCTCAGCGACCTTTACACCCGAAGTCGAATCCCTTGTCGCTCAATGGACTCAGAGTCCAATTACAATTGAAATAGAACCGGAACGAGTGGCCACTGAAAGCGTAGAACAGCATGTATACTTAGCCGCAAGCGATGAAAAATTTACCCTTCTCTACAACATCTTGAAAAGTGCTGAGGTTGAAAGCCTGATTGTTTTCGCCAATCGCCGCGACCAATGCCGACGCCTACACGAAAACCTCACAGCCCACGGTTTCAAAGCCGGCCTGCTCTCCGGAGAGATCGCTCAAAACAAGCGTGTGAGTACCCTTGAGGCCTTTAAAAAGGGCGCCATCAAAGTACTGGTAGCAACGGACGTTGCCGGGCGCGGAATTCATATCGACGGCATCAGCCATGTAGTTAACTTTACTCTGCCAGAAGAGCCCGAAGATTATGTGCACCGCATTGGCCGCACCGGTCGCGCAGGTAAAACTGGCACTTCAATCAGCTTCGCCTGCGAAGACGATGCCATGCATATAGAGCCGATTCAGAAACTATTGGGCAGCCCCCTTAAATGCGAACAACCTCCGCTAGCCTTACTTCAAAAACCGCCCCAGGTGCAAATTCAACGCCATCGCAGCGAAAATGACCGCCGCGGCGACAGACAAAACCGCTCCCGTAACAGCGGAAGCCGCGGGCCCTACCGCCAACGTCGCTAATCAAGACCCCTGAAATCAGGATTACAGGGGGTTACTAAAAAGTCAATCTTAGCGCGTAGCGGTCAGCTATTCCCGCTACTTGTACTCGGCAAATAGCATTACGGATAACTATATTCAAACCAAAAGTCACCTGCCAGACCTAAAAGACCGGGATAGAGTTATTATCAATATATGCAACACACTACACAGAAACGTTATTCAAGCCAACATTTGATCATTCTCGACCCATTATGACGTATCAGGAGATAATATTGATTTTTTAAACCCGTAAGC
>JAHZJJ010000075.1 GCA_022600975.1 Gammaproteobacteria bacterium
ACGTCGCAAGTTCAATCAGCATCTTATGGATAGACTTTTTGACGAGTTAGAATTAGACCTAAGATGTGAAAAAGTTGCCAAGGTTTACGAACGGTACAGTGACTACGGGGCTATAGCTGCATGAAACTGTCCGAAGTATTGTATTGTAAGAAGCTGATATTACCAGAGACAGTCAGTTTACGAACATAAATTTCAATACTGCTCTACAAGCTAATGTTTGTAAGGGATCTGTATCTGGCGGGAATCGCTGTAGTATGCTAGATGCTATGCCGTATTCTATAGATGTGATCCCTGAAAGATAGCGAGCATGCCAAGAGGGCTCGATGGAGATGCCTTGCATCTGAGATTCTAGCCAAGCGGGAAACCATTCGACAGAAATTATATGGACAATAAGGCTGCTTGCTGAAGCTATGGCGGAAACGATGATGATTAAAAATAATTTCATAGGATATTTTATTTTCAATACGTTTATTTATATTCGGCATATTATGCTTACAGTGGGATATTGTCAAGCGTGAGAATATTTTAAGGATAGTATTTGTAATAAATTTTTCTATTTAAAATAATATAAATAGTGAGTTAAGATATGATTATTAGAGATTTTTTGTTGTGTGTTTTATCTTTTATTTTTTGTTGTTTGCATGCTTTAGCTAATGATAGAGCTATTGTTCCTGGTTCTGGTAAATTTACCTTAGAAGGAGGCAGTGATCGCACTGATAAAAAGATAGAAATCTATTATCATTTACCTCTTTCATACAATAAAAAAACTAAAGTTCTTATGGTTCTTCCGGGCGCAGGAAGAAATGGGTGGGATTATCGTGATGCATGGGTAGACGCCTCAGAAAAGTTTAATATATTAATTCTGTCACCCAGCTACTCTGAAAAATCTTATCCTAGGTTCTGGAATTATAATCTTGCAAGAATGCTTGATGATGTGAAAATAAATAAGGATAAAACTGATATCGAAAGTTATACGATAATAAATGACCCTAAAGAATGGATTTTTGATGATTTTGATAGATTTTTTTCAATTTCAGTTTCTAAATTTAACTTGTCTGCGGAAAAGTATGATATGTTTGGGCATTCTGCTGGCGGTCAAGTTTTGCATCGCTTTACCTTGTTCGATTCCAATAACAAATCTCATCGAATAGTGTCTGATAACTCTGGTTGGTATACGATTCCTAATTTTGATGAAAACTTTCCTTATGGATTAAAAAGTGGAATGTCCACACTTGGCAATATTGGTTCAGCATTTAAGTCAAAACTTACCATTTTTCTCGGTGAGTTGGATAATGAGCACGAAACCCGTGGGCATCTTGTAAGAAGTCCACAAGTGGATATTCAAGGCACCAGCCGTTTAAGTCGAGGCAAGTATTTTTATAAAGTAGCACAAAACTTGGCGAATAAAACTAGCCTTGAGTTCAACTGGAGCCTCCATATAGTTCAAGGTGTTGGCCATGATTATAAAAATATGAGTAAGGCTGCAGCAGATTATCTGTATTCTGAGTAGTTTGCGTTTATCAATGTTTTCTTGGCTAATTAGTGTAAATTTAGAGCATCAATTTTTAGTTAATGCTAATCTAGGTGAAAATTTACTCTAATTAAGAGGATGATGTGATTAACCGCGCATGGTCACGAATTCTTCTGCCGTTGTTGGGTGAATGCCAATGGTTTGGTCAAAAATCTTTTTTGTCGCGCCAGCTTTAAGAGCTATAGCTAGTCCTTGGATAATTTCTCCGGCATCTGGCCCAACCATGTGTGCACCGATTACTTTATCACTTGAAGGTTCAACCACTAACTTCATTAGAGTGCGCTCATCGCGACCGCTTACCGTATAACGCATAGGTTTAAATTCAGATTTGTAGATGACCACTTTTATCCCAGAGGCTTTTGCCTCCTCTTCTGTGAGGCCAACTGTGGCAATATTAGGTTGGCAAAAAACAGCTGTAGGGATATTACTATAATCGATTGTAGCAGTTTCACCGCTTGTCCAGTGCGCTACCAAAGCCATGGCTTCTGCTAGGGCAACAGGGGTTAATTCTGGGCCGCCTATCACATCGCCTAAGGCGAAGATTGAGGGTAGGTTGGTACGAAAATTTGTATCTATAGCGATGGTGCCATCTTGATTGAATTCTACCCCTAACTCCTCCAGGCCTAAACCCTGAGTATTGGGTTTGCGTCCGGTGGCGTATAGTACAGCATCAACTGTAATATGGTTGCCATCGAGAGATTGTACATTCAGGGTGTTATCAAGGTTTTTTACAATAGATTTTATTTGGTGGTTAAAATGTAATTTAACAGCTTTTTTTTCTATCTCTTCTTTGGTAAATTGGCGAATATCCTTGTCAAAACCACGTAAAAAGAGTTCTCGTCGATAGGATAAATGCGTCTCGGAGCCGAGGCCAGAGAAAATACCGGCAAATTCTACGGCAATATAACCTCCTCCGACTACAAGAGTGCTGCGCGGGAATTTGTCGAGTGAAAACACTTCGTTTGAGGTGATAACGTGCTCTCTGCCAGGAAAATTCGGCACAAAAGGCCAGCCTCCGGTTGCGATTAGGATTCTCTCTGCGCTGAACTCCTGCTCACCAACCTGTATTTTTTGTGGTTCAAGTACGCTGGCACGTCCATCGATAATATGAACCTCACTGTCAGCTAATAAATTGCGATAAATTTTATTTAAGCGTGATACTTCTGCTGCATTGTTGTCTCGTAATGTCGCCCAGTTAAAATCGGCACTTTGCTGCCCTTGCCAGCCATAAGCAATTGCATCTGTGAAGGTTTCAGAGTAACTGCTGGCGTACATAAATATTTTTTTGGGAACACAGCCAACATTGACACAGGTTCCCCCCATATAGCGGTTTTCTGCTATTGCAACGCGCATTCCATTTTTAGCTGCCATGCGCGCTGCGCGAACACCGCCGGACCCAGCGCCGATAACAAACAAATCAAAATCAAATTTTTGCAAAATTTACTCCAAATGCACCTTGGTTATACATTGATACTGTCGAATAATATAAGGGGCGACGGTTGCGCAATGCGCTGTCGAAATATTGAGATAACCTATTGATAATGAATGTAAAAGTTTATCCTTCCAGGCGCCCAAGCGAAGCTTTAAGCAAGCTTGTGACGCTCACGGGTACTCAATACTAAGCTCTGAGTGGAGCTGATGGTGATACTGCGTTAAAAAAACATTGATGGCAAGCCTAAAGCTTAACAAATAATAGGGGTTAAGTTGTGTTATTCAGGCAGCTTTGAGTTTGGGGGGTGATCAAATACTATTCAAGTATAAGGTTTAAATGTGTGCGGTCTTCAACGGTCAATAATAACTCAGACATTTTAATCTGTAATATTTCGCCGTAAGTGCTATGGCATTTGATTGACCTAAAGAGTATTTGCAGTGCTATATAGAGTCTTTGAGAGGGTCAGTACACATTGAGCTTCCTGAATCAACCCGCTGGATATTTTCATAGATATTTATTTTGGGTAGCTAAAATAGTATTGATTGTTATGAGGCGATAGAAAGTGGATGGGTGCAACTCTGGTATAGCGATTCGGCGATTTTGACGAATTTAGCACTAAAATGTGTTGAATGGCCAAGTTCCGCTAGGCGGGCCTGGATGTATTCAAGTAATGCGGTAAACAGCGCGGGGTTTAAGCCCTGGGCAAGAAAGCTGGCACGATCATGATGCATTGGCTCAGGTTGGGACGTAAATGCGTGGTTCAAAAATTTAGTCTGACGAGATTTTTGCTTCATGTGCTCTGAAGTTTCAAAATCTGAAAGATGTTTTCCAATGGCCAGATAAAATTCAGAAACCATTCGACGGAGCAATTGCCCTCCGCCAGCTTGCTCTAGCAGGCTGCTCATAGATTCCCCCCCCATGAGGAAATTTAATAATTTGTTTTATGCACTGATGATCTTATTTTTAATATCTTCGTAAATCCTATATCAATGGGATACCATAAACGATTGGCGGAGATTAAGCAAGCGCCAAATCTGTTCAAGCTTGGCCCCTAAGTTTTTTAGGGTGTGCCAGGGTAAGGCATATAGTTGAGACTGCCAATGGCGAAAAATGATTTTGTCATAATCTTCTACAAGTTGTTTGGTTTCAATTAAGAATTCTTAATTTATTCGGCGGCAATTCGTTTTTATGACGTGAATGATCGTATTTTACGCTTAAAAAGTTTATGAATTTTTGAGTGGTATATTAATTTTATATAAAATTTAATTTACCTACATCATCTTGTAGGTTGGTATCGATTGAGCTGGCGGATTTAACACTTTAGATTTATTATTTGGTACATCTGTTCTATTTCAGATTTAATTCACTTGTTAACTTTCAAAGCTTAGAGGAATTTATGTCAAGTATTTTTACTCAAATCTTCAATGGTGATCTGCCTGGACAATTCGTGTGGAGAGATGACGTTGTCGCGGCTATCATGACCATAGCGCCAATCAAGCTAGGTCATTGCCTAGTGATTCCTATAGAAGAAATTAATCATTGGGATGATATGCCAGAGGATATTTCGTTTCATTTAATGGGGGTCGCACAAAAGGTAGCCAAAGCGCAAAAGATGGTATATCGTCCCGAGCGAGTCGGCATTATGGTGGCGGGACTCGAGGTGCCTCACACCCACTTTCATTTGATTCCTATTAACGCCATCAACGAGCTTGATTTTTCTCAGCAACAGCTTGCAGAGCCAGAGGCCCTTGCTACTGAGGCACAAAAGCTACGTAACGCATTAAGTGAATTGGGATTTAGTTCACATTAATCGCCATTTTGGCGGAGCAAGGACTTCCAAGTTTTATCCTAGAAGCTGCAGTTGAGCGCGCAAAAGCTGTGTAAGTTATTGGTGTGCATGGCGAAGTTAAAAAATTCGTGGTCACCTTATTGGTGATGAGAACTGTTTAAAATTTGCTAGGCACATCAAGAACTTGTGTAGACTTGCGTGATTGAACCGCGGTTTCTAGGTTTATTGATGTAATTAGAAGTGCAACCGATTGCTACGGTATTCATGGCATATTGCAGCTTAGCTACAGATGCTTTTTACCGCCAATTTTGTCATTTTAAAGTTTAGTAGTAGTGGGTTGGCTTTGTGTTAGGTATTGACTTGAAAGAGCTTTGCTCGCACCGTAGTGCGGTATGCACTGGGTGTAATTGATAATTTTTTTTTAAATAACATGGTAAAGTGCCCCATATCTTGATAGCCAACTTTTTCGGCAATTTCATTGATTGATAAATTGCTTGACTGCAAAAGCTCTCTGGCCATTTCAACGCGTATATTTTGCAAATACTGCAAGGGTGTCTGTCCGGTGGCCAGTTTAAAACGTCGGTTAAAAGAGCGCATGCTCATGTCAAAAGACTGGGCGGTTTCACTCAAACGTATTGCTTCCCCGCAGTGTTGTTTTAGCCAATTTTGAGCTTGGGCTACTTCTTCATCGGGGTGTAGGCGTACTGCACCTTTTGAATAGCTAATTTCTTCAAATGGCCGACGAATTTCGTGGGAAAAATTTCTTTCTACATGATTAGCTGTACTAGAGCCATAGAATTGCTTGATGAGGTGCACAGTGAGGTCCGCTAGTGCGTTGACACTGGCGGCACAGAATAAGTTGTCGGCCTGGGTAATAAAATATTGATGCTTTAGTTCTACTGCGGGGTAATCCTTGGCAAATTGGTCAAAATAATGCCAATGAGTGGTGGCGGGTTTGTTATTCAGCAGCCCCGTTGCGGCGAGAAAGCATGCACCGGTGCCGACAGCGCTGATGGCCGCACTGGTAGCGGCCTGGGCGCGCAGCCAAGCGAACAGTTTGGTACTGCGGCGCAGGGCTGGTCGAGGATTTCGCCATAGAGCGGGCAGATAGATGATATCGCTGTTGGCTATTTGTTCAATGGATACATCGGCTGTTAGTCTAAAACCAGAGTGTGCTTTGATCGGGACGCCGTCTATGCTGGCAGTCAGTAACTGTAGCTGTGGAAGCTTGGCATGGGTACGGTAGTGGCTTTGTGCGCACCGCCACATCTCCATAGGCAACACAGTGCCGGTCGCTAGCATCTGCTCTATCAGTACAAAGGTGATGGTACGCATGGGCTGCTATCTCTCAAATGAGAAGGGAATTTGGCCAGAAGGTCTATTTTTTTGGCCATTATGCCTGTAACCGAATCGGATCGCCAAACCATAAACTGAAATCCTATTGGCAAATAGCCAAAATCCTTAGTTTTTACTGGAGGTCAGGATGCAACGCCTACCTGTAATAACCGCATTTGGCGGCTTTAATCCCGCTGGGCGCAGCTCTTTCCATCGGGGCTACCGCCGCCTAGTTGTAGATAAGCTGAGTGTCGCGAACCGTGTCGATACCCTTTCTGATTTGGCTGCGCTAATGGGGTTGCGGACTGGCCGAGCAGCAACTGGCCCGCTGGACCCATTGTTGGAGCAGCAAGTGCTCGCTGGTACTCTGGTGAGGGAGTTAGAGCCGCGGTTTTATGATTATCGCAAGTGCCACTTTTTTCAGCCGGCCGAGCTCAATTCTATAGAGGGGTTTAGCTTTGAGATGGCGACGCGCCAGTTACCTGTTCCGTTACCTGAGGACTGGCAGCTAAAACCATTAGAAAATGGCCGAGTGCAGGTCCATTGTAGGAATTTGTCGGCCATGCTCGATAGCCATCGAACCATTCCGGTCGCTGCGGCGGGTCAGTTGCCGACTGGCTATGAGCCAGCTCTACACTACAATTCGCGCTTTCATCCACGTGGGCTGCAACTTTCCATTTTGGGGGCTTCTGATGCTCTGCGTTCCCTTGGTATCGACTGGGATCTGGTGGTGGAAAAGGCTGGGGCGGCCAATATTGCAGTGTATGCAAGCTCGGCCATGAGCCAATTGGATGCCTATGGCAACGGTGGCTTGCTACAGTCGCGTCTGCGTGGCAATCGGGTTAGTTCCAAGCAGTTGGCATTAGGTCTTACCAGCATGCCAGCGGATTTTGTTAATGCTTATGTGCTCGGCAATGTGGGTACAACCGGCGCGATGGCGGGTGCTTGTGCAACTTATTTGTATAATCTGCGCGCGGCAGTGGAGGATATCCGCAACGGCCGTGCGCGGGTAGCTGTAGTTGGTGCCGCCGAGGCGCCATTGGTGCCGGAAGTGGTCGACGGCTATGCAGCTATGGGGGCTTTGGCCACAATCAATGATTTGCATAGGCTGTTTGCTGGGGAAGTGGATTACCGGCGTGCCAGCCGTCCGTTTGGTGACAATTGTGGCTTTACTCTGGGGGAGGGCACTCAGTGGGCAATCTTGATGGACGATGCCTTGGCGCTGGAATTAGGTGCTCCCCTGCACGGTGCAGTGGCCAATGTGTTTGTAAATGCGGATGGTCCGAAAAAATCCATATCGGCCCCGGGCCCCGGTAATTACCTGACAGTTGCCCGGGCGATGGCTGAAGCCCAAGCAATTGTTGGCGAGCAGAGTCTGCGGCGGGGCAGCTTTGTGCTGGCGCACGGTTCTAGTACGCCGCAAAACCGAGTTACTGAGTCGGCCATTTTTGATCGTCTTGCGGGCACTTTTGGTATCGACAGCTGGCCTATCTGTGCGGTTAAGGCACACTTAGGGCATACGGTTGCCGCTGCCAGTGGTGACCAGTTGGCAACCAGCCTCGGTATTTTTACCCATGGTATTTTTCCAGGTATAACGACTGTTGATCAAATTGCCACTGATGTACATCAAAAGCATTTGAACTTCATGCTGCAGCACACTGAGTGTGACCCAGACTCACTAGATGTGGCTTTTTTGAATTCCAAAGGTTTTGGTGGTAACAATGCCACGGCTAGTGTGCTGTCACCGCCATTGGTGGAAAAAATGCTTAACAAGCGCCATGGTAGCCAGGCACTGGCGAACTACTATAGGCGCAACGAAATGGTTGCCGAACAGGCTGCAGCTTACGATGCAGGCGCCAGTCGTGGTAATTTAAACCCAATTTACCGTTTCGGTGAAGGGTTGATTGACGAAGAGGCTATTCAGATTAATAGCACTCAGATAGATATGCCCGGGGTGGCTGCGCCGATAGATTTGCCTGTTTTAAATCCTTTTGTCGATATGGTTTAGCGGTAATCGGCATTTTGGTTGAGGTAGGTGCCCTTGAACGCTGCGACTTAAATAGTACTTTGCTCAGCTTGTCCGCTTGGCGGTAGACTGCAAAGCTCAAGAATAAGATGGGCGAAGCAATGATGGATGCGGATGGGCAAACATCTAGTGTAGAAAGTATTGATGTTGGGGCGCGGCTGAAATCTGTACGCAAATTGTATCGGCTATCTCAACGTCAATTGGCTCAGCGTGCTGGGGTTACCAACGCGACTATCTCGCTGATAGAGCAATCCAGGGTGAGCCCCTCGCTCCATTCTCTCAATAAAGTATTAGATGGTATTCCAATTTCATTGGCGGATTTTTTTAGTCTGCAATTTACGAGTGAGCCAACAGTATTTTTCCGTGCCGAAGCAATGCCTAATATAAGTAGCGGCGCTATTCACCGCCGACTAGTGGGTGAAAATCGGAGCGGGCGCCGTATGACACTGCTGTACCAAGTTTACACTTTGGGCCAGGATACGGGTGTTTGTTACTTAGATCGAGCCAGTGAGGAGGGAGGTATTGTTGTTTGTGGGCAACTGGAGTTAACCGTGGGAGCTGATAGTGCGTTATTGGCAGCCGGAGATGGTTATTATTTCAGTGGTTTTAGGCTGTATCGGTTGCGCAATATCGGAGACTGTAACTGTATTCTGGTGAGTGCTAGGTGCAATGCTTGAGCCAAGGAGCCTGTCGGACTTAACCGGTCTTTTTCGCAGTAGGCCAGTGTTCATCCGTCAGGCTCCTAGGCGTTGCCAGTAGTGATTACGATTGGGTTTTGCTCGGCAATAACTTGTGCTGATGACAAGCATTAGCAAATTTAATAAAAAATGAGATTCAAACATATGTTTGAATCTGGCTATACTAGGCAACCTTTGACTGTAATACGCTTTTTCGTCACATTGTTTTGTGAGCTGAGCAGTAGCTCAAAGGAATAATCACGACCCCGGGCCTATGGCGTTAAAAATAGCGCCAAAGAGCGGTCCCCAACTAATGAGGTCAACCATGTTATTTAGTGGCAAAGCACTTTCGGTGCAGATGTTGGACAACGGTATAGCGGAGCTCAGCTTCGACTTGGCCGGTGAGTCCGTTAATAAGTTTAATCGCCTGACCGTTTCTGAGTTCGCTCAGGCACTGGACGCAATTGAGGCGTCGAATGATATCAAGGGTTTGATACTGACGAGCGCTAAGAATGTATTTATTGTCGGTGCTGATATCACCGAGTTTGGCGGCGCTTTTTCTGCCGGATCTGAGGGTATCACCGAATTAATGGGTAAAAATAATCACAATATCAACCGTCTGGAAGACCTGCCCATACCCACAGTGGTAGCCATTAATGGTTATGCTTTGGGCGGTGGTTTCGAGGTTTGTCTCGGCTGTGATTTTCGGGTGATGAGTGATGAGGCTAAGGTGGGGCTGCCGGAGGTTAAGCTGGGGTTGATCTGCGGTTGGGGAGGTACTGTGCGCTTGCCGCGACTTGTCGGTGTTGATATGGCGGTCGAATGGCTTGCCACTGGTAAAGAGCAGCGTCCCGATGCAGCACTGACTGCGCAGGCGGTAGATGCGGTTGTTGCCAGCGGCCAGTTGAAAGAGGCCGCACTTACGTTATTGGCGCGCGCCATTGATGGCTCGCTCGACTTTAAGGCGCGCCGTATGTTGAAAAAGTCCCCGATCCCAATAAATGATACTGAAGCGTTGATGGCTTTTTTTACCACCAAGACATTTGTTGCTCAGCAAGCGGGCAAAAACTATCCGTCTCCTGTGGCGGCTGTAACTTCAATTGAGCAGGGTTATAAATTATCCCGTGATGAGGCTCTAAAGATTGAAGAACAGCAATTTATTCAGTGTGCTCAATCGGATACGGCCAAATCTCTGGTGGGTCTTTTCCTCGCCGATCAGACGCTGAACAAGGTGGCCAAGGGCTGGGCAAAGCAAGCGGATAAATCGATTGAGCGCGCTGCAGTGTTGGGTGCTGGCATTATGGGTGGCGGTATTGCCTATCAATCTGCCTATAAAGGCACTTCAGTTAAAATGAAGGATATCGCCCAAGAGGGTATTGACCTCGGCTTAAAAGAGGCCAATAAGCTGCTGTCGAAACAGGTTGAGCGCGGTCGTATCAACGTGGAGAAAATGGGTGAAACCCTGAATCGTATCGAACCTACCTTGAGCTACGATGGTTTTGACCAGGTGGATATTGTTGTTGAAGCGGTGGTGGAAAATTCCAAGGTAAAACAAGCGGTATTAAAGGAAGTGGAGAGCAAAGTATCGGCGGATACGATCATTGCTTCTAATACTTCAACCATCTCCATTGATCTGCTGGCTTCCTCTGTGGAACGACCACAGAATTTCCTTGGTATGCACTTTTTTAATCCAGTGCATAAAATGCCGCTGGTAGAGGTGATTCGTGGTGAAAAAAGTTCGCCTGCTGCCATTGCCCGAGTTGTAGCCTATGCCGGAAAAATGGGTAAGAAAGCCATAGTTGTGCAGGATTGCCCCGGCTTTTTGGTTAATCGGGTGTTATTTCCATATTTTGCTGGTTTTTCTATGTTGGTGCGTGATGGGGCCGACTTTCAACAAATTGATAAGCTTATGGAGCGCTGGGGTTGGCCCATGGGTCCGGCATATTTGATGGACGTGGTGGGTATTGACACCGGTGTGCACGCAGAGAAAGTGATGGCCGATGGGTTTCCGCAGCGTATGGGTAAGTCGTTTACCGCGGCTTCAGATATTCTCTATGAAGCTAAGCGTTACGGTCAGAAAACGGGCGCAGGCTTTTATCGGTATGAAGAAGATAAGAAGGGCCGGCAGCAAAAAATAGCTTGTGAAGAGAGCTACGCCCTGCTGGAGCCCCATGTCGCCGCTCGTTGCGAGTTTGAGCAGGATCAGGTGATAGAGCGCATGATGGTGCCAATGGCAACTGAATTGGCGCGTTGTTTGGAGGAGGGAATTGTCGATTCCCCGGCAGAAGCGGATATGGCGCTGGTTTATGGTATTGGCTTTCCGCCATTTCGCGGCGGAATTTTTTCTTGGCTGGATAAAATTGGCCTCGATGTCTTTGTTAATATGGCAGATAAATACAGTGCGCTGGGAGAATTATATAAACCCACCCAGGGTATGCGTGAAATGGCCGCCAAAGGCTCTACCTACTACGGTAACAACTGAGGGGAATTGCGATGAGTTTAGATCCTAGAGATGCCGTTATTGTCGATTATGCACGCACAGCTATGGGGCGCTCCAAAAAGGGTGTGTATCGCCATGTACGTGCCGATGAGATGTCCGCTACGCTATTAAAGAAATTTCTCGAGCGCAACGATAAGCTGGACCCGGTCGAGATCGATGATTTGATTTGGGGCTGCGTGATGCAGCGCGATGAGCAGGGGTTTAATGTTGCCCGCTTTATTTCCCTACGTGCGGGTCTGCCCCATACGGTTCCAGCACAGACAGTTAATCGCCTGTGTGGCTCTTCAATGTCGGCACTGCATACGGCAGCGGTTAATATTCAAGCGGGAATGGGTGAGATTTATGTGGTTGGTGGGGTCGAACATATGGGGCACATTGACACCACTAAACACCTGGATCCCAACCCAATGTTGGGGCGCTCTATTGCAAAAGCCTCTGGTGCTATGGGTATGACTGCGGAATATTTGGCAATGATGCACGGTATACAGCGCAAGCAGAGTGACGAGTTTGGTGCTCGCTCTCACCAGCGTGCAGCAGCGGCAACCGCTGAGGGTAAATTTAACCGCGAAATCATCCCTATTGAAGGTCACGATGAGGCAGGTGTGTCCTGTCTGGTAGAGTCTGATCAGACTATCCGTGCAGATACCACGGTCGAGGGCTTGGCTCAATTGAAGCCGGTATTTGACCCAAAAAATGGTCAGGTTACCGCGGGGACTTCGTCACAAATTACCGATGGTGCTTCGGTTATGCTGGTTATGTCTGCGGCCCGGGCCGAGGCTTTGGGATGTACACCAATAGCGCGAATTAAGAGTATGGCGCTTGCCGGTGTCGATCCTTCGATTATGGGTTATGGGCCTGTTCCCGCTACCCAGCGCGCGCTTAAGCGTGCGGGCCTCGCGATGGAAGATATCGACAAGGTGGAGTTGAACGAGGCGTTTGCCGCCCAGGCGCTACCAGTATTGAAGGATTTACAGTTGCTTGAACAGATGGATGAAAAGGTAAACCTTTATGGCGGCGCCATTGCTCTGGGACACCCCTATGGGTGCTCAGGTGTGCGTATCACCGGTACCCTGTTGTCGGTGATGCAAAATGAGGGCGGTAGCCTTGGTATTTCTACTATGTGTATTGGCCTCGGGCAAGGGATCAGTACAATTCTTGAGCGAGTTTAAAGGTTGATTGGAGCATAAAAAGTGTGCCCACAGCAATTTCTATGAAACAGCTTACGGCTTTTTGTTGAAGGCTTCTATCGGCTGTGGCACAATCTGCGTCCTTCGCCTAATGGCTCCCATAGACTTGGTAAAATTACATGTCTATCAATAGCTTAGGCGAGGTGACAATTGGGGACGTGGTGGAATTGGTAGACACGCCAGATTTAGGTTCTGGTGCCGCAAGGTGTGGGAGTTCAAGTCTCCCCGTCCCCACCAAAATAATGTGCAGTCCGCTCCGGTTCTGGGATATCCTTCTCAGAGGCATTTGGTGCGGGCTGTTTGTGTTTGGCGCCAGTGATAAGTAGAGATGCTGTCTGGTGCAATGGTGTTGTGACCGTAAACCGAGGGCCTATGAGGTCTCACGAGGAGTAACATGCAGGTTTCCATCGAAACAGTTTCCGCTATTGGACGTCGCTTAACGGTTAATC
Source organism: Gammaproteobacteria bacterium (assembly GCA_022600975.1). GTDB lineage: Bacteria > Pseudomonadota > Gammaproteobacteria > Pseudomonadales > Cellvibrionaceae > Microbulbifer. The sequence continues at coordinate 12,927 of JAHZJJ010000075.1, forward strand.
TTCCGGCGGAAATCGTTGAAAAGGAAGTTGAGACTCGACTTCGCAAAGCGGCCAAAACTGTGCGTATTAATGGTTTTCGCCAGGGTAAGGTGCCGCTGAAAGTTGTGCGCCAACGCTACGGCCGCGATATTCGCCAGGAAGCCCTCGGTGAGGTGGTAAACCGTTCTTTTCTCGAGGCACTCAAACAGGAACAGATAAGCCCCGTAGGCCCTCCAAATATTGAGGCTAAGAACCTTACTGAAGGAGAGAACCTGGAATATGTGGCTAGCTTCGAGGTGTACCCCGAGGTTACTCTGGCAGATTTTTCAGATGTTAAGGTAGAGCGTCCGATTGTTGAGATCAACGATCAGGATGTCGAAAATATGATTGAGTTGCTGCAAAAGCAGCAAGCCAACTGGCAAGAGCGCGAAGGCAAAGCACAGCAGGGTGATCGGGTAGTTATCGACTATGTTGGCCGCACCAAGGATGGTGAGGAATTTGAGGGTGGTACGGCGACAGCCCAGCAACTAGAGTTGGGCTCTGGCACTATGATTCCCGGATTTGAAGAGGGTATTGTCGATATGGCGCCCGGTGAAGAGCGCGATATCAATGTGACCTTTCCAGAGGATTATCAGCAGGAGAGCTTGCGTGGTGAAGCGGTAGTATTCACTATTAGCCTCAAAAGCTGTGAGCAATCTGAATTACCGGAATTGGACGCAGATTTTTTTGAATCCTATGGTGTGAGCGAGGGCGATGAAGCACAATTTCGCCAGGAAGTGTTGGTGAACATGCAGCGGGAATTAAAAAATGCTGTGTCGCAGAAAGTCAAAACCCAGGTTATGGATCAATTGGCTGAAAAGCACAAAATAGAATTGCCTTCGGCTCTGGTCGCCGACGAAATTGTGTCAACACGTCGACAGATGTTGCGACAGTTTGGTGGTCAAATTGAAGAGGAAGCTGCAGTCAAAATGCTTCCGGATGCAATGCTGGAAGACCAGGCAAAACGCCGTGTTGCATTGGGCTTGGTGGTTGGTGAAATTATTAAAATTAATCAGATCGAGGTCGATGAGTCGCGGGTAGGGGCAAAAGTTGAAGAAGTGGCTTCTACTTTCCAAGAGCCAGAAGAGGTTAAAGCCCATTATTTTTCCAATGAGAAATTACTGCAAGGTTTGAAATCTGCGGTATTGGAAGACCAAGTGGTAGAGTTTATCCTTGATGCTGGGCAGGTATTTGAAGTGAAAGCTACGTATGAGGATGTGATTAAAGCACAGCCTCAGAACTGAACATTGGTTTAATGCAGTCAGTTGATGACGTTTTTGCTTTAGTTAGGCGTACTTTAATGACTTTAAATTCATTGTAAGTTGGAAGTGGATTGGTGGGTTTCAATGCCTGCGATTTTCAGGTTTGTGCTTTGAGTGCGCAAGCCTGTAGTTTTGCTTTACTACACCAAAAAGGAAGCCAAGGGTAAATATGACACACTCACAATACTCCTCACACCCCCTTGAGGTTTCAGCCACTGGCGGGCTGGTTCCCATGGTCATTGAGCAAACTGCTCGCGGCGAGCGCTCTTTTGATATTTACTCTCGGTTGCTAAAAGAACGAGTCATCTTTTTGGTGGGCCCTGTGGAGGATCACATGGCCAATCTGGTGGTGGCGCAACTATTGTTTTTGGAAGCGGAAAACCCTGATAAAGATATACATCTCTATATTAATTCTCCCGGTGGCTCAGTAACTGCGGGGATGTCGATTTACGATACCATGCAGTTTGTTAAGGCGGATGTCAGTACTATGTGTATTGGCCAGGCTTGCAGTATGGGGGCATTTCTACTGACTGCCGGTACTGAAAACAAGCGTTACGCAACTCCAAATTCTCGGGTTATGATTCACCAACCCAGTGGTGGTGCTCAGGGGCAGGCATCGGATATTCACATTCAGACTCAGGAGATTTTGAAAAATCGCGCTCGTCTGAATGAGTTGATGGCCTACCACACCAAACGTAGCGTGAAAGACATCGAGCGTGATACCGAGCGCGATTATTTTCTCAGCGCCGATGAGGCCAAGGAATACGGCTTGGTTGACGATGTTCTGTCCCAGCGACAAGCAGAGAAAAAGTAATACCATCGGGCTGCGTTACAGGAATGACAAAAGTTCGCTGTAGCATTCCATGTTTTTGTTGAGTATAGCCGCTTGTCGGTGGGGCTCGCTCAAGTTGTAATCGGACCTTAGAAAAGGGCTTGAAAAGCTCTTTAAAAGCCTGCATCGTGCTGGTAAAACCTTACTTGAGCCGCAGCTGCGGCCGTTTAGAGACCTCGGAGTATCTCAATGACCGATCAGAACAGCGGAGAAGCCAAGGGTAAACTTCTGTACTGTTCTTTCTGCGGCAAGAGCCAGCAGGAAGTACGCAAACTAATTGCGGGGCCGTCGGTATATATCTGTGACGAGTGTGTCGATTTGTGTACTGATATCATTCGTGAAGAGATTCAAGACTCCAGCGATGATGCTGAAGACCAGCTGCCGACACCTCGTGAAATAACTGAAATTCTTGATCAATATGTTATTGGCCAAAGTGGCGCCAAGAAAGTATTGGCGGTTGCTGTTTACAACCACTACAAGCGTTTGCGTAATGGTAAAACTGCCAAGAATAAAGAAGAGGTGGAGCTTAGTAAGTCGAATATTTTGCTGATAGGTCCGACAGGTAGTGGTAAAACACTGCTGGCTGAGACTTTGGCAAGGTTGCTCAATGTGCCTTTTACCATTGCCGATGCTACCACTTTGACCGAAGCGGGGTATGTGGGCGAAGACGTTGAAAATATTATCCAGAAATTGTTGCAGAAGTGTGATTACGATGTAGAGAAGGCCCAGAAAGGCATTGTTTATATCGACGAAATTGACAAAATTTCTCGCAAATCTGACAATCCTTCCATCACTCGTGATGTATCCGGCGAGGGCGTGCAACAGGCTCTGTTAAAGCTGATTGAGGGCACCGTGGCATCAGTGCCGCCTCAGGGAGGCCGCAAGCACCCGCAGCAGGATTTTTTACAGGTGGATACGTCCAGTATTTTATTTATCTGTGGCGGTGCCTTTTCAGGCTTGGATAAAGTTATTCGCGATCGTTCAGAAAAGGGTGGTATTGGTTTTAACGCCGAGGTGAAGTCCAAGGACAACCGCAGCAATTTTGGTGAAATACTGCGCGAACTGGAGCCGGAAGATTTGGTGCGTTATGGTCTTATCCCCGAATTTGTCGGCCGCCTGCCGGTCACTGCAACTCTGGAGGAGCTAGATCGAGCAGCTTTGGTAGAGATTCTGACAGAACCTCGAAATGCTCTGACTAAGCAGTATGGCAAGTTGTTTGATATGGAAAGCGTCGAGCTAGATTTCCGTCCGGATGCTTTGGATGCGGTGGCAGTTAAGGCTATGGAACGAAAGACCGGCGCGCGTGGTTTACGCTCCATTATGGAATCGGTTTTGCTTGAAACTATGTACGATATTCCATCAATGGATAATGTGGCCAAAGTTGTGATTGACGAATCGGTCATCAAAGGTGATTCGGCACCGCTGCTAGTGTACGAAAATACTGAATCACAAAAAGCTCTCCCCGAAGAATAGCAGGCTTAGAGTGCGATAAAAGTACTGTGCGGTGGGGCTTTTGCCAGCTTTGGGAGCGCATCGTTGGGCAACTGATATAGTTGCCCAAGGCTTGCACCTTTGTATTCAATTATAGGTTTTTTCTATTCAACTGTAGAGTTATAGGGATTCGCGCGGCGGTTGTGGCAAATACAATAAAAATACTCGTTTGGGCACTAATATCTGTCTATCTTTATGCTCAGCTACTATATAGTTCAGGCAGTGAAGGTTGATGCTGGCGAGGGTTGCCAGCGAGAAAGTCTGCGTTACTTGAATCTTCCCTGGACTGTACGGAATTTGCCTATATTTCTTTTGCCCTTCTCTTGTGATTCAAGTTACGGGCCTCAATATCACCTTCATAGAACCCATAGACTCTTCCGGGTTCTTGTTAGCTTGAGGTGTTAGCGGCCGCTCTTGCTGGGTTTGCGGGCTGGTTTGCGCACTAAGAGTATAACAATGGTTTACTTCACAATTCTGTGTATGGGTTGTGGGTTGGGTAGAGCCTACAGGGTTATCTGGTGCCTTTGAAAGCGTAATTGGGTTGTAGCTTGGCAGATAAGTTCAGGCTGACCAATTACACTGGTACCTCAGAGATTGGAGCGAGAGAGGAATTATATGGATCAGCCAACCGATACCGTTACTGAATACCCGCTATTACCACTGCGAGACGTGGTTGTTTTCCCACATATGGTGATACCGCTGTTTGTTGGTCGGGAAAAATCCATCTGTGCTCTGGAAGCGGCAATGCGCGGTGATAAACAAGTACTCTTAGTGGCGCAGCGTCAGGCATCTGAAGATGATCCGGGTGAAAAAGATATTTATCGCGTGGCCACAGTCGCTAGTGTATTGCAATTGTTAAAGTTGCCTGATGGCACAGTAAAAGTATTGGTGGAAGGGGTTCGCCGAGTCAATATTGAAGAAATTCAGGACGCTGAAACCTACTATCGTGCTGGAACTTCAGTGTTGGAAGCTGAGGGGTTAGCGGAAGATGAAGTTGAGCCCCTGGTCCGTGCGGCTATGACCCAGTTTGAACAATATGTATTGGTCAGTAAAAAGATTCCCAATGAAGTGATTACATCACTATCTGGCATTGATGAACCGGGTAGGCTTGCGGATACCATAGCTGCGCATATGGCGCTGGAGCTGGCGCAGAAGCAGGAGTTGTTGGAAATCTCCAATGTCAAGCAGCGTTTGCAGCACCTGCTCAAATTGATGACGTCGGAGATTGACCTGCTTCAGGTGGAAAAGCGCATCCGCGGCCGGGTAAAGAAACAAATGGAGAAAAGCCAGCGCGAGTATTATCTAAATGAGCAGATGAAGGCAATTCAGAAAGAATTAGGTGAAATTACTGAAGAACCCAATGAAATAGAAGAACTCGACAAAAAAATTAGTGAGTCGGGCATGCCGGTAGAGGCGGAAAAGAAAACGCGTACGGAACTCGGTAAATTGAAAATGATGTCACCGATGTCTGCAGAAGCCTCGGTGTTGCGCAGTTATATTGACTGGATGTTGAATGTACCCTGGAAAAAAACCAGTCGTGTGCGCCATGATTTGATTAAGGCCGAAGAAATTTTAGACCGTGATCATTACGGTCTCGAAGAGGTCAAAGAGCGCATACTGGAGTACCTTGCGGTACAAAAAAGGGTAAAGAAGGTAAAAGGGCCAATCCTCTGTCTGGTGGGTCCGCCTGGAGTGGGTAAAACTTCACTTGGTGAATCAATAGCGCGGGCGACCAACCGGAAATATGTGCGCATGGCGCTAGGCGGCGTGCGTGACGAAGCGGAGATTCGCGGCCACAGACGCACTTATATCGGTTCTCTTCCGGGCAAGCTGGTGCAGAAAATTTCCAAGGTTGGGGTTAAAAATCCGCTATTTTTACTCGATGAAGTGGACAAAATGGGGATGGACCACCGCGGTGACCCCGCTTCTGCTCTGCTTGAGGTACTGGATCCGGAGCAGAACAAAGCATTTAACGACCACTACCTGGAAGTGGATTATGACCTTTCTGATGTGATGTTTGTCTGCACCTCCAATTCGATGAATATTCCGGGCCCGTTGCTGGATCGCATGGAAGTGATTCGTTTACCCGGTTATACCGAAGATGAAAAATTGAATATTGCTCAACGTTATTTGGTGCCCAAGCAGCGACAGGCTAACGGGCTTAAAGATCAAGAACTCGAGCTGAGCGACAATGCAGTGCGCGATATTGTGCGCTACTATACCCGCGAGGCGGGTGTGCGCGGACTTGATCGCGAAGTGGCGAAGATCTGTCGCAAGGTAGTTACAGAACATGTGCGCGAACCTGAGACCAAGAGGGCAGTTATTGACCCCGAGCATTTGGAAGCTCTATTGGGGGTACGTAAGTTTGACTTTGGGCGCGCGGAAGAAGAGAGTAAGATTGGTCAGGTAACTGGTTTGGCCTGGACCGAAGTGGGTGGAGAATTATTGACCATCGAGTCTTCTGCAGTGCCGGGCAAGGGGCGGGTGATTAAGACCGGTTCCCTTGGCGATGTGATGCAAGAGTCGATTCAGGCTGCACTGACAGTGGTGCGCGCGCGCGCGCAAGCGCTGGGTATTGCACCGAATTTTCACGATACTCGAGATATCCATATTCATGTGCCCGAGGGTGCCACCCCCAAAGATGGCCCTTCTGCGGGGATTGGTATGTGCACTGCACTGGCATCGGTATTCACCGCAATCCCGGTGCGTTCCGATGTGGCGATGACCGGTGAAATCACCTTGAGAGGTGAAGTGTTGCGCATTGGTGGCCTGAAGGAAAAATTACTGGCGGCACATCGAGGAGGTATTAAAACGGTTCTAATTCCTGCGGATAACGAACGTGACCTGAAGGAAATCCCTCAGAATATCCAACGAGACTTGGTGATTAAGCCGGTGAAGTGGATCGACCAAGTGTTTGAATATGCGTTGGAAAAGGCACCAAGACCACTGTCTGATGAAGAGTACCAAACCCTGCAGAAGCAGGCCGAAGAGCGCTCTTTGGGTGCAATTCAAACCCATTGAGGGAAAGTGAACCTTGTGCTGCAGGTTACTCTAAAGTAGTTCTGACTGAAAATTGTCCCTGGCAAGGGGGCACAGATCTTATATATCTGCCATGAAAGCCGTAAGCCTTCTTGACCCGCCTAAGGGCAGTTGGTATAAAGTGCGGCTTGATAGCTTGCTGAATTATTGTAAGTAACTTGGCCCCAACACAATTTCGTGCACGGAGGTTCCGTGGTGGGGCGTAAAAACCTATCCAGAAAAAACAGAGGGATAAAGTGTGAACAAGTCCGAACTGATCGATGCAATAGCCGCATCTGCAGACCTCCCAAAAGCGGCTGCTGGCCGAGCTTTGGACGCGATGGTAGACAGTATTACCTCCGCCTTAAAAGAAGGCGATCAAGTAGCCCTGGTGGGTTTTGGTACCTTTGCTGTAAAAGAGCGTGCCGCACGTACTGGCCGCAACCCACGCACTGGCGATCCAATTGAAATCGCCGCGGCAAAAGTTCCCAGTTTTAAGGCAGGTAAAGTATTGAAAGATGCGGTAAATTAACCGGTCTACAATTCTCACAGCTCTGCCAGAGGCGTGTCGCAGGATACGCCTTTTTTGTGTTTGTGTTCTTAAATTTCGTGTCTGTGGCTTCTTTTCTGGATTGTTTTAATGGCTTGCCTATAGGGGCCTTAAAGTAAGGTTCAGTTTCACAAGTGGCTTTGGCGTATTGATAAAAAACTAATTGTTGGAGCGGATTATGCTTCAGTCTATGCGTGACAATCTAAAAGGCACTGCAGCGGTCATCATTGCAGCTTTTTTTGGTTTTATTTTGGTTATTGGTGGGATCGATTTTTTCACCGGCACTAGCGGCGGCAGTGTCGATCAGGTAGCTGAAGTCGATGGCGAAGAAATTACAGAACTAGAATTGCAGCGAGCGATACAAAATCGTCGCGATAGAATTGAAAGTCAGTATGGTGAAGAGGTACCCGCAGACCTACTGAGTGATGCACAGTTACGCGAACCGGTATTGCGCCAGTTAATTGACAGTTTGGTGGTGCGTGAGGCGGCAAAGGACAGCGGTATGGTGATGAGCGCGGCGATGGTCGATAAAGAAATTGTGCAAATGCCTGCTTTTCAGGTTAATGAGCAATTTGATAAACGCGCTTTTCGCGATGGTTTGCGACGCATGGGGTTTGGTCCAATCGCGTTTCGTCAGCTGCTCGAACAAGATATGACGCTACAGCAATACGCTGCAAGTATCAGTGACAGTGCTTTTACCACCCGTGCAAGTGCCGAACAGGTGGTTGCTATCTCGATGGAAGAGCGCGATTTTGATTACGTGATTTTACCAGTCGCTCCCTTGCTTGCTGACATCTCGGTTGATGACAGCGACGTTGAAACCTATTATCAATCCCATCAAAAAGATTTTTTACAGTCAGAACAGGTTGCTATCGAATATATTGAGCTGAAACCGGAGATTTTTGCTCGTAACATCGATATTGCAGAAGCGGATGTGCGCGCGCAGTATCAGCAGGAAGTGGATCACTTTGAAGCGAACATTCGCCGCCGAGCTGCACATATTTTAATCGATGGCGCACTAAATGACGCTTCACAGACAGAGCAAAAGACTGCGGAGATCCAGCGTAAACTGGCTGCGGGCGAAGATTTTTCTACACTTGCCAAAGAATATTCAGACGATGCCATTTCCAGTGAAAAAGGTGGCGATCTGGGATTTAGCAGTGGCGATGTCTTTCCAGAGCAGTTTGAGGAGGCATTAGCCAAGTTGAAGCCGGGAGAAGTGTCGGCGCCAGTGGTTACCGATTCCGGTACGCATTTTATCAAACTAATAGAAGTTACCGATGCTGAACCACCCACTTTTGAGGAGCGCAAAGCGGCGATTACTGCTCAGTTGCGCAATGCAGCGGCAGAAGCAGAGTTTGTCGATGCGGTAATTCGCCTTGGTGATTTGGCCGCTTATACTGCTACTGATTTGGCTGAGCCAGCTAAAGAGTTGGGTGTTGAAGTGCACAAAACTCCCTTGTTTAGCCGCAGTGGCGGTCCCGGTATTGCGGCCAATAGCGCAGTGATTGCCGCGGCTTTTTCACCGGAAGTGATGAGCGATGGCAACAACTCCGATGTGCTCAATCTCAGCGATACCGATGCTGTAGTATTACGGGTTGTGGAGCATAAGGCTGCTGGGGTTAAGCCGTTGACCGAAGTAAAGGCGGAAATAGTACAGCGTTTACAGCGGGACAAAGCCAGTGCACAGCTGTTGCAAAAAGCTCAAGCGATACAACAGGCATTGAATGAGGGTGAGGATTTCGGCGCTCAGGCACAAAAGGATCACTTAACCTTGGAAGCAAGTGATAAAACTCGTCGCGGCGGTTTTGGCGCACGTGGAGAAATAGTTGCCGAAGCTTTTAAATTATCGCCACCGCAAGCAGGTCAGTTCGAAACGAAACTCTTTAATACCACAAGTGGCGATCAGGTGGTGTTACAACTGCGTATGGTAAGACCAGGGAGCTTGTCTGCCCAGAGCAGTGAACAGCGTAAAGCGCTTATGCGCCAGCTATCGTCTATGAATGGCACCGTGGAGCTAGCGGCAGTGCAGCAATATTTGGCGAGCAAGGCAGACATTGAAATTAAGCAATGATAATTCGCCGGTGCGACAGAAGGTCAATTGAGTGGTAAACCTTAATACGATTATTGCAGGTAGTAGGGTAACCTACCGCAAACACAAAGCCGCCTAATGTACTGGCCACTGCCTGGGCGGTTTTAAGTTTGTGCTTCAACTTCAATTGGAGATGTCACAGTGCAATAGATATTGAACTTCAGTCTTTTCGAGAAGTAGTGTCAGATTTGCTCTGAGCTAATGCGGCTTATTTCATAGTTGGCAGCGGCCGACACAACTATCTTGATTGTTCTTTCAAAATAAATTGTGTCTCAAGCTGTTGCGCTTATGCGTTTAATTTAGGCCCCATTTTATTCAAGGGTATCAGCCCCTATAGGCATTATCGACAAACAGGGTCAATTGTTGTCCGGGTTGGAGGTAGCGTTGCGTGCTAATTTTGTTCCAACGCAAAATATCATTGATTGTTAGGCTGAATTTACGTGCAATGCGGTATAGGGAATCTCCACCGCGGACTCGATACGTCAATTTACGGCTTGTGGCATTGCTAGTATGTTGAGAATTATTGTTGTTGCTACTGGTATAGGCCACAAGTTGTTTCCCGGATCGCAGAGTATCGTTGGTTGCCATGTTATTCCATCTGGCGAGTTGTTGTACTTGTACGTTTAGGTCGCGGGCTATGTCCCAGAGTGTGTCGCCTGGGCGTACTGTGTAAGTATGTTTTTTACCTGTAGTCGGTGTGCGGCGAGATTTAATGCGCTGATCTATTGCATAGGCATACTGGGCGGCGGGCTTGGAGGCGCTGGGGATCAATAGGTTTTGCCCGGCGCGAATAGTGTTGCTGGGCAGTTTATTTGCTTCACGAATGGCTTGCACACTGATTTTGTAGCGTTGAGCAATTGTTGACAGCGAATCCCCCCTTACAATGTTATAACGTTGCCAACTTACTCGTTGATCAATTGGGAGTTTGCTGAGTCCGGCAACAAATTTTTCATGCTTGGTGACGGGCAGTAGCAATTGATGTTGGCCGTTGGGGTCGGTAGCCCAGCGATTGTAAGCGGGATTGAGCAGATAAAGTTCTTCGATTTTTATCTCGGCTAGTTCGGCAGCCTGCGCTAAATCTATTTGGCTGCCGACGTCCACGGCTTGATAGTAGGGTGTGTTGGCCACCTCATGGAGAGGTGTCTGGTAATGCTCACGGCGAGCCACTACTTCGGCTAGCGCCAGCAATTTTGGCACATAGCTGCGGGTTTCCCGCGGCAGTTGGAGATCCCAAAAGCTGGTGCCCAACCCCTGTTTGCGGTTGCGCGCGATAGCGCGTCTTACTCTGCCCTCACCAGCGTTGTAGGCGGCAAGCACCAAAAGCCAATCGTGATCGAATCTTGTAGACAGGTAACGAAAATACTCGGTGGCGGCACGGGTGGAGGCTTCGATATCCCGGCGGCCGTCATACCACCAGTTTTGCTGCAAACCAAAGGATCGGCCGGTAACCGGTATAAATTGCCACAGACCCGAGGCATTTGCATGAGAGTGGGCAAAGGGATCGAAAGCGGATTCAATTATGGGTAGCAGTGTCAGCTCTAAGGGAAGGCCAGCACGCTCCAAGTGCTCAGTGATATGAAAGATATAGCGCTGGGAACGCTGAGTCACGCGAGTCATGTAATCGCCATTGCTAGAAAAATATCGAATGTATTCCTGTACCTTGGAGCGTTCAATTTCCCTGGGTAGGGTAAATTTACCGCCGAGACGATGCCAGATATCATTTGGCGCTAGTATTTCAGGTGCTTCGAGTTCTGGCTCTGTGTCAAGGGTACTACTGTGCACGACAGTCGCAGTAGGCGTTGCAGGCTCAGTAGTTTCTAACTGGGCGCAGGCGCCAAGTACCGCTGCCAAGAAGCTAACGGCAAATTTACAGTGATTCATAAGTATTCGCGAATTAGTCGTCTGGAGTTTAATTGCAGTGAAGGCAAGGGGCACTTCAAGCACTTTAGTGGTGGCTATTCTCTCCTTCGTAGCTCGGTCTTAATCTTTAAGCTCAGTGGGCTGGTTCTTTCATTGTAGTGGTTTGATTTGCCAGCCGTTGCAGCTCTACACCTGGTACAAGCATATCCTAGTTTTCTAACAAGGGAAGACCCCGTTGCACTGGTAACCCAGATGTCTGCTTCGTTGTCTGCTTCGTTGTCCCACTGGCAAGGGTATTGAAGGGTAGATTTTAAAGCATAAATATCGCGACATAAAGCGCAGGTCAATCGAGAACTGTACCCTTTGGGCCTTTCCTTCGGCAGCGTTATGGCATTATGTCTGCCATTCAAACACTGCCACCGGGGTAGCTGCTGACGGCACTGACCAGCCTTCTTTCGGTGAACAGGCCTTGGCTAATCGAATATTCAAGAGTTATTCTTCATAGGGTTTGCCCAAGAACAAGCTTCTAAAAATTGTCTTTCCAACGCCGCAAGGCGGCGAAAACTGCAACCTCATCGGCATCTTTGTCAGCGCCATGGTGCAGTGCCTGAGCACGGACTGAGGCGAGATTACAGCGCAAAAAAGGGTTGGTTTCTAGTTCCTGAGCGATACTAGAGGGCAGACTAGGCTTACCTTGCTGACGTAATTTTTGTACTTCAGCGAGGCGTTGGGTGACGGCGAGGTTGTTCGGCTCCACGGTTGCGGCAAAGTTCAAATTGGCTTCGGTATACTCATGGCCGCAATAAATCAGGGTGTCGGCGGGCAGGGCAGCGAGTGAGGCCAAAGAAGAATGCATTTGCGCCGAGGTGCCTTCAAAGACTCGACCACAGCCAGCGGCAAATAGGGTGTCGCCACAAAACAGATGAGCGCGTGTTCCTTCTTGTATAACCAGGGCGATATGGTCCAATGTATGGCCCGGGATTACGAGCACGGAAGTTGGCAGGCCAAATAGCTCAAACACCTTGCCATCTACAACGGCCTGATTGACATCGGGGATGCTGTCGGGGCCGATCACTGGGCACTGGTAAGCTTCTCGCAGTGCGCCAATACCTCCGGTGTGGTCCCAGTGATGATGGGTGACCAAAATGCCATCGAGATGCTGCCCTTCCAATGCCTCCACTACCGGGGCTGCATCGCCAGGGTCGACGATCCAATTTTCTGTGGTTGACGATAAGTGCCAGATATAATTGTCGTTAAAGGCGGGTATAGGCTTGATGGTGAGCATGGGGTTTACCGAAATCGTGCTATTTTTGCGAGTTTGTCAGTTAACCATACCATAGGTGGCAGAGTGCTTGCTGCCAGGGTTCGACCGCATTTGAATTAAGTACTGTTATCATGACAGCAAATACCACACAGAATTGCTTTAATTGGGTCGGGGGTAGAGGGCAACTGTGTTCGCCGTGGTTGCGGTGGGCAGATGGACACAAGCGATTGCACAATTGAAAAACAAAGGAGTCAGGATGAAGCGCAGAGCCTTTTGGAGTTTCCGGCGAGGCGAGATACAACCGCTGGAGGATTCTTGTGTGCAGTTAGGTGACTGGTTCTGTACTAATTTAGGTCGGGAGATTCTCGCTCAGCAATTGTCAGTGGCGCAGCCTTTGCTAGAGGCTTGTTTTGGCTATCATCTAATGCAGGTCAGTGTGACCACTGAGGTGGATTTCTCCATTTGTAGCCGTATTAATCATTGTTTTCAGCTGAGTGCTTGCGCGGGAATGGAGGGTGCAGCCCAGGTGGAGGCGGAGCAGTTGCCGTTACCAGCTGAATCTATCGATGTTGTTGTATTGCATCACCTGTTGGATTTTTCTGCGAATCCACATCAGGTTTTGCGCGAGGCGGCGCGAGTTTTAATCCCAGGGGGCCATATACTGCTGATAGGGTTTAACCCCTTCTCACTACTGGGGCTGACGCGCCTGTTGCAAACTCGCAGTGCCTATCAGCAGGGTAATCAATTGCGCGCAGCACGAGTCGCTGACTGGATGAAACTGCTTGATCTACAGGCGATTGCGCTGGAGCGAGGGTTTTTCAGACTGCCGTTACAACAGCGTGAGCTGCTGGCCAAAACTCTGTGGATGGAGCGTATTGGCGCTCGTTGGCGCTTGCCTTGGGGCGGATTTTACATCATAGTTGCTCGCAAAGAAGTCGCGCGTATGCGCGCTATCAAAATAGACTGGCGTGCCGATAAAAAACCGATTTTAACGGCGGTTCCCAGTAGTCCACGGGCGGTGGCGTGCCAGCGTAAATATTAGCTTGCACCCTTACTATCTTATTTTTGCAATCAATTAATCATCATATACTCTTGAAACAAGTTACTATTTATACCGATGGCGCTTGCCGGGGAAATCCTGGCCCCGGAGGCTGGGGGGCATTGCTAATTTTTAACAATGTTGAGCACGAATTGTGGGGTGGCGAGGCAATGACTACCAATAATCGTATGGAGTTGCTGGCTACCATTAAGGCGCTTGATGCTTTGCGAGAACCCTGTCAAGTGCTGTTATACACTGATTCACAATATGTGCGTCAGGGGATTACCAGTTGGATTCACAAGTGGAAAAAAAATGGCTGGAAAACTGCGGCTAAAAAGCCAGTAAAAAATGCAGATTTGTGGCGTCAGTTAGATGAGTCAATTAGTGGTCACGAGTTAGAATGGCATTGGGTTAAAGGACATGCCGGCGATCCTGGCAATGAACGTGCAGACCAACTCGCCAATCGCGGAACCGATCAATTGAATGATGAGGCGCACAGGTAATCGCAATGCGACAGATTGTACTGGACACCGAAACCACTGGACTGGATCCCAAGTCAGGCCACAGGATTATCGAGATTGGTTGCGTAGAGCTACAGGATCGCAAACTCACAGGGCGCCACTATCACCAATATATTAATCCAGAGCGTGAAATTGATGACGGCGCCATAGAGGTGCACGGCATCACCAATGAGTCAGTCAGTGGTAAGCCACTATTTGCCCAAATTGTCGATGCATTTATGACATTTTGTGACGGGGCGGAGTTGATCATTCACAATGCGTCGTTTGATGTTGGCTTTATCGATGCAGAACTTCAGCGTCTAGAGAATATTCGCTGGCAGAAGGTGAGGGCCCACTGTGGAGTGCTCGATACTTTGGTGCTGGCTCGGCAAAAACATCCGGGGCAGAAAAATAATCTCGATGCCTTATGCAAGCGTTATTTGGTGGATAATTCACAGCGTGATCTGCACGGCGCTCTGTTGGATGCGGAGATCCTGGCAGATGTTTATCTGGCGATGACCGGTGGCCAGACTAATTTGGCGTTGACTAGTGGTAGTGGCAAAGGTGAAAGAAATACGCAGGGTTCTCAGCATGCCGTTGACAGCGGCGGTATTCGTCGGTTGCGGGGAGACAGGCAAGCTTTAGCGGTGTTAAAGCCCACAGCGGAAGAGTTGGCGGCCCATGAAACCATGCTGGCTCAGCTACAAAACTCCGCCGGTAAGCATTTGTGGTGAGATCACTACAAATATGCGCGTAGCCAAACTTGGCGATTAGGTTGTAGAAGACGTGCTGCTGACCGCTATTAGCAGCACGCCAACTGGAGTGAGCTACTCCTTATGGAAAAGTTAAACAGCATATATGACGCAAATCAATGCAACCGCGCTTAATATCAGGGTGTAAGGTAAAGCCATTAATACCATGCGGCCATAGGAAAGCCGAATCAATGGCGCCAAGGCAGAGGTGAGCAGAAATAGAAATGCTGCCTGACCATTGGGGGTGGCGACACTGGGCAGGTTGGTGCCAGTATTGATAGCAACTGCCAGGGCATCAAAATGTGCTCGGGAAATAGTTCCAACCTCAAGGGCCGCTTTTATTTCATTAATATAGACGGTAGCAACAAACACATTGTCACTGATCATTGATAGCAGGCCGTTGGCCAGAAACAACATACCTGGTTGCTGATGAGTCTCCAGGCTCAGTACAAACTGAGTTACTGGCTCAAATAAATGCTGTTCGTGAATAACCGCAACAATGGCAAAAAATACTACTAAGAGTGCTGTAAATGGCAATGCCTCTTCAAAGGCGTGGCCGATACGCTGCTCCTGAATAATACCGTTAAAACTGGTCAGGAGGATGATAATCATCAGTCCGATAAGACCTACCTCGGCAACATGAAACCCCAGTGCCAATACCAGTAATAGGATGCCGACGGCCTGTATCCAGAGTGCTGCAGTGGCCCTCGGGCTGCGTTTACTCTCTTGCTCTTTATCAAAGAAAAGTAATTGTTTGCGAACAGTTTCAGGTAACGTTGCCCCATAACCAAAGATCTTGGTTTTTTCCATTAATACGCAAGTGAGCAATCCGGCAGTAAGGGCAGGTAGGGTAACCGGTGCCATCATGAGAAAAAACTGTAAAAAATTCCAACCGGCTTTTTCTGCAATTACTACGTTTTGAGGCTCTCCCACTAGGGTGCAGACCCCGCCTAGAGCGGTGCCAACTGCACCGTGCATAATTAAGCTGCGTAAAAAAGCCCGGAATTGATTCAGATCATTGCGGTGTTGCTCGGCCACTTCACCATCGTGAGAGTGATCGTGGTCATCGTGAGGTTGTCGATTAGACGCCGCGCGATGGTAAACAGCATAAAAGCCAACCGCCACACTGATTAACACTGCGGTGACAGTAAGTGCATCGAGAAATGCAGACAAGATTGCGGCAACGCCACAAAATAGTAGTGACAGCAGCGTCTTGGAGCGTACATTGAGCAGGAGTTTGGTAAACACAAAGAGTAAAAGACTTTTCATGAAGTAAATACCCGCTACCATAAACATCAGTAGCAGAATCACACTGAGATTTTCGATAACTTCTTTATACAGGGCGTTAGCACTGGTTAGTCCCAGCAGGATGGCCTCAATCGCCAGCAGGCCACCAGGTTGTAGTGGGTAGCATTTAAGGGCCATGGCCAGGGTAAAGATAAATTCGCCAATGAGTACCCAGCCAGCTATAAATGGGGAGCTTGTGTAGAGCAGGAGTGGGTTAATAGCTAAGAAAAATAGAATAGTTAGTTTGTACCAGCTGGGCGCTTCACCGAGGAAGTTTTCGCTAAATGCTTGGCCCAACCCGCCACTGCTGGCGGAGAGGGTATCATTGTAAGTGTTCACTACGGTTTCCTTTAGTTTGTCATAGCTTTTTAGTAAGATCGGATGTGTGAACACTAAAAGCTACCCAGTTCTGGAGAAAAATCAAGAAATTTTGCTGTGTAGGTGGGTTGAAAATGCTCAATAATATTATGACATCTTCAACCCATAGACAAATTGAAGCATGAACAATTTAATATTTAAATGCAATGGTTGTTTGTTAGCCAGTCTCAAAACCATTTGCATAAGTGCTCCTTGGAAAGCTTGGTATTTTACTCTAAGCGTTATAAAGGCCTTTAATACCTTAAAAGGCTAACATGCATCTCCAAAAGAGATCTTCGCTACATTGTATAGCAGTAGACTGTGTAGGTTAAACTGTAAGTGCCTATTTTAAGCCGCCATTAAAAGGAAAAACTGTGGGGCTATCAGTGTTTGCTGAAGTGTAATGCTGTCGGAGGTGAATAAAATTCCATTAGTTGTGTATAGTAATTATTTGCCAACCAAAATGTTTAATAAATAAAGATACTGGGGGTCGAAACATACAGCTAAACTGATTTTTCTGTATAAATGTATAACTATTCATTTGTAGGATAAGTAGCTATGGACTTTGATGGGAAAAAGGTAGTTATTACCGGTGCTGGTAGAGAGTTCGGACAAACGCTCTCGATCCTTTTTGCAAAGTTAGGCGCCGAATTATTTATCGCGGCCCGCACCCTTGAAAAGGCTGATGCGTCAGCAGTAGTGATTAAGACGCTTGTACCGTCAGCAAAGGTCAATACCTTTGGTGTAGACGTTACTAAGGTTGAGCAGATTATTGAATTTTCCAAAAATGTAGTGAAAACGACAGATACCATCGATATTTTGATCAATAACGCATCTTATTGGCTTGAGGGAGATATTTTTGAGGTAACCGATGAAAGCATTGTCGAGTCGGTTAACTCCACTGCTACCGGCAGTATTTTGATGACAAAATACTTTATGCCTTTATTAGAGTGTTCAAACACACCGGATATTGTGTTTATTAATAGTACGGCGGGATTGTTGCAACATTTACATCCTTTTGTAAATGAAGCGTTTAGCGCAGCAAAGGCGTCGCAAGCGGCTTTCGCCGATAGGCTGCGAAACAGTACTAAAGGCACTGGCATGCGCGTGATTACCGTTTACCCGCCGCATTTTGACAATACGTCACCGCTCAATGAGGTGGAGTGGAATGAGCGGCGTGGCCACACTGAGCGGCGTTATCTCACAGCGCGCAATGTTGCCGAATGTGTTCAGTTTGCCCTGTGTCAGGACAGAATATGTTCTATTGATAAAATTGTTCTGGGAAATAACAACCCTTCACCAACAGGTGTTTTGTAAATAAATTTACACTAAGCTAAAGGAATTTCTAAGGCATGTACACTATTGTGGATGATCCTGGCACGCTGTCTGGGCGGATAGTTGGTGCTTCGGTTATTGCTGAGGTTACACTTTGTATCGGAGCTTGTATCAAAAAGGTCATTTTGTGGTTTCATGGGTTATGAGTCTCTTTGAGCTTGCTGAATCAAGCCTGGATGTTTCTGGGTATCTAGGGCAAACTCGTGTGCATTTTGATCCCTGAGGCATCACTCAAGTTAGTAGCATGATTGAGAAGTTTATTCCTGCCAGCATTGTCCGCCCTTTGCCAGAAATTGAATGTCATATCGTGGTGGCCGATGGCCAGCTGTTGTGTATCGGCAATAGTATTTTGCATCGAGCGTTGCCGGTAGAAGCAACTGATGTGCTCGCCACCCACTATCTGGGAGACTTGTCCGGTATACCTTGTGGCGTGCATCGTGTAGTAAAGTCGCCAGTGTCGGCACAGGGTTACTGGAGTGACCTGCGTGCTTTGCTGGGAGTTTTGGATGAGGTGCAGTTTTCTCTAGGCGGAAGGGCCTTGCAAGTGTTGCGCTGGGATCTTGACCATCAATATTGCGGCCGTTGTGCTGGTATAACCGAGTATCATCCTAAAGACAGGGCACGTATTTGCCAGCGCTGTGAATTATCGGTGTATCCGCGTATTTCCCCTTGTGTCATTATGCTGGTGACCCGCGGCGAAAAATGTCTGCTGGCGCATCACCGCGCCCATCGTCACGGCATGTATACTGCTCTAGCCGGTTTTATTGAACCGGGAGAAACCGCTGAGCAGGCGTTGGTACGGGAGGTTCGTGAAGAAGTGGGCATCGAGATTGGTGCGGTACACTACGTCGGCAGTCAGCCCTGGCCCTTCCCTGGGCAGCTGATGCTGGGATTTATTGCCGAATGGAGCGCTGGCGCACTTGATCCCGATGGTGAAGAAGTAGTAGATGCGCAGTGGTTTCACCGCAACCACTTGCCTGAAACTATACCGATGGCGGAAACCCTGTCCGGGCGTCTTATTCGTACTTTTGTGCGGGCAGAGTAATTTGAGTTTCTACCGGAGCTGTAGAGTGTGAATTTAATGGAGAGGCTTGGCAAGAAAAGCCTTTTGCTCCGTCTTGCGTTGAGTTCTTATTCAACCTAGAAGCTGCAGTTGAGCGCGTAAAAGCTGTGTAAGTTATTGGTGTGCATGGCGAAGCTTAAAGCTTCGTGGTCACCTTATTGGTGATGAGAACTTTTTAAAATTTGCCAGGTGCATCAAGAACTTGTGGAGACTTGCGTGATTCAACTGCGGTTTCTAAGTTCAAATATGGTTGAGTACTCGCTGTTACAGCTAGCAACTTAATCTGGATGTAGTTTCTGCAACGATGGCAAGTGGAGGCCCATATGCTACAGTAACTCCGTTTGCCGGGGTGCAAAGCAACTGGTGGTGCAATTCCGGTATTGTCGATGGGGCAATACCGTAACCTAGAGGTTAGATCTCAGTGGAATTTCTCAGTGAATACGGTTTATTTTTAGCTAAGGTGGCAACCTTGGTGGTTTCTTTCTTGTTGGTTGCCGGCTTTATTATTGCCAATCGCGAGCAGTTAAAAGATCGCCCTCAAGGGCATATAAAGGTGACAAACCTCAATGAACGCTATCGGCAGATGAAAGATGCTCTACTGGAGGCGGTACTTGATAAAGACGCATTCACCCAGCGGAAAAAGGTTGAGGCAAAAGAACAAAAAGCGAAGGAAAAAGCTCTGTCTAAGCAGCGTAAGGCAGTGAAAAAAAATCGGGGCAACGACAGTGACGATCAAGCCAAAACTGAAGTGTCACAGCGGCAAGCAACCGCCAGTGAAACAGCATCAGAGGGGGTAGAGGTGCGCAAGCGCCTGTTTGTGCTTAATTTCAATGGTGATATCAAAGCCGGTGCGGTGCGCAATTTACGCGAGGAGATTACCGCTATCTTGCAGGTTGCCGATAAGCGTGATGAGGTGTTTGTATGCCTTGAAAGTGCAGGCGGTATGGTTGCTAACTATGGCCTTGCGGCCAGTCAGTTGGCGCGGGTGCGTAGCGCCGGCGTGCGGCTCACTGTGGCGGTAGACAAGGTTGCCGCCAGTGGTGGTTATATGATGGCCTGTGTGGCGGACCACATCATGGCTGCACCCTTTGCCATGCTCGGCTCAATCGGCGTTGTGGCTCAGTTGCCAAATTTCCATCGGCTACTGCAGCGCAATAATGTGGATTTTGAATTGTTCACCGCCGGTGAGTATAAACGTACGGTGACCATGTTTGGCGAAAATACTCCAGAAGGTAAAGAAAAATTCCAGAATGACCTGGAGGATATTCACACGTTGTTTCAGCATTTTGTCACCGAATATCGCCCTCAGTTAGAGATTGCCAAGGTGGCTACCGGGGAAGTCTGGTTTGGACCGTCGGCAAAGGAATTGGCATTGGTGGATGATTTACAAACTTCCGATGAATACCTGACTGTACGTGCGCAAGATACAGATTTGTATCAAGTGGAATATAAAGAACGCCATACTATTGCCAAGAAATTTGGTCTCGCCGCGCAATCGAGCATAGAGGCAGGCGTAGTACGGCTTTTTTCGCGCCTTATGGCATGGCGTCATCAAGCGCAGTAAGGGAGTTTTTTAGTTACGCACATTGTGCTATCAGTTTGGGGACCTGCCGTATGGCCATTACAGAGTTTCGTGCGATTCGAATTCATGAGGTGGCGCCGGGAAAATACGACCAACAGGTTGCCAGTTGTCGGCGAGATGAACTGCCAGATTACCCACTACAGATAGCGGTTGCACATTCGTCACTGAACTATAAGGATGCTTTGTCTGCATTTGGCAATCGTGCAATAACCCCTGTGTACCCACATATTCCAGGTATTGATGCAGTGGGAGTGGTGGTTGCAGATAAGAGCGGCACTTTTAAACCCGGTCAGACATTATTGGTGACTGGTTATGATTTTGGCACGAGTTCTGCCGGCGGCTTAGCTGAGTATATTGCAGTACCTGCGCAGTGGGCGACCCCCCTGCCGGCAGGGTTAAGTACCTATGAATCCATGGCTCTTGGAACCGCTGGGCTCACTGCAGCACTATGTGTTGATAAGCTATTGGGCTCGGGGGCAAAGCCGCAGGATGGTGAGGTCTTGGTTACTGGTGCAACCGGTGGTGTTGGCTCTATAGCCGTGGCACTGTTGGCTAAACTGGGGTTTCGTGTGGCCGCTGTGACGGGGAAATTGGAATCCACGCAATTTCTCACGAACCTTGGTGCCTGGAAAATACTTGATCGTGAAACTTTGAGCTCGACGGCTCACCGCAAAGCGATGACCAAACCAAAATGGGCTTGGGCGGTGGATGCAGTGGGGGGCGAAATTTTATTTAACGTTGTTAAATCGCTGGCTTATGGCGGTGCTGTTGCCGCTTGCGGTATGATTGCTGGAGTGCAGTTTCAGGCCAATGTATTCCCGTTTATTTTACGTGGTGTCAGCTTGTTGGGGGTCGACAGTGTTACGTTACCGCTGGCAAAAAAAGCTGCAATCTGGGAAATGCTCGCCAGCGAATGGTATATCGGCGAGCAATTGCAAAAAATTGCCAAAGAGATTTCCCTTGAGCAAGTGCCGGCATGTCTCGCGCGACTGCATCGCGGCCATGGCATAGGGCGTTATGTTGTTAAGATGGCACCAGTATAATAAGTTTAGCGCTTCGACGTTTTGGTGGTGGGTCAAATGTGTGCTTTCACCAACTAGGGATGATAGCGAATTCGGGCTAGATATTCATGAAAATGCACACATCTGACCCACTACTGACGTTTTTTGTAGCTACAAGGATGCCATAAAGGTATACAGTTATACTAATAGCCCAAGGTGAACTGCAAATAACAGATAGGGCTGTATAAATAAGTTATTGCTGTTGGCTGGAGTCTCTTGTTTAGGAAAAAAAATGTCCTCATCACAAGCGAGTGATACTGGTGCTTTGATTTTGTCCGGCGGTGGTGCCCGTGCAGCTTATCAAGCTGGGGTATTAAAAGCTTTGGCAGAGTTGACTCCAGATGATGAGCCCAATCCCTTTAAAATAATTTGCGGTACTTCTGCCGGGGCGGTGAACGCGCTGTTGCTGGCCACCCACTGTGGCACGTTCAAAGAGGCGGTTGCCAGTTTGTGTGAGCTGTGGATGCAGGTGACGGTGGAACAGATATATCGCAGTAGCTGGCGGAGTTTATTTAAGAACAGTTTTTTTATTGCACGCTCGTTTTTCAATCAGGGTGTGGGGCGACAAAAACCGTTGGCTTTGCTGGATAATACACCTTTGCGAAGTTTTCTTGAGCGTTCTATCCCATTTGAAAATCTTCAGCGCAATATTGATGCCGGGCGCTTGACAGCAATTTGTGTCAATGTTCTCTCCTATAGAGAGGGTGAGTCGGTTAGTTTTTTTCAAGGCAGTGAAAATCTGAAGGAGTGGCGAAGATTTCGCCGTTATGGGGAACGCACCGAGCTCACATTGGATCACTTGATGGCGTCTACCGCGATCCCCGCCATGTTCCCCACAGTAAAGATAGGTACTGATTATTTTGGTGATGGCGCAGTGCGGCAGTTGGCACCTATCAGTCCGGCGCTGCACCTGGGTGCCAATCGAGTATTTGTGATAGGTGTTTCTGATAATCGTTCACCGGAACACTGGGGCAAGCGAAACAATAAGCCGCGTCATTCACCCTCTCTGGCGCAAATCAGTGGGCAATTGTTTAATGCGGCATTTATCGACAGTCTCGAAGGAGATTTGGAGCATATGGATCGTGTTAACTTGCTATTGGAGGGCATAGCGACGGATCAGCGTTCTGAATTGGCACCGTTGCGCCCAGTTAAATCGGTGGTGATTGAGCCCAGTCGGAGCTTGGATCGTTTGGCTGGGCGCAATGTACGTTATTTACCGCCAGCTTTGCGCTGGTTATTTCGTTCCACCGGCGCTACCGCTTCTGGTGGGGGTGCTTCCGCAGCCAGCTATCTGTTGTTTGAGGCCCCATTTTTACATGAATTGTTAGAGCTCGGCTATCAGGATGCTATGTGGGAGCAGGATAAGTTACGAAAATTCACAACACCGAAAACTCAGGAGGTAAAAGCAACCTCTAAGGGCTTGTTTGGCATCAGAACCAAGCCAATTACAAAAAAAGATGATAGTAATACACAGACTTGAAGTGTTCTCGGGTGATGTTATGACATTGAAAACCGTATTAAAAAGCGTGTTGGTGGCAACTGGGTTATTACCAGGTTTGTTAACGGCTTGTGCAGGATCGGTGCCCAGGCAAAACGTTAATGATAGCCTCACAACCACTTTGCAGGAGGCAACTGAATATCAGCGCTTATTGGCTGAAGCACAACAGCTCTCTTTTACACTTGATTTTGATAAGCTGCGCCGAGCTTTTGTTGCCTCCCCTGAATATAGTCCTCTCGGAGGCGCTAGATTAAAAGGTATACATGAGGCGTATCAGTCGGTACAAAAGGATGATTTTGAGGCTTGCCTGACCTATGTTGACCAAGTGTTGGAAAACAATTATATGAGCCTTGAGGCACATATGATCGGCCGTTTGTGTAGTAACCGGATGAAACGATTGGAGCGCGAGGATTACCACGGCTATATGGTTGAGGGGCTGATGGAGGCGATTGAAAATAGCGGTGACGGAAAAGCTATGGCCAGCGCATTTCAAACCATTAGCGCCTCTGAGCTGTGGGGTTTTGTGCGTTTGAAAGGTTGGCAGGTATTGGAAGAGTCAATTATTTACGGCGGCGATGGCATTTATGACAAGGTGCAAGTACGCGATCTGGCCTCAGGAGCCGAGTATCCTCTGTATTTTGAGGTTGGGCATATTATTAAAGCGATCGATGCTGCGAAACAAGAAGCTTTCTAGCTTAACTTAATAGGATTTATTTTGGCAAAGGTGCAGGGTAACCTTGAGTGATTGTTTTTGCCAAAAACCCATGATAGAAATGCAAGGTGGTTCTAAATAAAGTTTTATAAGGAGTGTATATATGAGATTTGGGGTATTTGTTATTATAGTTTTGCTTGCTAGTCCTTCGATATTAGCGGCTTCAGAAGTTCCCGCCGCAATTAATAAGGGTTCGTGCAGCTATGAGGTTGATTTAAACGGAAAAGCCCGGCGGGCTTATTAATGTTTTCTACTATATGCCTGAGACTTTTAATAAAAAATCTTCTATACCAAAATCGCTTGAGATTTAGGTATAGAAGATGAGACAAAAGCCATCAAAACCCTTATCAAGTAGACTTTCCAAAGCCTAAATCTCAAACGTCATGGGTATAGCTACCCTTTGTTACTGTCAGCCCTTAAAAAGCCTCTCCAAGAGGCTTGGTAGGTTATTGTTTACAGAGTTGCTCACTGTTGCTGTAAAAACCATGCGACATATAAAAACAACGGTTGCCACAGTATGGATTTGTGACGTGTTTAAACGAACAAGTTAGCTATGGCATAGGTACCCAACATAAAGTTGGAGGCTTTATGTCAGGTGTTAGTTGGCGTATTAATCATTCTTAACGCTATGTTGTAGTAAGCATTTGGCTGCGATACCGCCCACACTAGCCCCGATAAACGGTGCCAGTAAGTAATGCCAGCTCCACGCTTTGGCCGCTAAGGCCACGGCAGGATTCAGCACACCGTAGGATGCGTTGTGAGAGACCGTGATGCCGACCAACAGAGATAAACCGACGATAATCCCCTGAATTGAGCGGTCATGTTTCAGATAGCCAGTGGCAGTGACACCAAAGACGAAAAACATTGCTCCGATGGCTTCACCCACGCCTGAATACAAGGTTGAGTGTGTAGCGGGTAACCAGGATTCCTGGCCGGGCAATACATAAAGGGATATTAATCCATAGGCCAAACCAGCACCGGCAGCCTGACATAACAGATAAACCACAAGCCGTGAGGCATTTAGCTGCCTGGTTAACCACATGGAAAAAGATACTGCAGGATTGATATGGCATCCAGAAACACTGCCGAATAGATAGACACAGAGAGTTAGTGTCATAGCAGCAGCGATTGGTGTAGGAACTGGGAAGGGCGTACTGGGTGTAAGTGATATCAACACCACCGTGGCCAATATAAAGGTACCTAGCAGCTCAGCAATATAACTTTTCCACATGGAAAACCCCTTAAATTCTGGATATTGATTAAACAAACGGCGCTTGCCGCAACAACATAGTCTGCAAATTCGAGAATTCCAAAAATTATTAGTGGCAGCAGCTTTGGACTGAGGTGGACCCCATCCACTGGACACGAAATATGGTGGACCCCATTGTCCAGACAGTAAACCCTCTTTTTTAAGTTAAGTTTTGGCTGTCGTTGAAGACGCCTCATGCAAGGTGAATTGCCCGAGGCGTCTTGTAATTGAGCGATTGATGCAGGCGCTCGGTGTTGTAAAACTCGAAGTATTCATCCAGCCCGGAATGCAGCTCTGGAACTGTTTGAAATTCATGCATATACAGCCATTCGTACTTCACTGAACGCCATAGCCGCTCCACAAATATATTATCCAGTGCTCGGCCTTTCCCATCCATACTGATCTGGATCTCGTGTGTCTGCAAGGGCGCCAAAAACGCTTTGCTGGTAAACTGGCATCCCTGGTCAGTGTTGAAAATTTCAGGCTTCCCCCGCTCCAGAGCACCATTCAGTGCATCGATGCAAAAGTCCGCATCCAGTGTGTTCGAAAGCCTCCAGCTAAGCACGTACCGACTATACCAGTCGATGATCGCGACCAGGTACATGAATCCCTTCGGCATCGGGCAATAGGTAATATCCGTGCTCCAAACCTGATTTGGCCTGACAATATCAAGGCCACGAAGAAGATACGGATAGACCTTGTGCTCTTTATTCCGCAGGCTGCTGCCGGGCTTGGGAGCTACTCCCTCAATGCCCATAAGCCTCATGAGCCGCTGTACGCGCTTCCTGTTGACCGGATGCCCTTGCAGATTGAGCCATGCGGTTATTTTTCGACTGCCGTAAAAAGGCGTGCGGGTGTACTGCTCGTCAATCAAGCGCATCAGGCTCAGGTTTTCCGGGCTTTCCTGCACCAGTGAAGCCTGACAGTACCAGCTTGACCTGCTCAGCCCAATCAGCTCACATTGGAGGTGAATACTCAACCCTGAATGACTCGGCTCTATGGCATTACGTTTATCCTCAATGGACATTGCCAGATTTTTTTTTCAACTAGTCCAACTCCATTTTGAGTCGGCCGATTTCTTGATACAGTGGGGCTGTCAGGACTTCTTGATCAACCTCTGGCCTTGCTCTGCCAAAGACCTCTGGAACGCCTTGGAGCAGCTGTCGCTTCCATTGACTAACCTGAACAGCTGCAATCTCATGCTCGCTGGCCAGCTGGCCAGCTGGCTTATGGTTTTATCCCCCTTGTAAGCTTCCAGTGCTACTTGAGCCTTAAACTCTGGCACGTGTCGTCTTCTCTTTTTTGCTGCCATGATCCCCTCCTAAAGGGCCATTTTACAGCCGAAAACTTAACTTAGCTTACTGTCCAATTTATGGGGTCCACCATAAAATGCGGTTATTTAGATAAAGGTATTAACCATAACGTATATAACCACAATACTAACCAGATTAAGCAACAAACCTGCCTTTAACATTTGGTTCAGTTTTATCTCTCCGGTGCCGTAAGCCAGAGCATTGGGTGGAGTTGCCACCGGAAGCATAAAAGCGCAGGTGGCGGCAACCCCGACACTGAATACCAATACATGAGTTATGGCGGGGCTGAATTGATCGGCAGTGGCCATAAGGACGGGTATTAAAATTGCGGCCGACCCGGTGTTGGAGGCCAGTTCGGTGAGGAAAATCATCAGCGTAATAGAGGCTATCACCAGCATCCATTGCTGCCCACTTTGCAAGCTAAATAGTAGGCTTGAAGCCAGCCACTCAGAGGTACCGGTTTGTTTTAGAATGGCCGATAAGCACAGGCCGCCGCCAAACAGCAGCAGAACCCCCCAGTCAATTTTGCGTTCCAGTTCTTTCCAGCTAATCAGGCCTAGTGCTGGTGCCAGTGCAGTGATGCCAATGGCAACCATGCGATCAAACTGTTTAACCCCCAGAAGTTCACCGATAGGATGGGCAAATACCCAGCAAATAACGGTAAATAAAAATAATGCAATAGATCCTTTTGCCTGAGCTGTCCACTGCATAGGCTGGTTTTCAGTTTTTTTGTCGGCGAGCTGTGCGTTCTGCTCCGGTTTGAGAACGAGCCAGAGTACGGCCATCACCACCGGAAATAATACCACCGCAGTGGGTAGCCCGACTTTAAACCATGCGAGAAAGCTCAAATCTAGTGCATTAGAAGCAATGCCATTAGGTGGTGAGCCGACAATGGTTGCCAGGCCGCCGACATTGGCACAGTAGGCGGTGCCGAGAATAACGTAGGTCCGCATGCGCGGGTAGGCCTTGGATACCAGGCCCATGGCAATAGGGAGCATCATAGCGGTGGTAGAGGTGTTACTCATCCACATGGAGAGCAAAGCGGTCACCAGGAAAAAGCCGGTAATGGAATACCACAAATGACCATGGGTTAGGGTTACAACACCTTGAGCTAACCAGCGGTCAATACCATGTATGCGCAGTAGAGCGGCTAAGGTGAAGCCGCCCATGAACAAATAAATAATGGTACTAGAGAATGGTGCCATGGCTTCGCTGGCACTCATTAGATGGGTGAGATAACCGAGTATAGGTACGAACAGAGCGCTGACGGGGAGTGGAAAAATTTCAGTCATCCACAAACCGGCAAACAGTATTAGTAGTGCGATTCCGGTTTGGGTCGTTGTGTTATCGTTTAGTAGTTTCGCAATAGCGAAGCTACTAAACAGCCAGCCAGCAACCACGATTAACTTTATGGGGATAGATAAATCTTTCATGGCGCTCTTACCAACTAAAAAGTTCAGATCTTAAAGTTTTTTAAGCATCCACACTACTTTTTTCGTTAGAGCAAAAGCTTGAGCTCGTTATTAGTTGTGTACAAACCACGATTAAACTGTTGAGCACGGCAAGTGACAGAAATACTAATGGCATAGAGATGAAAGTGAAAAAGGACAGCAAGCGTATATTGAACTTCAGGGTAGAATTTTTTGAAGCTGAACCTATGTTGTTGGTGGATGACAAGTTTATGCGACAATTGAGCGTGTGAAGTTAGCTTTTTTTGGTTGTTATTGAGGCTTGGTAAGTTGGGCAACGGAAGTAACCACTGCAAATTCGGTTAATTCTGCCAGCATTTCGTCAATGGTTAGCAGCTGCCAGCAAACCTGGGCTCCCGGTTGTTGGAAATCACCATGCAATAGTTTTCGTGCCATTGCCACCGCGGGCGCGGCGGCAATCCAAGGGGCATCGCCATTTAACCCCAAAATTTGCCAGCGCCAGGTACGCTTGATACCACTAACAGAGAGGCCGCTAATGTCTATTAATAGGCCACCATGAGGTGAAATTCCGGGCCAGAGGCGGGCGAGCTTGTGGCCAAGCTTCGCTATCCATGGCCGATGAGTAGGCGTGCCCAGACGGGCGCTTTTTGCCCATAGGTTTAGGCCGAGTTGTAATGGCCATGGTTGCAGGCCAACGGCGCA
Organism: Gammaproteobacteria bacterium; assembly: GCA_022600975.1. Taxonomy (GTDB): domain Bacteria; phylum Pseudomonadota; class Gammaproteobacteria; order Pseudomonadales; family Cellvibrionaceae; genus Microbulbifer. Next base: position 41,194 of record JAHZJJ010000075.1, read on the forward strand.
ATCAATGCTTTGTAGCTCGGGTATTGACTGCGGTGCTAACTCTAAATCGGGCGCATCGCAATTGCCTAACCAGCGGTGCCCAACGGGGTGTGCAAGGCTGGCTTTGCACAATTGTTTGCCGTTGCAGGCTTCACGCCAGCGACCTTGTTGTAGTTTTGGATAGGTTTCACCGCGGGCCTCAAAAGTGGACATGTATGTGGTGGGGCCGGCAATGATGGCCTGAGCTGGGGCAACTTGGATAGCCAGGGTGTCTATCTTGTTAAATTTCCCTGCAAATGACTTTAACACCGCAGAGCTGAGAGCAGGAAGGCTGCCAGTGCCACTGATCAATGGTATTGAAATTGTTTTCGTTATGCTGTTGAGGCGGACAATATCGCATACATAACGCCGGTTATCGGCAATATCTATATAAGCGATAGCAGCGGCGATACAGGCTTCGGCAACTCGATAGTGCTGCTGGCGAAAAGGGCCGGCGCAGTGAATTAGTAAATCGAGATCAAGGGTTTTTAATTGGGCTGCGAAATCTGGGGCTTTGTAATCGAGACCGAGGCCTCGACAAACAGTGTTGGATTTGGCGTTAAGCGCAGAGCAGAATTGCTCCGCCTTGTGCCGGTTGCGCCCGGCAATAAGTAGCTGGCAGTTGGGCTCACTGCTGAGGAGCCGGGCAATGTGGCTCCCCATGGTGCCGTAACCGCCGAGAATAAGAGCGCGTTTGATGGGGTACTTGAACAAATCCATTGAGCTTGGCCCCATATTCGAGCTGGATGTGGACTAAGTATCGGGCATTTATCATAAACTTCTATTGCTGAAGCGCAATAGGCCACTTGATCAATTGCAGTGACTGTTGCTCGGCGAGGATGCACCAGCCGAACGAGCCCCAATCGCCGAGCACTATGCGTTCAACTGTTTTTCCATCCACTTCAAAATTGTGACGTGCCGGTCGGTGGGTATGGCCGTGGATCAGCGTATGTACTTGGTGCTGGCGCATCACGGCGTTGACTTCGTTAGGGGTTACATCAAGGATGTCATCCGCTTTGCGGCTGCTCATAGATTTGGAAGCTGCGCGCAATTGTGTGGCAATTTTCCGGCGCTCAGATAGAGCTTTGGCCAGTAGGGTACGCTGCCAGTCAGGATCGCGGGCTTGCTGGCGAAAGGCCATATATTCACTATCGCGGGTGCAGAGGCTGTCGCCATGCATCAGTAGAATCTGCTGGTTGGCCAAAGTGACAAGGCTGGGATCGGGTATTAAAGTGGCGCCACAGCGGCGGGCGAAGTGATCGCCGAGTAGAAAGTCACGATTGCCGTGCATCAGGTAAACGCGGGGCCCGCTATCGCTATAGCGGCGCAGTGCCCCGGCGACCTGGGTCACCAGAGGCGCATCGTCATCGTCACCAATCCACACTTCAAAGAAGTCACCGAGGATATACAGAGCCTCGGCAGTGGCGGCCCGGCCCTGCAAGAAGTCAAAAAAACCACGGGTGATGTGTGGGCGCTGTTGATCTAAATGCAGGTCTGAGATCAGATAAGTGGTCAAGGTGCAGCTCTATTTATCCGCGTAATGATCGGAGATGTTGACTGCGGTAATGGTGATGGTTTCTGTGGGTACATCCTGATGAAAGCCATTGTTGCCGGTGGCAACTTCTTTTATTTTGTTGACCACGTCCATACCGTCGACCACTTTACCGAATACACAGTAGCCCCAGCCCTGGTCGTCTTTTGAGCGGAAGTTAAGGAAATCGTTATCATTGATGTTGATAAAAAACTGGGCTGTAGCAGAATGCGGGTCTGAGGTGCGTGCCATGGCCAGGGTGCCGGTATCGTTTTTAAGGCCGTTATCGGCTTCATTTTCAATTGGGTCCCGAGTTGACTTTTGGCTTAAATCGGCAGTCATGCCGCCACCTTGAATCATAAAGTTATTGATTACCCGGTGAAAAATAGTATTACTGTAGAAATCATCGCGGCAGTACTGAAGGAAGTTGGCGGCGCTTTGAGGTGCCTTATCGAAATCGAGTTCAATGCCAATGTCGCCGTAAGTAGTACGCAAAGTAATCATAAAAGTTCCTGTTTGGGGTCATCTTGGGCCTGCATGATACTCCCATAGCACCGCGGTGCAAAACGAGCGCGATTTGTGTCAACTACGTTATAATTGGCAGCTTAATCTGATAGCGGTATCTATAAGAGCAATTTATGGCACTCGAAACCAAGCCCACACACTTTTTACAGAATATCATTCGCGAAGATCTCGTTGAGGGTAGAGTCTCGCAATTGGTCACGCGCTTTCCACCTCAGCCCAATGGCTATCTACACATAGGCCATGCTAAATCCATCTGTTTGAATTTTGGTCTCGCCAAAACGTTTGGTGGGTGTTGCCACCTGCGTTTTGATGATACCAATCCGGTGAAAGAAGAGGAGGAGTATGTTGCGGCGGGCATCCGCGATGTATCCTGGCTCGGCTTTGAGTGGGCGGGAGAGGTCAGATACACTTCAGACAATTTCGCACAACTGCATCAGTGGGCGATACAGTTAATTAAAGACGGCAAGGCCTATGTGTGCGATCTGTCGCCGGAACAGGCCCGTGCTCATCGTGGCACCCTTACCTCTGTGGGCACAAACAGCCCCTACCGGGAGCGCAGTGTAGAGGAAAATCTGGCGCTTTTTGACAGCATGACCCAGGGTGAGAAAGAAGAGGGTAGCTGCAGCCTGCGCGCCAAAATTAATATGGCATCGCCAAATATTAATTTGCGCGATCCGGTTATTTACCGTATTAAAAAAGCCCCGCATCACCAGACGGGAAATACATGGTGTGTCTACCCCAGCTATGATTTTTCTCATGGTCAGAGTGATGCGCTGGAGGGTATCAGCCACTCTATTTGTACCCTGGAATTTGAAGATCACCGGCCGCTGTACGATTGGTTTATCGCTAATCTGCCGGTGCCCGTTAGGCCAAGGCAGATTGAATTCGCGCGTCTGCGGCTCAATTACACGGTGGTTTCCAAGCGCAAATTGAAACAATTAGTGGATGAAAGCTATGTGGATGGCTGGAATGATCCGCGCATGCCGACTTTATCGGGCCTGCGACGACGCGGCGTTTCGCCAGCGGCGATTCGCAATTTCTGCGACATGATCGGGGTTACTCGCTCCGATTCAGTGGTGGATGTGGGTATGCTGGAATTTGCTATTCGTGATGACCTGGATAAATCTGCACCGCGGGCCATGTGCGTATTGGAGCCATTAAAAATTATTTTGACCAATTACCCAGTAGGGCAGATTGAAATACTCAGTGCTCCGGGCCATCCAAATCGCGATGATCTGCCTGCGCGCCAACTGCCGTTTGGAGGCAGCTTATATATTGAGCGGGAAGATTTCCGTGAACAGGCCAACAAAAAATATAAGCGTTTGGTATTGGGTAAAAAAGTGCGTTTGCGTAATGCCTATGTAATACAGGCTGAATCCGTGGAAAAGAACTCCGCTGGAGAAATTATAGCAGTGCATTGTAGGGTCGACTTAGACACCTTGGGTAAAGACCCTGTTGATGGCATAAAACCAAAAGGGGTAATCCACTGGGTGTCTACCGAGCAGCATATTGACTGTGAAGTGCGTTTGTATGATCGCCTGTTTAATGACCCGGCCCCCGATGCTGGCGACAAAAATTTTCTCGATTATGTCAATCCAGATAGCCTGAAAGTACTTTCCGATTGCAAGGGAGAGCTCAGCTTGGTGGGTGCCGAAGAGGGATGCAGCTATCAGTTTGAGCGCAATGGTTATTTCTGTCGCGACAGCAAATTTGGCAGTGCTGAAAAGCCGGTGTTCAACCGTGTTATCAGCTTGCGTGATAGCTGGGTAAAAGTGCAACATAAATAAGTATTATCTTCGACCTGCTAGCAGGCAAAACAATTTATGAATAGTTGAAATTTTTATGGCACTTCAGCTTTACAACAGCCTTTCTGGTAAAAAAGAACTTTTCACACCCCTGATAGCAGACCAAGTGCGGATGTATGTTTGTGGGCCGACGGTTTACAACCGGGTGCACATTGGCAACGCGAGGCCGGTGGTGGTTTTTGATACCTTGTATCGGCTGCTCAAGGCGCAGTTTAAGCAGGTAATTTATGCGCGCAATATCACTGATATTGACGATAAAATTATTAAAATTGCCCGTGAAGATGGCGAAGAAATTACAACACTTACGGCACGTTTTGCACAGCTTTATATGCAGGATATGGCGGCTTTAAATAACTTGCAGCCGGATATTACTCCCTATGCCACTGAACATTTGCCAGAAATGATCGAGATGGTGCAATTGCTGGTCGAAAAAGAGCATGCCTATGAGGCTGAGGGGCATGTTTTGTTTGCGGTCAAATCTCTACAGCATTACGGCGTGCTATCAGGCCGTTCTGTAGATGATATGCTGGCGGGGGCACGGGTAGAAATTGCACCCTATAAAAAATATGCTGGTGATTTTGTACTGTGGAAACCGTCATCTCCAGATGAGCCTGGTTGGGACAGCCCCTGGGGGCGCGGTCGACCCGGCTGGCACCTTGAGTGCTCGGCGATGATCAAAAAACACCTGGGCAATACGATTGATATTCACGGTGGCGGCCGCGATTTAATCTTTCCTCACCATGAAAACGAGCGGGCTCAAAGTTGCTGCGCCAACGGTGGAGACTTTGTGCGTTTTTGGCTGCACAATGGCTATGTTAATATTAACGGCGAAAAAATGTCTAAATCGCTGGGTAATTTTCGCATGGTCAATGAATTATTGGCACATTACCCGGGCGAGGTGTTGCGCTTTGCCCTGCTTTCGGCACACTATCGCTCAGATGTTAATTTTAATACTGCACTGCTGGATCAAGCTTGGCGTAGCCTCGATACGCTCTATGGTGCGTTGCGTGATAGTGGTGAACTTGAACCAGTGACAGTGGACTTAAATGGCAGTGCTTTACAGGCAGCATTGGAAGATGATTTAAATACCCCTATTGCGATCAGTGAATTACATCAGTTAGCCAAAACATTAAATAAAAACAAAAGTAATACTGAGTCAAAAGCTGAGCTTAAAGCACGTTTGCTGGCTGGAGGCAATTTGCTTGGTCTATTACAGCAGAACCCGGAAGTCTGGTTTAAGCATTCCCGTGGTGGCGAGTCAATTTCTGAGCAGGAAATTGAACAGGCCATTGCTGAGCGTCAGCGCTGCAAACGCGAAAAAGCGTATGCGCGCGCAGATGAAATTCGTCAGCAACTGAAAGCCCAGGGTATAGTATTGGAAGATAGCCGCGAAGAAACCAAGTGGCGTAGACAATAGTCATAAAAGCTTTTTAACATTATGAAAATACGACTTTACAATGAACTGAATTCCGATAAGATTCCGGGGTTTGCTAAATTTCAGTCCGCTATTGAGAACAATAACTTTACTCAGGCCGATGTGAAAAAAATAGCGGATAATTTGTATCGGGCGCGACTGAATCGCAATGATCGCCTGTTATTCTCGCTGTATAGTTACAATGGTCAGAGTTATTGCCTAGTTTTAGAATATCTTCCCAACCACGCTTATGATAAATCTCGATTCTTAAAGCGTGGCGCCGTTATTGATGAAACACAAATAGTATCGCTTAACGGCATTGAGGAGGTCGAGCCGCAACCGCTGACCTATATGAATCCCTCCAGCAATCGTTTTCACCTGCTGAATAAAATTCTCTCTTTCGACAATGAACAAGAAGCAATCTATGAGCTGCCACCGCCACTGGTGGTAATCGGCTCTGCCGGCAGTGGTAAAACTGCTTTGACTTTGGAAAAAATGAAACATGCGGTAGGGGATATATTATTCGTTAGTCTGTCAAATTTTTTAGTGCAAAGCGCCCGCAATCTCTACTATGCTCACGACTACACGAATGACAACCAGACAATCGATTTCCTATCGTTTCACGAGTTCTTAGAAAGTATAAAAGTACCAGCGGGCCGGGAAATCACCCCTAAAGAATTTGAGGGCTGGTTCCAGCGTCACAAGGCCGCTACTCGGTTAAAAGACTCCCATAAACTGTTTGAGGAATTCCGAGGAGTGTTGACGGGGCCATCCACTCAAACTGCCTGGTTGGATCGTGAGGAATATTTGGCCTTGGGTATCAAACAATCCATTTATGCTATGGAGGAGCGTAGTCAAGTCTACGATTTGTTTGAGCGTTATTTACAATATCTGTCTCAGGCTAACCGCTTTGATCCCAATATTTTAAGTCATGACTATTTGGGTGAAGTGTCGCCCCGCTATGATTTTGTAGTCATAGATGAAGTACAGGATATGACCAATATTCAGCTTTATTTGATTCTAAAAACCTTACGAGTCGCTGGGCAATTTCTATTGTGTGGCGATGCTAACCAGATAGTGCATCCAAATTTTTTTTCCTGGTCTAAGGTTAAAACCCTATTCTTTGAAAATCGCAGCTTGACCGACCAAAGTGAAGCAATACAGATATTACATGCGAATTATCGTAATTCACCGGTAATTACTGAGGTGGCCAACCGAGTTTTAAAATTAAAGCACGCGCGTTTTGGTTCCATTGACAAGGAGAGTAATTATCTGGTAACCAGTATGGGTGAACAAAAGGGCACTTTGCAACTATTGCAAGATTCTGAGTTCATCAGGCGCGATCTGGATAGCAAAACTGCACGTTCAACCCAGTTTGCCGTTTTGGTTATGCACTCAGATCAAAAGGCGGAGGCGCGACGCTGGTTTAATACACCTCTTGTATTTTCTATTCAGGAAGCCAAAGGCCTGGAATATGAGAATATCATTCTGTTCAACTTTATCAGCGATGAAGCAAAAATTTTTCGTGATATCGCTGCGGGCGTTGATGCCAAGATGCTGGAGCAGGATATTTTGGTGTATGGTCGGGCGAAGAATAAGCAAGATAAGTCGTTGGAAATGTATAAATTTTTCATTAACGCTTTGTATGTGGCTATTACTCGGGCTGTGTGCAATCTTTATGTTGTGGAAAGTCAACCTCAGCATGCGGTCATTGAATTGCTGGGGCTGGCACGTTTTGACGGCGAGCTGACTTTAAAGCAGCAGGACTCTAGCCTGGATGAATGGCAAAAAGAGGCGCGCAAGCTGGAATTGCAGGGCAAGGAAGAACAGGCTGAAGAGATTCGTCAGCGTATTCTACAAGAGAAAACCGTTCCCTGGCCAGTGCTGGATCGTGAGGCATTTACCGCACTGAAGGAAAAAGCCTTAGCTGGAAATAATAAAAAAGATCGGTTAAAAGCATTAGAATATGCCGTGCTCTATTCTCATTTACCAACTTTGAATGAATTGATGAAGGCGGGGTTCAAACCCGCAGAACAACAAGAAAAATGTTTAAAACAATTATTTCGTAAGCATTTTATGGCTTACGATTTGAAGAATCCCAATGCAGTATTGCGCGATACGGAAAAATATGGTGTTGATCACAGAACCATTTTTAATTTAACGCCACTGATGGTGGCAACACGATTGGGCAACCTTACTTTGGTAGAAGCGCTGATTGAGCGTGGAGCTTCCCTTTCTTTGACCGGAAGCAATGGTATCAATGCTGCGCAAATGAGCCTGGAGCTGGCGCTGACCGATACCAAGTACGCAAAAAACAAAGCGGGCCAAATTTATCCTTTGTTGGCATTGAAGAGTCTTGCGATACAAGTGGAGGGCCGCCTAGTGAAGTTGGACGGCCAGTTTATGGGGCTATTTATTTTGAACTTGATGTTTTCGTTGTTTTATTGCCACCTGGGTAATGTGGTAGTAAGAGGCAGCGCCTATACAGCGAAGGATATTGCCGAAAAAGTACAACAACTGCCTGCTTCTATTTTGCCGCAGCGGCGCAAACGCTTGGCTTATATCAGCAGTATTTTGTCTGGAAACGAAGTCAGCCGTGATTGCAAATATAATCGCAAACTCTTTTTGCGTTTGCGGCGAGGTCATTACATTATCAATCCGAAGCTTAAATTGCGCCTTGATGGCGAATGGGTTGCTATACATAAGTTGTTGCGTCTGGAAGATATGGGTTTTGTACCGGCTAAATCCGCTATATCGCAAAGAAAGTTAGTCGAGCAGCGTCGAAGTTTCCAAAGTGGGCTGGGGTATACCGAGCAGCTTAACCGCATATCTGGTAGTAGACTTGAGAAATTTCACCGCGAAGTGGGTGAGTTTGCTGATGAAGCTATGGAGGGGTCCAGAATGCTCGCATGATCGGTTGGCGCCGTTGGATAAATTGATTGCCTCTAAGCGCTATCTTATTTACTTTGCGGTTTTATCTTCGTAAACCTTGGTCTGTTTCAGACGAAGCGTTCGGTAGCCATAGATGGCGATAACCACAAAGGAAATCAGTGGTAAAAAGAAAGAGGTTTTTACTGAAGGGATAGTACCAATTATAGGGCCACCATCAATCAGCATGCCCTGCAGTGGCGGCAAGAATGCGCCGCCGACAATGGCCATTATCAGGCCCGCCGAAGCCAGGCTGGCATCGTCCCCCATGCCTTTAAGGGCAATACCATATATTGTTGGGAACATTAGCGACATACACCCAGAAACGGCAATTAAGCTATAAAAGCCCGCTATGGCACCGAGAAAAATAGTGCCCAGCATACAGAAAACACCGCCAATGGCCAAAATACAAAGCAGTAAACCGGGTTTGATATAGCCCAATAGAAAGGTGCAAATAAAACGGCCACTGACGAAGATAGTCGTAGCAATTAAATTATACTCTTGTGCTTGAGCTGCTGTCATGCCAATGACAATCATGCCGTAGTGGATAATAAAGGTCCAACACATAATTTGAGCGCCAACATAAAATGCCTGCGTCACGACTCCTTCCAAATAGTGTTGGTTGTGAAGAAGCCGGCCAAAGGTCTCTTTCAGCTCCTTTCGAGTTAATGGGTGGTCGTGTTTCATGGTATTGGGTAATTTACTGAATAAAAACATTAAAAACAGCATGGCCACAACTGCGGCGATAACGACATAGGGGCCGCGTACAGTTGCTAGATCTGCAGTCTGCATTGCCTGAAAGGCCGCGGGGTTTGCACTAGAGAACTGGTTCAATGCCTCGGTTAACTTGCCATTCACCACCGAAGGCAACATTGCGGCATATTCCGGATTGGCAGCTTTCTCTGCCTGTCGAAACTTTTCCACTTCCAGTTGACTGAGGATAAATGCAGATGCTACATAGATTCCGGTTAGAGAGCCCACAGGATTAAATGCCTGAGCCAGGTTTAGTCTTCTGGTGCCTGTATCTGGATGTCCCATAGAGAGAATATAGGGGTTGGCAGTAGTTTCCAACAGTGCTAGGCCACAGGTGAGTATCCATAGCGCCAGCAGGAAAAAAGTAAATTCCCGGTATAGGCTGGCGGGAATAAACAATGCAGCCCCTATTGCATAGAGTGCTAACCCCAGTAGAATACCTGCCTTATAGGAATAGTTGCGAATAAAAATAGCGGCGGGAATTGCCATCATTCCATAACCTAAATAGAAGGCAAACTGTACCAAGGTGCTCTGGGCATTGGTAATCAGGAATATGTCTTTAAATGCTCGCACCAGCGGATTGGTGATGTCATTGGCAAAGCCCCAGAGAGGAAAAAGCAGGGTTACAAGAATAAAGGGTACAACCATACCTGCAGTAAGAATTTTGGGTTGATTGTAAACTTCCCCAGCCCCCTTTTTTTCAGAACCTATCATTCTGCTATCCTTGATTATTGCATTGTGCAATTGATTATAGGGGGTTAGTTTAAAGTAACACTTCGAACAGCTTGCTGTGGTTATAGCCCCCTACTCACTGTATTGCTCGTAAATTCTGGCAATTTTTTTACAGCTTAGACTCAAAGTATTTGATATTTTGGCCCTGAAGGGCGAGTTAAAGACCCTTAAATTCCCTACCAAGTAGAGACGTCAACTATAAAAATCTCAGTAAGTATTGATGCCAAGTTGTGGGCTTAAATAGGTTCAATCCACATTCTCCTTTGCCTCTATACATAATTCTTCGGATATTTAGACTGAAAGCTTATAGCTTTAGTGTTTCCCCGGCTCCAGCGCAACCCCGCGGCGTTCCTTATATATATACGCTTGTAATGCAATCATATCGGGATCATCTGCGGCGAGTACATTACCTTCGAGAGGGTTGCGAATACACCAGTTGATCATCTCCCAAATTTGCACGACTCGACCGAGTTGTTTTTGAAACTTGGGATAGGTTTCCGGGTGTGTATCGGCCGCGTTAGGGTGGCACTGGGCACAGGCAACTCCGTTTTTACCAAGATCTGCGCTAATCCATAAGGCACGGCCTTCACTGGCGACTTGTTCAAACTGGGCCTGCCAACGATTAACGTCCTGCTGGGTAAATTCGTCGGTAATAGCGATTGTGCTAAATCCGCAACCGAGCAATAACAAAAAGAGCTTTTTCATTTTTATTTTCCTTATATTTGGTCGTATTTAGTAGTGTTGTTGTGGTGGAATGCGATGTGATTGAGGTTGATATTTTATATCTTCTGGTCTATTGCGTTCACGGTTAAAGGCAACAGTGCGGTTAGCGTTGTCATAGAGGTTAAAGTGCATATCCATGCGTCCGCTATGCATATTGATGAATTGCCAGCCGGTGGCATCGCGTTCGTTAAATGGATCAGCACGATTTATCGGTACAGTGAGCATTGGCAGATGGCTTTCGGCTTGAGCGTAGCTGGCCGGGTAGGGCCAGGGCCAGGCTGTTGCCATCACCGAGGTAAAGGCGATATTGTCGATCTGATTGTATTGGATTTGATGTACATGGCCATAGATAACATTTGCCGATTTGAAGGGCTTTAGCAGTTTTTGAACCTGCTCAGCTTCCTCTGTCCAGAAATTCCAACCGCGGTAGATTTTTTGCAGAGGCGAGTGTGACAGCACGACAACAGGTGTGCTTTTTTTGACTTTGGACAAATCGTTTTCTAACCACTTAAGCTGTTTGTCGCCGACCATAAAGGGGGAACCATTGGGGTTGTCGAGGCCCGCCATTTCTAGCATCCGTTGCTCTGCGGTTGGCCAACGTTCAAAGGTCCAGTCGTCATAGGTAAGGATACTGTTGAGGACGATGAAGTGAACCCCCTTGTGGTCAAAGCTGTAATATTGATCACCATAGAGTTCACTCCAGTAGTCACCGAGATCCAGGTAGTAATCGTGTTCGCCCATTACTGCATACGTTTTATATTTGAGCCCCGATAAGATTTCCGCGCCGTGATCGAGTTCGGGCTTAGTGCCGAGTTGAGCCAGATCGCCACCGAAAACAACAAAATCCGGTTTTGGCTCCAAGAGGTTTGTTTCGGCCACCGCGCGAATTAACCCCTGATCCCAATTGCGCACAAACTGATTACCCTTTATATGTTGAATATGGGCATCAGAAATGTAGGCAAAGAAAAAATCTTGCTGTTGATCGGCAAAGCTTAGCTTAACCATGCTCATGGGTAACATGCCTGCTACCATACCGGCGCCCGCTTGGCGCAAAAAGTCTCTACGATTTGTTGTCATACTAATTTCCCATTTGGTTTTCTTCGTATTCCGGGCTGGTTAGGGCTTCCATAAAGGCCACAAGATCATCGATTTGTTCCTCAGTCAAATTCAGTGGGCGAATACCTCCGCTGATAAAAGGGTTGACCGGGTCACCCTCATTGGTAACGCCGCCATTGTTGTAGTGCTCTACCACTTCGCGCAGTGTCTCGATGCTACCGTCGTGCATATAGGGCGCAGTGCGAGCCACATTGCGCAGTGTTGGGGTTTTGAAGGCGCCGAGGTCATTGAGCTGTTCGGAGATGGCAAAGCGCCCAAGCTCCGAGACATTGGTATCGGTCAGTACCGAGATATCTACATCGAGACTTGGATTAGCGAGCCTTTGGCGTTGAAATGCCTGAGCAATTCCGCCGATGCGATTCTGCATTTCATTGATACCGACACCGATATTGTGAAAGCGGTGGTCGGTGAATATTGCCTGATCCTGTTCGATCACATGGCAAGATAGGCAGCGCCCCTCGTTTAAATAAATATCAAAGCCGCGTTGTTCTGTTGCGTTCAGTGCCTTTTTGTCGCCGCCGAAATACCAGCGATCAAATGGTGAGTTGCCACTTATCTTGGTGCGCTCAAATGCGGCAATAGCTTTGGTTACCTCGACCATGGTGATAGCATCAGGGGATACACCAAACACTTTTTTAAATGCAGAAGTGTACTCTGGGTCACTGCGTAGTATTGCCAGCAGTGGGTCATGGTTTGGAAGCGCCATTTCCACCGGGTTGATTAGTGGGTGCAGCGCCTGATCTTCAAGGTCGGGCGAGCGACCATCCCAAAATTGTGTTTGATTGTAGGCCGCATTGACCAGGGTTGGGGCGTTGCGAGTGCCGGTTAATTTATTGATGCCTTCAGAAACTACTAAAGGTGAATCGGTAAATACCTTCTTCTCATCGTGGCAGGTTGAGCAGCTTACGTCACCAGTCAAACTGAAGCGCTCATCGCGAAAGAGTTTATCTCCCAGAGCAATTTTTTCAGGTGTCTGTGGATTGTTGGTAGGTACAGGTACAGGTGGAAGGCCCAGAGGTGGCACGGCGAAAGCTGAGTGAACTATCAGCAAGGCAGCTAAAACGGATAATGCTTTCATCAACATAGGGTCTCCAGGTAGTTATCGGGTAGCGCTTTGACAGGTAAACCTCGCTCTAGCCAGAACACATGATTAGCGCGATCTTCTTTTCATTCAATCGCTTGCTTTGAAAGTAGTGTGTCCATTTGACATAAATTTCAATTATTTATACTAAGCATTTTATTTTTGATGGTCGTCTCATTTGGCAGAAAAATTATTCTTTTTCCTGTAGTTTTAGGTCTATCTTAGAATGCAAGCGATTAAAATACCATAGTTGATATTTATGTCAGGGTTATATGGCGCCCATTCATTTATCTAGCCGTGTTTTTATTCTTTCTTGTGCTTTTGTTGTGCGTAGGGCGCAATAAAATTAACCTAATAAGTTACCTATATCTAATATTGTCCTATCAAGTTTCTTTCTCTTGTTTTTTTCTCAAGCCATGAAAAGAGATAGATTCCAATAAGAAAATAGGCTATGGAGTTTGCGGCAACTGCGAATAAGTCCAAAATAATTAAAGGCTCACCTTTTAATACTACTGATCTAGCAAGTGATGCTCCAGAAGAAAAGGGTAGGGCAGAAAATATATTTATTGGTAATGCTGATGTGGATATCAAGCCAATAATTAGAATGCTCATTAATGCGGTAATGGTTTCTACTTTTTTAAATAAAAATGCTAGGCCACTAAGAATGAGACCAAGCCCAATCAAAGACGGGGTTGCTATGGTTAGTAATAGAAATAAGCTGGCAAAATTTACAGATAACCAATTGCCAGTTAGTGCCATGCTAATAAATGCCACCAATAGCATAGTTAGATAACCGATTATCAATTCTACGGCAGCACGGGTAAGGATAAGGGTTTTAAACCCCAGTGGGCATAGAAATAGTTGCTCTACAAATCCTTTTTGGTTATTTTCTACAACAATGCTTGTAACAGAGATATAAGCAGAGGAAGCGAACATCCAGATAAAAAATCCAAATACCAAACTGTCTAAATTCTCATTGGTTGCTATATCTGTAGAAAACAATTTTATGCCGTAAAACAATCCGCTAAAAACAATAATAATAAAAATAGTTGAAGATATGGTTTCAAACCAGTATTGGCGCATTTCAAAAAGGCGAAGTTTGAATTCATTTATGAATAAATTGAATAATTTTTTCATAATTTATTGTCCCTTAAAAGTTCTACATAAGCTTTTTCCATGCTACATGTGTGCATAGATAATTCTTGGATGTGTATATTTTTGTTGTGTAGGTAGGATAGGGCGGACAAGGCAATATTGGTATCGTTAAATTTTATTGAGGTTGTTGCATCTCTACAATTAAAGTCCAGTGATAAATCAGCTTCGTAGCCTTTTAGCTGTGTTTGTAGATGCTCATAGGTTTGTTTTGATTCAACGATATTAAGCTCGTATTTGTAAAGTCTGTTTTTCAATTTTTCCAAGGTGTCATTGAAGACAATTTTTCCCTGTTCTATAACGATCACTCTATCACAGATTTTATCGATAAAATCCATATTGTGAGAGGTGATCAAAAGGCTAGTTCCTTCATTGGCTACCTGCTTAAGTATGGCATTTTTTAGTGCTTCAGTAGTCTCTATATCTAGCCCTAGAGTGGGCTCATCTAATAAGGTTAGTTTTGGTTCAAAGATCAACGAGCACAATAGTGCTGTTTTTTGTCGGTTGCCTGTGGAAAGCTTTCCCACTTCCATATTTTGATATTTATTGAGCCCGAGGATCTCTATAAAATATTGTATGCGCTGCTTTATTTTTGAATTGTTGTAACCTTTCAAGCCCGCAAAATATTTGGCATTCTGTATAGGATTCAAGCGCCAATGACAATTTCTACTGCCCTCCAGAACAACACCAATTTTCTTTAAGTAGGGTCCGGGCTCGGTAACTTCTTGTCCGTCAAAATGTATATTCCCGGTGTCGTATTTTAATAGATGGCAAATCGACCTTATGGTAGTGGTTTTTCCAGAGCCATTGTTGCCGATAAGAGCCACTATTTCTCCTTTCCCAACTGAAAAGCTTATATTTTCTAAGGCTTGCAGATCGCCATAGCATTTGTTAACTTTATTTAAAGACAATATTTCCTTGAACTTGGCCATATACAAATTACCTAAGGGTTTATTTTGATTGTTTGAGTAGTTGAAGTTACTGCGCGTTTTATTATTGCTATATTATCAAGTTTAACGACGCCTTTGGAAAAATTCTTTTACCAATAGTGCTGATTCCCGCTCCATAATTCCACCTTCCACCGTTATTTTATGATTAAAAAAAGGCTGTTGGTGCAGCTGTAGTTGGCTGTGCACAGCGCCGGCACGGGGCTCGGCGGCACCATATACAAGCCGGGTGATACGAGCGTGTATTAAGGCCCCAAAGCACATAGTACAGGGCTCGATCGTGACGTAGAGAGTGGCACTGGGCAGGCGGTAATTTTGTTGTTGCTGCGCGGCCTCGCGCAAGGCGACAATTTCTGCGTGGGCGCTAGGGTCGCAACTGCTGATAGGCTTATTAGAGCCTTCGCCAATGATTTTTCCCTCAAGTACCACTATAGCGCCTACCGGCACCTCATTGTGCTCAGCTGCGCTGCTGGCTAGCTCCAGAGCTCGCTGCATAAAATTAAAATCTCGGGCAGTTGCCATTTTAGGTGTCTCGATACCATTTGCGCACTATAAAGTCGGCTTCTAGATTTAGACTTTCACAATTTTGCAGTGCGGTTTTGGCTTGGATACTCCCGGCCCAGGCGAAGGGGGTCATTGCCAGCAGATCGGCAACGGCCTGGTGGCCGCGAATGGCTATTGGGAAGCAGCAGCGCTCTTCAGTAAGCAGCGAAAATCCAGCGATCAGCTTGGGCGCGGTATGTAATTCGGGGTGCGAGTACAGCATGGTTTTGAGTGACCACAAATGCTCTGGCCCTGGCGAAACATCCAACAAGATACCACCAGGCTTCAGTACACGTTGTAATTCCTCGCTTGGCCCTGGAGCAAAGATGCGTAGCAAGCGTTCAACACTGTGATGAAGGACAGGCAAGTGGTAATTGCTGGCAACTACAAACTGTGCTGAGGGCTGGCGTTTGGCTGCTAGTCGCACACCTGCTTTAGCTATATCAATGCCCGCCAATGCATCCGCAGGCCAGCCTGAAGCTTCGAGTCGACGGGTATAGTAACCCTCCCCACAGCCGATATCTAATAGGCGCATACCCACCGCAGGGGGAAGCATCGCAACAATGCAGTCGGCCAGCTGTTGATAATGGCCAGCGTTTAGGTAACGCCTGCGAGCCTGTAGCATAGCCGCAGAATCTCCGGGCTCGCGACTGCGTTTGTGGTTGACCGCAAGCAGATTGATATAGCCCTCTTTTGAGCAATCAAAGCTGTGGCCGTTAGCACAGCGCCAGGACTTCAAATGGAGTTCTGCAGCCGCCATAAGTGGGCGCTTACAATGTGGGCATTGCCAGATCATGCAGTTTGGCTTACTTTTTTGGCTCGTGTCGGTGGAGCAGTGTGTTTGAGAATCAATGCTGCAGCTTTTTCGGCAATGGCAATGACTGGCGCATTGGTGTTGCCACTGATCAGGGTTGGCATTATGGAGGCATCTACTATGCGTAGTCCACTGATGCCTCGTACGCGCAATTCACTGTCGACTACCGCCATTGAATCCTCTCCCATTTTACAGCTGCCCACTGGATGATAAATCGTTTCTGCATATTGACGAATGAATGTATGGATTGAGGATTTGTGCCTAAGCGCTGTTTGTGGATTCCACCAGTGTTTATGGTAACGTTGCAATGCTGGCTGCTCCAAAATATCTCGCGCCATCTCAAACCCCTCTGTTAGTACGTTTACATCCTCTTGTGCACTTAAATAGTTGGGTTGAATAACAGGTAGGGCAGAGGGGTTTGGCGACCTTAGGGTGATCTCGCCGCGACTTTTAGGTCGCAGCGCGCAGGCATGTAAAGAATAGCCGTAACCTCGGGGTTTCTTTAGCCCATGTTGAAACAATGGTACTGGTGATAGATGAAACTGAATATCTGGATTGCCTTCAGTCAGGCTGGAGCTGGCAAAACCGCCAACCTCAGCCAGATTACTGGTTAATTCGTCCGAGTTATAGGTTTAAACCCCCGCCTTTCAGGCGGGTAGCTTTCAGCTAGCGGTTGTATTACCGTGTTTAGCTATGGAATATAGAACTGGCCCACACACGAAATACAAAATTGAGTATCATTTCGTTTGGA